>NZ_DASVZH010000083.1:0-50561 GCF_036391795.1 Oryzihumus sp.
CGAGCACCTCGCGGCTGCTGCTGGCCAGGACGTTGCCCAGCGCGCCGCCGAACACGGCGCGCAGGCTCTCGGCGGTGCCGCCCTGGGCGCCCACGCCGGGGGCCAGCAGCGGCGCGTTGGCCGCAGCCAGGTCGAGGGCCAGCTCCTGCACCGCCGCGCCCACGGTGGCGCCGACGACCAGGCCGACGCTGCCCAGCGGGTCGGCCCCGGCGTTGTCGGCGGTGACCCCGTCGACGACCCGGCCGGCGACGCTGCGCCGGTCCAGCATCGCGTGCTGGACGCTCGCGCCCTCGGGGTTGGAGGTGAGCGCCAGGACGAACACGCCCCGGCCCGTGGCGGCCGCCTGGTCCAGGGCAGGGCGCAGCGACTCGTAGCCCAGGAACGGGCTCAGCGTCACGGCGTCGGCCCGCAGCGGGCTGTCCTCGCCGAGGTAGGCCCGGGCGTAGGCGGCCATGGTCGAGCCGATGTCGCCGCGCTTGGCGTCCAGCAACGACAGGGTCCCGGCCTCGCGCAGGTCGGCGAGGGTGCGCTCGAGCACCGCGACGCCGGCCGAGCCGAACCGCTCGAAGAACGCCGACTGCGGCTTGACGCAGGCCACCCGGCCGGCGAACGCCTCGACGCAGGTGGCGGCGAAGCGCTCCAGCCCGGCGAGGGTGGCCGGCAGGCCCCACGCGGCGAGGAGGGCGTCGTGCGGGTCGATCCCCACGCACAGCGGCCCGTGGGCGTCCATCGCGGCCCGCAACCGCGCCCCGAAGGGCGTCGGCGCCGGCGCGCGCCCGGCCTCCGGCACCAGCCGGGCCGCGGGGAGGTCGGCGGCCACCTCGGCGGCCGCCTCCGCTCCCCCGCCGCAGATCACGCGGTCACCCCACGGCCGTAGAGGTCCAGGTCGCTGGCATGGTCCTGCAGCGACTTCACCCGCACCGGCCCGGCCATCTGCGCCTCGATGCCCTGCACCGCCGCGGCCAGCTGCTGCACCGTGGTGATGATCGGGCGGTCCATGCTCGTCGTGGCCGCGCGGATCGCGTAGCCGTCGGCGCGGGCGTCCCGGCCCGACGGGGTGTTGACCACCATGCCCACCTCGCCGGCTAGGATCCGGTCGACGATGGTCGGCTCGCCGTCGGTGCCCTGCCCCTGGCTGTGCTTGCGCACGACCTCGGCGTGGATCCCGTTGCGGCGCAACACCTCTGCGGTGCCCGCGGTGGCGATGAGGTCGAAGCCGAGGTCGGCCAGGCGTTTGACCGGGAAGATCATGCCCCGCTTGTCGCGGTTGGCCACGGAGACGAAGACCGTGCCCTTGCGCGGCAGGCCGCTGATCGAGCCGAGCTGGCTCTTGGCGAACGCCGCGCCGAAGTCGGCGTCGATGCCCATGACCTCGCCGGTGGAGCGCATCTCCGGCCCGAGCAGGCTGTCGACGACCTGGCCCTCGCGGGTGCGGAACCGCTTGAACGGCAACACCGCCTCCTTGACCGCCATCGGCGCGTGGGCCGGCATCCGGCCACCGTCGCCCTCCGGCGGGAGCATCCCCTCGGCGCGCAGCTCGGCGATCGAGGCGCCGAGCATGACGCGGGCCGCGGCCCGCGCCAGCGGCACGCCGGTGGCCTTGGCCACGAACGGCACCGTGCGGCTGGCCCGCGGGTTGGCCTCGAGCACGTAGAGGACGTCCTGGGCCAGCGCGAACTGCACGTTCATCAGGCCCTTGACCCCGATGCCCTGCGCCAGCTTGAGGGTGGACTCGCGCACCCGGCTGAGCTCCTCGGGCCCGAGAGTCACCGGCGGCAGCACGCACGCGGAGTCACCGGAGTGGATGCCGGCCTCCTCGATGTGCTCCATGATCCCGCCGAGGTACATCTCGTGGCCGTCGTAGAGCGCGTCGACGTCGATCTCGATCGCCTCGTCGAGGAACCGGTCGACCAGGACCGGGTGCTCCGGGGAGGCGTGCGTCGCGCGGGTGACGTAGCCGGCGAGCGTCTCGTCGTCGTACACGATCTCCATGCCGCGCCCGCCGAGGACGTAGGAGGGCCGGACGAGGACCGGGTAGCCGATCTCCCGGGCCACCTCGATGGCCTCCTCCGCGCTGTATGCCGTGCCGTGGCGGGGAGCGGGCAGCTGCGCCTCGTGCAGGACGCGGCCGAAGGCGCCGCGGTCCTCGGCGAGGTGGATCGCCTCCGGGGAGGTGCCGACCACCGGCACGCCCTCGTCCTTGAGCGCCTGGGCCAGCCCGAGCGGGGTCTGCCCGCCGAGCTGCACCACGACGCCGGCGACCGGGCCGGCCTGCCGCTCGGCGTGGACGACCTCGAGCACGTCCTCCAGGGTGAGCGGCTCGAAGTACAGCCGGCTGGAGGTGTCGTAGTCGGTGGAGACCGTCTCGGGGTTGCAGTTGACCATGACCGTGTCGAAGCCGTGGTCGCGCAACGCGAAGCTGGCGTGGACGCAGGAGTAGTCGAACTCCACGCCCTGGCCGATCCGGTTCGGTCCCGAGCCGAGGATGATCACTGCGGGCCGCTCGCGCGGCTGCACCTCGGTCTCCTCGTCGTAGGAGCTGTAGTGGTAGGGCGTCTGCGCCGCGAACTCCGCCGCGCAGGTGTCGACCGTCTTGTAGACCGGGCGCACCCCGAGGGCGTGCCGCACCCCGCGGACCACGGCCTCGGGCATGCCGGTGAGCTCGGCGATCTGGGCGTCGGAGAAGCCGTGCCGCTTGGCCAGGCGCAGCAGCCGCGGGGACAGCTGGTCCGCCGCCGCGATCGTGTCGGCGACCTGGTTGATGAGCTGCATCTGGTCCAGGAACCACGGGTCGATGCCGGTGGCCTCGTGCACCTGCTCCACGGTCAGCCCGCCGCGCAGCGCCTGCTGCACCAGGACGATCCGGCCGTCGGTGGGCGTGCGGGCCTGGTCCAGCAGCGCGCGGGCCTGCTCCTTGGAGGGGGCCTCGTCGCGGCGCCAGTGGAAGCTGGACCCCTTGCGCTCCAGGGAGCGCAGCGCCTTCTGCAGTGCCTCGGTGAAGCTGCGCCCGATGGCCATGGCCTCGCCGACCGACTTCATCGTCGTGGTGAGCGTCGGGTCGGCGGCGGGGAACTTCTCGAACGCGAACCGCGGCACCTTGACCACGACGTAGTCCAGGGTCGGCTCGAAGCTGGCCGGCGTCTTGCGGGTGATGTCGTTGGGCACCTCGTCGAGGGTGTAGCCGACGGCCATCTTCGCGGCGATCTTGGCGATCGGGAAGCCGGTCGCCTTGGACGCCAGCGCCGAGGAACGCGACACCCGCGGGTTCATCTCGATGACGATGATGCGGCCGTCGGCGGGGTTGACCGCGAACTGGATGTTGCAGCCGCCGGTGTCGACGCCGACCTCGCGGATGACCTTGATGCCGATGTCGCGCAGCCGCTGGTACTCGCGGTCGGTCAGGGTCAGCGCGGGGGCGACCGTGATCGAGTCGCCGGTGTGCACGCCCATCGGGTCGAGGTTCTCGATCGAGCAGACGACCACGACGTTGTCGGCGTGGTCGCGCATGACCTCGAGCTCGTACTCCTTCCAGCCGAGGATGGACTCCTCCAGGAGCACCTCGGTGGTGGGGCTGTCGTGCAGGCCGGCACCCGCGATACGGCGCAGGTCCTCCTCGTCGTGGGCGAAGCCGGAGCCGAGGCCGCCCATGGTGAAGGACGGGCGCACGACCATGGGGTAGCCGAGCTCCTCGGCCGCCGCGAGGCACTCCTCCATGGTGTGCGCGATGATCGAGCGGGCCACCTCGGCGCCACAGCGCTGGACGACGCCCTTGAACGCCTGCCGGTCCTCGCCGAGCTGGATCGCGTCGACGTTGGCGCCGATGAGCGGGCAGTTGTACTTCTCCAGGACCCCGTTGTCGTGCAACGCGATCGCCGCGTTCAGGGCGGTCTGCCCGCCGAGGGTGGCCAGGACCGCGTCCGGGCGCTCCTTGGCGATGATCGTCTCGATGACCTCGGGGGTGATCGGCTCGACGTAGGTCGCGTCGGCGAACTCCGGGTCGGTCATGATCGTCGCCGGGTTGGAGTTGACCAGGATGACCCGGATGCCCTCCTCGCGCAGGACGCGGCAGGCCTGGGTGCCGGAGTAGTCGAACTCGCAGGCCTGGCCGATGACGATCGGGCCGGACCCGATGACCAGGACGCTGTTGATGTCGGTGCGGCGGGGCATCAGGCGCCGGCCTCCTTGGTCGCATTCGTGTCTTCGGTCGCGCTTCTCGAGGCTCCGGGCCTCGCTCCTTCGTCGCTCGGGTCCTCGCCGTGTCGTCGCCGCTCCATGAGCGAGACGAAGCGGTCGAACAGGTAGCCGGCGTCGTGCGGGCCGGCCGCCGCCTCGGGGTGGTACTGCACCGAGTAGGCCGGCAGGTCCAGGCACTCCAGGCCCTCGACGACGTCGTCGTTGAGGCAGACGTGGGAGACCCGCACCCGCCCGTATGCCGGGTTGCCGGGGGCGGTGACCTCACCCTCCAGCGGTGCGTCCACGGCGAAGCCGGGGTTGTGCGCGGTGACCTCGACCTTTCCGGTGGTGCGGTCGATGACCGGCTGGTTGATCCCGCGGTGGCCGTACTTGAGCTTGTAGGTGCCGAAGCCGAGGGCCCGGCCGAGCAGCTGGTTGCCGAAGCAGATGCCGAAGAACGGGATCCGTGCGTCGAGGACCTGCCGCAGCAGGGTGACCTCGTGCTCGGCGCTCGCCGGGTCGCCGGGCCCGTTCGAGAAGAAGACGCCGTCCGGGGACAGCGCCGTCACCTGCTCGAACGTGGCCGTGGCCGGCAGCACGTGCACCTCGATGCCCTGCTGCGCCATGAGCGCCGGCGTCATCGCCTTGATGCCGAGGTCGAGGGCCGCGACGGTGAACCGCTTCTCCCCCACCGCCGGCACGACGTAGGGCTCGGGGGTGGTGACCTCGCCGGCGAGGGCCGCGCCGCTCATCTGCGGGGCGGTCCGGACGCGGTCGAGCAGCCGGTCCTGCGGCTCGCGGGCGGCGGCGCCGGAGAAGACCCCGACCCGCATCGCGCCGCGCTCGCGCAGGTGGCGGGTCAGGGCACGGGTGTCGATGCCGCTGATGCCGACGACGCCCTGCGCGGCGAGCTCGTCCTCGAGGGTGCGCTGCGAGCGCCAGCTCGACGGGCGCACCGCGGGGTCGCGCACCACGTAGCCGGCGACCCAGATGCGCCGGGACTCGGGGTCCTCGTCGTTGACGCCGGTGTTGCCGACGTGCGGGGCGGTCATGACGACCACCTGCCGGTGGTAGCTGGGGTCGGTGAGCGTCTCCTGGTAGCCGGTCATGCCGGTGGAGAAGACCGCCTCGCCGACGGTCTCGCCCACCGCACCGTAGGCGTCGCCGCAGAAGGCTCGCCCGTCCTCCAGGACGAGGATCGCGGGCTCACGCTCGAGCAGGCCGGGATGGGCGTTCACAGGTCTCCGTCCTCGATCAGCCGGTTCACGGCCTCGATCAGCGCGTCGGTGTCGGTCTTGAAGCGGGGCAGGAACCCCGTGTCGTAGATCTGGCCGTCGGGGGCTCGCCAGGAGACCACGACGAGGCGGTTCTGCCCGACGAACTTGCCGGCCATGCCGCGGTCGAGGCGCACCGAGGTGACGGTGTGCCGCTCGACGTGCACCGGCACCGCGCCCTGGCGCTCCCAGCGCACCCCGGCGCCGTCGACGACCATCGTCGCCTCGGACTTCGCGCCCAGTCCGGCCGCGTTGACCCGCTCGAGGCGGGAGACGGCGATGGTGGTGCTGACGTAGGTGCCCTCGGCGCGGGCCCAGTCGTCGATGGCCATGGGCAGCTCGAACTGACCGGTCTCCTCCAGGGACATCAACGTCGGCGCGTCGTCCTGCGCCGGCGCGACGACCACGGGGATCTCCCCCGTCGCGTCGCGCGGGACCGGGTCGGCGCGGTAGGTGGCCACCGGGGTCCCGGTCGCGGCGGCGACCGCGGCGGACTGGTGACGGCGCGCGCGGCGCAGCCACCCGAGGTACATCAGGGCGTAGACCACCCCGAGGACGATCAGCAGCACCCCCACTGCCTGCAGGCGGGTCATGCCAGGGCTCCCTTCAGCACCGTGGGACGGCCCCGCAGCACCGTGGCGTGGACCGCACCGGTGAGGGTGTGGCCGTGCCAGGGGTTGTTGCGGGACAGCGAGTGGGACGCCTGCCGGTCGATGGTGACCGTGGCGTCGGGGTCGACAAGGGTGAGGTTGGCCGGCTCGCCGACGGCGAGGGGGCGGCCGTGGCCGGACAGTCCGGCGATCCGGGCCGGGTTGACCGACATGACGCGGGCGACCCCGGCCCAGTCCAGCCGGCCGGAGCCGACCATGACGTCGCTGACGACGGACAGGGCGGTCTCCAGGCCGAGCATCCCGAACGCGGCGTCGACGAAGGCGTGCTCCTTGTCGTGCCGGGCGTGCGGCGCGTGGTCGGTGGCGACCGCGTCGATGGTGCCGTCGGCGAGCGCCTCGCGCAGGGCCTCGACGTCCTCGGCCGGGCGCAGCGGCGGGTTGACCTTGAACGTCGGGTCGTAGCCGGCGAGCAGGTCGGTGGTCAGCACCAGGTGGTGCGGGGTGACCTCGGCGGTCACCGCGATGCCCTGCGCCCTGGCCCAGCGCAGCACCTCGACGGTGCCGGCGGTGGAGGCGTGGGCGACGTGGACGCGCGAGCCGGTGTGCCGGGCCAGCATGACGTCGCGCGCGACGATGCTCTCCTCGGCGACCGAGGGCCAGCCGGGCAGCCCGAGCCGGCCGGAGAGCTCGCCCTCGTGGCAGCAGGCGTCCGGGCCGGCCAGGCGCGGGTCCTGGGAGTGCTGGGACACGACGCCGCCGAAGGCCTTGACGTACTCCAGGGCGCGGCGCATCACGCGGGCGTCGGCGACGCAGCGGCCGTCGTCGGAGAAGACGCGCACCCGGGCCCGGCTGCGCGCCATGAGGCCGAGCTCGGCGAGCTCCTCGCCGGCCAGCGCCTTGGTGACGGCGCCCACCGGCTGCACGTCGACCAGGCCGGCCCGCTGCCCCAGCTCGGCGACCCGCTCGGCCGCCTCGGCGGTGTCGGTGACCGGCGAGGTGTTGGCCATGGCGAGCACCGCGGTGTAGCCGCCGACCGCCGCCGCGGCCGAGCCGCTGGCGATGGTCTCGGCGTCCTCGCGGCCGGGCTCGCGCAGGTGGGTGTGCAGGTCGACCAGCCCGGGCAGGGCGACCAGGCCGTCGGCATCGATGACCTCGGCGTCGGCGGGCGCGCTGACCGTGCCGGCCTCGACGATGACGCCGTCCCGGACGAGCAGGTCGCCGGCGCCGGCACCGGCGAGGTCGGCGCCCTTGATCAGCAGGCTCACGCCACGCTCCCTTCGGCGGTGCCGGCACCGGAGGAGGCCAGCAGGTGGTAGAGGACCGACATCCGCACGGCCACGCCGGCGGACACCTGGTCGAGGATCAGGGACTGTGCCGCGTCGGCGGCGTCGGCGGCGATCTCCAGGCCGCGGTTCATCGGGCCGGGGTGGCAGATGACCGCGTGCTCGGGCAGCCGCGCCAGCCGCTCGCGGGTCAGGCCGTAGCCGATGGTGTACTCCCGCGGCGTCGGGAAGTAGCCACCGCTCATCCGCTCGCGCTGCACCCGCAGCATCATCACGGCGTCGACGTGCGGCAGGACCTCGTCGAGGTCGTAGGCGGTCTCGAAGCCGTCCGCGGCCGCCCACGTGGCGATGCCGCTGGGCATGAGGGTCGGCGGGGCGACGACGGTGACCCGCGCGCCGAGGGTGCGCAGGCAGATGAGGTTGCTGCGCAGGACCCGCGAGTGGGTCAGGTCGCCGACGATCGCGACGTGCCGGCCCTCGAGGTCTCCGAGGCGCTGGCGCATCGTGTAGGCGTCGAGCAGCGCCTGCGTGGGGTGCTCGTGGGTGCCGTCGCCGGCGTTGACCACCACCGCGTCCACCCACTGAGAGACCTGGGCGGCCGCGCCGCTGGCACCGTGCCGGATGACCAGGCCGTCGACTCCCATCGCGGCCACGGTGAGGACGGTGTCGCGCAGCGACTCGCCCTTGCTGGTGGAGGAGCCCTTGCCTGAGATGTTGATGACGTCGGCCGAGAGCCACTTGCCCGCGATCTCGAAGGAGGAGCGGGTGCGCGTGGAGTCCTCGAAGAACAGGTTGACCACCGTGCGGCCGCGCAGGGTGGGCAGCTTCTTGACCTCGCGCCGCTGCACGTCGTGCATCGAGGCGGCGGTGTCCAGGATGGACAGCACGCCGTCGCGGTCGAGGTCGTGCATGGACAGCAGGTGCCTCATCGACGCTCCCCTCCACTGATCAGGACCTCGTCCACGCCGTCGTGCTCGGCCAGGCGCACGCTGACCCGCTCGCTGCTGGAGGTCGGCAGGTTCTTGCCCACGAAGTCGGCGCGGATCGGCAGGTCGCGGTGCCCGCGGTCGACCAGCACCGCGAGGCGCACGGCCTGCGGCCGGCCCAGGTCGGACAGGGCGTCCAGGGCGGCCCGGACGGTGCGCCCGGAGAAGAGCACGTCGTCGACGAGCACCACGGTCCGCCCGTCGATGCCGGGTGCCGGGATGTCGGTGTGCTCCACCGCGCGGGTGGGGTTGCGACGCAGGTCGTCGCGGTACATCGTCACGTCGAGCCCGCCGACGGGGACCTCGCGCCCCTCGACCTCGGCCATGACCTTCACGAGGCGGCGGGCCAGGGCCACGCCACGGGTGGGGATGCCGAGCACGACGAGGGACTGCGCGCCCTTGTTCCGCTCGAGGATCTCGTGGGCGATGCGGCGCAGGGCCCGCGAGACGTCGGCCTCGCTCATCACCACTCGGGGAGCGGCGTCCGTGGACGCGGCCTGCGGGGGTACGTCAGAGTCAGGACGCATCAGCGTCAGGACCTCCTTCCCCGCCTCACGGGACGGGTCGTTAAAGGATGTCGGTCGCCGCACAGCGTACCGTCCCCCCGCCACCCGGACCGACGCGGGGCGCCGACACAGGAGGACCGGCATGTCCCGGCGGTAGGGTCGGCGACGTGGCGTCGGACTTCGCGCGGGTGCTGGGGGCACGGCTGCGGTCGGTGCGCACCCAGCAGGGCTTGTCCCTGCAGGCCGTCCAGGACCGCTCCGGGGGCCGGTTCAAGGCGGTCGTCGTGGGCTCCTGGGAGCGCGGCGACCGTGCGGTGACGGTCGAGCGGCTGGCCGAGCTGGCCCGGTTCTACGGGGTGACCGTCGCGGCCCTGCTCCCCGACGGCGGCGGGGTGCCCGGAGCGGTGCCGGACGCGGCATACGGGCTGGACCTGCGCGCCCTGGCGCGCCTGCAGGGCGCGCCGACGCTGGCGCTGGAGCGGTATGCCGCGACGCTGCGCTCCCAGCGCGGGGAGGACTCCCCCGAGCTGCCGCTGACCGAGGAGGACCTGCGCGCGCTGGCCTCGATCCACCAGGTCGACACTGCGGGGATGCTGCAGATGCTGAGAGGCTGGGGCGTCCTGGTGGACACCCCAGCCTCCCGGGTCAGCAGCTGAGCCGGCTCAGACCAGCGTCGGCTTGACCTCCGCGATCCGCGCGAGCAGCCCGTTGACGAACGTCGGCGAGTCGTCGGTGGACAGGCTCTTCGCCAGCGCGACCGCCTCGGAGATCGCCACCGCGTCGGGCACGTCGTCGGCGTAGAGCACCTCGAACGCGCCGATCCGCAGGATGGCCCGGTCGACCGCGGGCATCCGCTCGATCGTCCAGCCCTGGCTGTAGGTCGAGAGCAGCTCGTTGATCGAGGTCCACTTGCGCACCACGCCCTGCACGAGCTCGACGGTGTACTCGTTCAGCGGCGCCTCGGTGCCGGGGCGCGCGAGGCGCTCGGCGAGCAGGGACTCGACGTTCAGCCCGCGCTGCTCGGCCTCGAAGAGGATGTCGAGGGCGCGCTTGCGGGCCTTGCTGCGGGCGGACATCAGGGGGCTGCTTTCGGTGGTGCGGTCAGGGCCGGTCGGGTGCGGGCGTCAGTTGACGCGGCCGAGGTAGGACCCGTCGCGGGTGTCCACCTTGACCTTGGTGCCGGTCTCGAGGAAGAGCGGGACGGCGATCTGCGCGCCGGTCTCCAGGGTGGCCGGCTTGGTGCCACCGGTGGAGCGGTCACCCTGCAGGCCCGGCTCGGTGTAGGTGATCTCCAGCACCACGGAGGCCGGCAGCTCCACGTAGAGCGGCACGCCGTCGTGGGTGGCGACGATCGCCTCCTGGTTCTCCAGCATGAAGTCGGCCGACTTGCCCACGACGTCCTCGGAGACGTGGATCTGGTCGTAGGTCGAGCCGTCCATGAAGACGAAGTCGCTGCCGTCCTTGTACAGGTACTGCATGTCGCGCTTGTCGACGTTGGCGGTCTCGACCTTGGTGCCGGCGTTGAACGTCTTGTCGACGACCTTGCCGGAGAGCACGGCCTTGAGCTTGGTGCGCACGAAGGCCGGGCCCTTGCCCGGCTTGACGTGCTGGAACTCCACGACGGACCACAGCTGTCCGTCGATGTTGAGCACCATGCCGTTCTTGAGGTCGTTGGTCGAAGCCACGCGCGGTTCTCTTTCGTATGACGGGCCGCCGGGTGCGCGGGTCAGCGCAGGCGGGCGCCCGTGAGGTCAGGTCGGGATCCCGGCCAGTCTAGCGGGCACGGGGGCACCGGCCCGCACGCGGCGGCGGCCGGGGACCGCCTCCCGCGGCTTCTCGGAGCCGTTCGTCAGGGCTGTCCGGCGGGACGCAGCAGCACTTCGTGGATCGCGAGGCGCTTGGGGCGGCTGAGGATGAAGGCGATGACCTCGGCGACGTCGTCGGCGGTGACCTCGGCCCGGCCGTAGAGCTGCTCGACACCCCGCCGAGTCTCCTCGTGGGTGATGTGCTGCGGCAGCTCGGTCGCCACCACACCGGGCTCGATGAGGGTGACGCGGACGTCGGGCAGCAGCTCCTGGCGCAGGGACTCCGACCAGCCGTTGAGTCCCCACTTCGTCGCGGCGTAGACGCCGTTGCCGGCTCGCGCGGTGCGGCCGGCGACGGAGGAGATGTTGACGATGTCTCCGCCGCCGTCCGTGAGCTGGTCCAGGAAGACCTCGGTGGCGGTGATCGCGCCGAGGAGGTTGACCTCGACCATCTGCCGGTAGTCGTCACGCAGGTCGGAGGCGAAGGGGCCGAGCAGCATCACGCCCGCGTTGTTGACGAGGACGTCGGCACGGCCCAGCTCCTGTCGGACGCGCTGCCCCGCCGCGACGATGCTGGTGCGGTCGGTGACGTCGGCCTCGATGGCGATGGCCCGGTCGCCCAGCTCGTCGGCGATGGCGGTGACGCGGTCGAGGCGGCGGGCGAGGAGGGCGACGCGGTAGCCGCCTGCTGCGAGGGCCCGGGCGGTGGCTTCGCCGATGCCGGAGGACGCGCCGGTGATGACGGCGACCCGTGGGTGGTCGTGGGTGCTGGTCATGGTCCCTCGTTCCGGTGGTGGGGCGTTCGTGGTGCGGTCACGGGCGTTCAGGCCTCGGGGATCGGACGGCCGAACCGCTCCAGGGTGATGTCGGCCGGCTCCGGGCCGCCGCGACGACCAGTGTCGAGACCGTCCACCGCGGCCAGCTCGTCCTCGTCCAGCTCGAAGTCGAAGACGTCGAAGTTCTCCGCGATGCGGTGTGGCCTGGTCGACTTCGGGATGACCGAGCGGCCCTGCTGCAGGTGCCAGCGCAGCATCACCTGCGCAGCCGACTTGCCGTGTGCTTCGGCGATCCTGCCGATCACCGGGTCCTCGAGCGTGCTGCCGTGGCTGCCGTCGCGGTAGAAGGTGATGCCACCGATGGGCGACCACGCCTGGGTCAGGATGCCGCGCTCGACGCCGAACGCCTGGACCTCACGCTGCTGGAAGTAGGGGTGGACCTCGATCTGGTTGACCGCCGGCACGACCGTCGAGGCGTCCAGCAGCGCGGTGAGGTGGTCGACCATGAAGTTGCTGACCCCGATGGCCCGCACTGTGCCCTCGCCGAGCAGGGTCTCGAGCGCGCGGTACGCCTCGAGGGTCCTGTCGAACTCCGAGGGGAGGGCCTGGTGCAGGATCAGCAGGTCGATCTGCTCGACGCCGAGCTTGGCCGCGCTCTTGTCGAAGCCGTGCAGCGTCTGGTCGTAGCCGTAGTCGCTGATCCAGATCTTCGTCTCGATGAAGACGTCGTCGCGGGCCAGTCCGGAGGCGTGGATGGCCTCGCCGACCTCGCGCTCGTTGCCGTATGCCGCGGCGGTGTCGATGTGGCGGTAGCCGGTGCGCAGTGCCGCTTCCACGGCTGCCCGGGTCTCGTCCGGCGGGGTCTGGAACACCCCCAGCCCGAGGGCGGGCATCGCGATGTCGTTGTTCAGGGTGAGCGTGTCCATGGGATCGACCGTAGGCACCGGGTGCGGTCCCTGGGAGGCCCTGTCGCTACCCCTCTCGTCACGCACCGCGTCCGGGCGGTGGGTGCCACGTGGTGGGACGCCGTCCGGACCGTCTCAGAGCCGGCGCTCGTAGCGCAGCACCCGGTCCCCGGCCTCGTCGACGCGGGTGTGCTCCGGGGTGACGGTGAAGCCGAACCGCTCGTAGATCCCCCGGGCCCGCGGGTTGTCCTCGAGCACCCACAGCTGGGCGCGGTCGAAACCCTGCGCCCGGCCACGGTCGAGGACGTCGGCGAGCAGGGCCGTGCCGATGCCCCAGCCCTCGCGGGCAGGGTCGGTCGCGACCGTCGAGACGTGCAGCAGCCCGGGCACGGGTGCGGCGTCCCCGACGCCGATGCCCTGCACGGCCTGCTGGCCGATGGCCGAGCCGACCAGCGTGCCCCCGAGGTGGGCGAGGCGGCGGATGCCGTGGGCGAGCTTGCCGTCGGCGGCGGCCTCGCCCAGCTCGGGCGCCGGGCGGCCGTCGGGTCGACGGGCGGCCCGCGCCCACAGGTCCATGACCGCGTCACGGTCGGCCGGGCCGCCCTCGCGGACCACCGGCAGGGCGAGGTCGTAGCGCAGCGACGGCTCGGAGCCGTACCAGCTGCCCTGACCGGTGACCACACCACCGAGACGGCGCGCCAGGGCCCGGCTGCGGTCGTTGTCATGCCGGACCAGGGCCAGGACCGACGGCACGTGCAGCTGCCACGCGGCATACCGCAGCACCGCGCGCATCCCCTCGGCGGCGAGCCCGCGACCCCACTGGTCGACGGCCAGGAACCAGCCGACCTCGGGCGGGTCCGTGGGGCCGGCGTGCTTCCACGGGCGCAGGGAGAACCGGCCGACCACCCGACCCGGGTCGTCCGAGCCGTCGGCCAGGTGCGCGACCCAGCCGCCCAGGCCCGGGGGCAGGCCCTCGAAGACGCGCAGGTCGTCGGCCTTGTCGCCCGCCGTGGCGGGCGCCCCCGAGGCGAGGTGGGCGGCGAACTCCGGCGCGGCATACAGCTCGTGCAGGGCAACGGCGTGCCGGGCCGGGTCGAGCGGCTCCAGCCGCAGCCGCGCCGTGCGCAGCGGGGGGACGCTCACCGGACGAGGGCGTGGAGTGCGAGCAGGTAGGACCCGGTGCCGAACCCGGCCACCGTCCCCGTGGCCACGCCCGCCACGACCGAGGTGTGCCGGAACTCCTCCCGCGCCGCCGGGTTGGACAGGTGGACCTCGACGAGGCGCCTGCCGGCGGAGGTGATGAGGGCGCAGGCGTCCCGCAGCGCATACGAGTAGTGCGTGAACGCCGCCGGGTTGAGCACCACGTCCACTCCGGCGTCGACGGCCTCGTGCACCCAGCCGACGAGCTGCGACTCGTCGTTGGTCTGGCGGAAGTCGACCTCGAGGCCGAGCTCGGTGCCCAGGGTGCGGACCGCGCGCTCGACGTCGGCGAGGGACTCGGTGCCGTAGACCTCGGGCTCGCGGGTGCCCAGACGGTTCAGGTTGGGGCCGTTGAGCACGATCACGCGAGACGTCATGCGGGAATTCTAGGAGGAGCCCGACAAGGCCCACTCGGCAAAGACAGGGCCAGTTGGCGAATTCATGAGAAAGAGCACGCAGCCGGACATTCTCCGCTACCTTTCGCAATGGATCACCATCGCGGATTCCGATTACAGGGGAGAAACACATGCGCGCTCTCAAGGCAGCCCTCGCTGCCGTGAGTCTTTCTGCTGCACTCACGGGTGCTTCTGTCGCCATCGCGGGTGCGGCCGACGCCGCGACGTGCCAGGGGGGCTACCCGGCCAGCCAGTGCACCATCGCCATGAGCGACACCACCGTCACGCCCGGCGAGAAGGTCTCCTTCCAGGCCAGGGGCTTTGGCAGCAAGGAGCTCGTCACCGGCGTCGTCCGGTCCACGCCGCAGGTCGTGGGTTCCTGGCGCTCCAGCGGGGGCGGCGTCGTCTCCGGCACGTTCCGGGTCCCGAGCAACCTCAAGCCGGGCACCCACACCTTCACGCTGACCGGGGCCCCCTCGGGTGTCTCCAAGAGCACCTCGTTCACGGTCCTGAGCTCGGCCGGCGCGGGCACCACGGCGGGCGCGGGCACGACGGCGGGCACGGGCACCACGGCCGGCACGGGCACCGGCACCTCCGCCACCTCTGCCACCTCTGCCACCTCCGCCTCGCTGGCCTTCACCGGCGCTGACGTGGCCAAGACGGTCGGCGCGGGCCTGGTGCTCCTCGTCGGCGGTGGCGCCCTCGTGGTCGCCTCGCAGCGCCGCAAGAGCGCCGGCTCCGCAGCCTGACCTCCGGGGAGTTGCCCGGCCGTCGCCGAGGTCTGCGCCGTGGGGCGTATGCCGTTGCTGTGGCCGTGGTCCTCTACGGAGTGGCCCTGGCGTGGTCCGCTGTCCAGACCGACCGCCACCTGCGTGACGCGCAGGTGGCGGTCGGTCTGCTGCGCGCTGACCTGGTCCGCCGTGACGCACCCGCCACAGAGGTGGATGACCGGCTGCGGCAGGTCCAGCGTGACGCGGACGCGGCCCGGGCCCTGACCTCCGGGCCGGTCTGGCAGCTGGCCTCCGCCGTCCCCGTCGCGGGCCGGCCGTTCACCACCGTGGCTGGGGCCTCGGCCGCCGTCGCGGACCTGTCGCACGACGTGCTGCCCGAGCTGCGTGCGGTGCAGCACCAGCTGCTCGCCCGCGACCTGCACCGTCCCGGCGGGGTCGACCTGGCCCCGATCACCGCGGCCCGCGAGCCGCTCTCCCTCGCCCAGACCCGGGCGCAGGAGATCCTCGCCCGCGTGCGGGCCCTGCCCGCGTCGACCGGGATCGGCGCCGTCGACCGCGCCCGGGCCCAGCTGGTCGGGCAGGTCGGCGACCTCAGCACGCAGCTGGCCACCACCCGCGACGTCGTCACGCTGGTGCCGCCGATGATGGGCGCCGACGGCACCCGCCGCTACCTCGTCGCGTTCGAGAACAGCACCGAGGCGCGCGGCCTGGGTGGCCTGCCCGGCGCCTACGCGATCCTGCGCGCCGACCGGGGTCGGCTGACCTTCGAGCACTTCGGCGTCGACAGCGACTTCGGCGGTCTGCGGGTGGGTCTCGGCGGGCTCAGCGCCGACTATGCCCAGCACTTCCAGGGCGCCGCACCCGACCGCGTCTTCGGGAACACGACCTCAGGCCCCGATTTCCCCGACGCGGCGCAGCTGCTCATGCGCTTCTGGCAGGCCCGCAGCGGGCAGCACCTCGACGGGGCAATCGCCACCGACCCCTCGGCGCTGGCCATGCTGCTCGCCGTCACCGGGCCGACGCGCCTGGCCGACGGGACCGTGCTCAACGCCGCCAACGTCGTGTCGCTCACCGAGCGGGACGCCTACGCCCGGTTCACCGACCCGGTCCAGCGCAAGGCGTTCCTCGTGCTGGTGGCCAGGGCCGTCGCCGACGACGTGCTGCAACGCGGGCCGGCCAGGGCGATGCGGCTCGCCGACGCGCTGGGCAAGGCCGTCGGCGAGCGCCGGCTCATGCTCTACAGCACCCACCCGGCCGAGCAGCAGGTGCTGGCCCGGCAGCCGGTCGGCGGCACGCTCAGCGACACCAGGGGCCCGTTCTCCGCCGTGGTCATCAACAACGGCGGTGGCAACAAGCTCGACTACTACCTCGCCCGCGACGTCACCTACCGCAGCAGCTCCTGCCAGGGCAGCCTGCGCCCGGCGACGGTGACGATCCGGCTCACCAACGGCGCTCCGCGTTCCGGCCTGACCGACTACGTCGCGGGGCGCGCCGACCTGCCCAGGCACAGCGTCCCGCCGGGCACCAACCGGCTGCTCGTCAGCTACTACGCCACCCAGGGCGCGGGGTTCGACGGGGCCACCCTCGATGGCCGGCAGGCGCTGCTGACGGTGGACACGCAGGCCGGGCGCCCGGTGTTCACCTCCGAGCTGGAGATCGGTCCGGGCCAGACCCGCACCCTGGTGATCCACGTGCTCGAGCCGGGATCGGCCACCGGTCCGGTCACCACCATGGTGCAGCCCCTGGTCCTGCCGCAGACCACCCACGTGGCCGGTCCGGTCTGCCCGGCCGTGCCGGCGCGACGCTGACGTCACGGCGCGGACGTCGGCGCGGACGTCACGACCGCAGGGGCGCGACTGTGGCGTGGCGACGCCGAGGCGCGGGTGATTCGCGGGAGGTCCCGCGTCAGCCCAGGGAGATGCCGCGGGGTGCGGTGTCCTCGCTGACCTCGGCGTAGGCCGCCTGCAGCAGCGCCGGGTCGGGACCCTCCAGCCGGGTCGGGCGACCCACGTCGTCCAGGATGACGAAGCGCAGCATCGAGCCGCGGCTCTTCTTGTCGCGCTTCATCGCCTCGAGCAGGCGCGGCCAGCGGTCACCGCGGTAGGCCGTCGGCAGCCCGAGGCTGCGCAGCACCTCCCGGTGCCGGTCGACCACGGCGTCGTCCAGGCGACCCGCCAGCCGGGCCAGCTCGGCGACGTAGACCATGCCCACGCTGACCGCGGCCCCGTGGCGCCAGGAGTAGCGCTCCACCTGCTCGATGGCGTGGCCGAAGGTGTGGCCGTAGTTGAGGATCTCCCGCAGCGATGACTCGCGCAGGTCCTGCGCCACGACACCGGCCTTGACCGAGACCGCCCGCTCGATGAGCTCCCGCACCGGCCCGCCCTCGGCGTGGGTGGCTGCCTCCGGGTCGGCCTCGACCAGCTCGAGGATGCGGGGGTCGGCGATGAAGCCGCACTTGACCACCTCGGCCATGCCGGCCACGAAGTCGTGCTTCGGCAGCGTCGTCAGGGTGGCCAGGTCGCACAGCACCCCCGCCGGCGGGTGGAAGGCCCCGACGAGGTTCTTGCCCTCGGCCGTGTTGATGCCGGTCTTGCCGCCGACCGCGGCGTCGACCATCCCCAGCAGCGTGGTCGGCACGTGCACGACCGTGACCCCGCGCAGCCACGTGGCGGCGACGAAGCCGGCCAGGTCGGTGACCGTGCCGCCACCGACGGCCACGACCGCGTCGGACCGGGTGAAGCCCGCCTGCCCCAGGACGCCCCACAGGAACGCCGCCACCTCGGCGGACTTGGCCTCCTCGGCGTCGGGCACCTCAGCCACGAACGCCGAGAACCCTTCTGCCGCAAGGTCATCGCGCACGGCCTCGCCGGTGGCGCGCAGAGCGCGGGGGTGGATGACCAGCACCCGCTCCACGCCCTCCCCGAGCAGGCCGGGCAGCTCGGCCAGCAGGCCGGTGCCGATGACGACGTCGTAGTCCCCGCCCACGCTGATCCGGGTCGGCTCGGTCACTGCTGCTCCCCCAGGGCTTCGGCGATCTCGGCGGCGATGTCCTGCGGTGTGCGACCGGCGGTGTTGACGCGCAGGGTGGCCAGCCGCTCGTAGGTCGGGCGGCGGGCGTCCATGAGCCGCACCCACTGCGCGCGCGGGTTCATCATGAGCAGCGGCCGGCTGCGGTCGAAGCCGACCCGCTTTGCTGCGTCGGCGATGCCCACTTCGAGGAACACCACGGTGTGCCCGGACAGCGCCTGCTCGGTGGCCGGGTCCATGACCGCTCCCCCACCCAGGGACAGCACGCCGGTGTGGCTGGCGAGCGAGGCCGCCACCTCTTGGCGCTCGAGCTCGCGGAAGCGGGGCTCGCCGTCCTCGACGAAGATGTCGGAGATGCTCCGCTGCTCGGCCTGCTCGACCGCCTCGTCGGTGTCGCGCAGGGCCACGCCGAGCAGCTCGGCGAGTGCGCGACCGACCACGGTCTTGCCCGACCCGGGTGGGCCGATGAGGACGGCGACCGGGCGCGTGCCGGACCGGTCCGCGGCGGAGTCCGACGGCATACCGGCGGTCACCACGAGCGCATCCCCTCGGGGATGGACGCGAGGTAGCCGGCGTGGTTGCGGGCGGTCTCGGCGACGCTGTCGCCGCCGAACTTCTCGACGCACGCCTGGGCGAGCACCAGCGCGACCATGGCCTCGGCGACCACCCCGGCCGCCGGCACGGCACACACGTCGGAGCGCTGGTGGATCGCGGTCGCCGGCTCGTCGCCGGTCACGTCGACCGTGTCGAGGGCACGCGGCACGGTGCTGATGGGCTTCATCGCGGCCCGCACCCGCAGCACGTCGCCGGTGGACATGCCGCCCTCGGTGCCGCCGGCCCGGCCGGTGCGGCGGCGGATCGCGCCGCTGTCGTCGCGCTCCATCTCGTCGTGGGCGGCCGAGCCGCGGCGGGCCGCGGTGCGGAACCCGTCGCCGACCTCGACCCCCTTGATCGCCTGGATCCCCATGAGCGCCCCGGCGAGCTGGGCGTCGAGCCGGCGGTCCCAGTGCACGTGCGAGCCCAGGCCCGGGGGCAGCCCGTAGGCCAGGACCTCGACGACGCCGCCGAGGGTGTCGCCGTCCTTCTTGGCAGCCTCGATCTCGGCCACCATCGCGGTCGTGCCGGGCAGGTCGAGGCTGCGCACCGGGCTGGCGTCGAGCGCGGCGACGTCGTCGGGGGTCGGCGCCGGTGCGTCGTCGGCGACCCCGGCGCCGCCGATGGCCACCGTGTGCGCGACCAGGCGGATGCCGTAGGCCTGCTGGAGGAACCGGGCAGCCACCGCGCCGAGGGCCACCCGGGCGGCGGTCTCGCGCGCGGAGGCGCGCTCGAGCACCGGCCGGGCGTCGTCGAAGCCGTACTTCTGCATGCCGACCAGGTCGGCGTGGCCGGGACGCGGCCGGGTCAGCGGCTTGTTGCGGCCGACCTCCTGCGGGGCGCCCACGTCGTCCGCGGCGGCGTAGGCCTCGGCGTCGACCGGGTCCGGGCTCATCACGGTCTGCCACTTGGGCCACTCGGAGTTGCCGACCCGGATCGCGATGGGCGAGCCGAGGGTGATGCCGTGGCGCAGGCCCCCGAGGAACTCCACCGCGTCCTGCTCGAACTTCATCCGGGCGCCGCGGCCGTAGCCGAGCCGGCGTCGCGCCAGGGCCGCCGCGACGTCCCCGGTGGTCACCTCCACCCCGGCCGGCATTCCCTCCAGGACCGCCACGAGGGCAGGGCCGTGGGACTCACCGGCAGTCAACCAACGCAGCATGCCGGTGATCCTCCCATGCAGGCTCAGCCCGTCGGCGACCCGGTCAGGAGGTGGACCGGCAGGCACACCACGAGCCACGCGCCGGCGAGCATGGACGGCCCGAAGGCGATGTGGGAGTGGCGGGTCACCCGGCGCGCGAGCAGGAGCACCACGCCGGCGAGACCGCCGAACAGGAACGCGGCCAGGGTCGCCAGGACCACCGGGCCCCAGCCGAGCCAGCCGAGGAACAGCCCGAGGACCCCGGCGAGCTTGACGTCGCCGAAGCCGAGGCCGCCGGGCGAGATGAGCGCGAGGACGAGGTAGGCCAGCCACAGCGTCGCCCCGGCCATGGCGGCACGCACCAGCGCCCACCAGTCACCGGTCCCCCACGACGCCACGGCGAGCAGCACGAGCGCCACGGGGTAGGCGGGCAGGACCAGCGCGTCGGGCAGCCGGTGCACGTCGGCGTCGATCGCGGCCAGCAGCAGCCCGAGCACCCCGAGATACAGGTACGCCGGCAGCACGGTGAGGTGCCCGAGGGCACCGAGGCGCCACACCAGGCTCCCCCACACCAGGGCCAGCAGGATCGGCACCCACCATCGGTGGGGCGGCACGGGCAGGTGCTGCTCGTCCTCGCGACGGTAGCCGCCGACCGCGAGCCGGCGGGCGGCGACCTCTCCCACGGCGGCGCCGGCCACGGCCACGACGGCGACGAGCCACCCGGCGGCCGCGCCGGCGACGGTCATCGCCGGGCCAGCTCGGCGATCCCGGCGGCGCGCATGGCCTCCAGCGGCGGCTCCAGCCCGGTCATCAGCTCGACCTGTGCGCCCGCCTGGTGCAGCAGCATCTCGAAGCCCGACACGACCACCGACCCCCTGTCCGCGAACGCCCGCGCGAGCGGCGTGGGCCAGCCCGCGTAGACGACATCAAACAGGACCGGGCCTCCCGCCGCAGCGGTTCCGGGCCAGCTGCCCACGGGGACCGCGGAGGCAAGGTCGTCAGCGACCTGCTCCCCCGCCCCGCCGGGCAGGGTGCTCGCCACCAGCGGCGTGCCCACGGCCAGGCGGGCAAGGTCGGACAACGGGCGGACCTGCGCCTCCACCCCGGCCCGCTCCGCGTGTGCCAGCGTCTCGGGCCGGGCCCGGTCCCGGACGGCGAACGTCACGCGGCGGGCGCCCAACCGTGCCAGCGCGGCCAGCACCGAGCGGGCGGTGGCCCCGGAGCCCAGGACCACGGCCTCCTCGAGCGCGGTGAGCCCCGCACCGGCCAGGGCCTGCTCGACGCCGTGGACGTCGGTGTTGTGCGCCGCCCAGCCGTCACCGGGCAGGCGCACCAGCGTGTTGACCGCTCCGACCTCCCGGGCCAGCGGCGACACCTCGTCGGCGACCTGGAAGGCCACCTCCTTGAGCGGCATCGTCAGGGACAGCCCCGCCCACTCCGACCCGAGGCCGCTGACGAAGTCGGCCAGCGCGGACTCGCGCACCTCGTGGGCGCAGTAGCGCCAGGACTCCAGCCGCAGCGCCCGGTAGGCCGCGTTGTGCAGCGCGGGCGACAGCGAGTGCACCACCGGCGACCCGAGAACGGCCGCGAGGTGTCCGGACCGGCTCAGCACTTGCCCGGGTGCGCGCTGCACCACTGCTGGAAGAGCTTGACGTTGGCCGCGTGGCTGGCCGCGTCGGTCGCGAAGCGCGTCTCCCCCGTCTCGGGGTTGACCGCGACGAAGTAGAGCCACGGACCCGCCGCCGGGTGGGCGGCCGCCTGGATCGAGGCCGCGCCGGGGTTGCTGATCGGGCCGGCCGGCAGCCCCGCCACGCGGTAGGTGTTGTAGCCGTTGTTCGCAGCCCGCTCGGCGTTGGTGGTCGTGATCGCGCGGTGCTGCACGCCGTAGCTGACCGTGGAGTCCATCTGCAGCTTCATCTTCCTCGCCAGGCGGTTCTCGATGACCCGGGCGATCTTGGGACGGTCGGCGTCGCGCATCCCCTCGGCCTCGACGATGCTCGCGATGATGACCGTGCGCTCCATCGACGCCGGGCTGACCCCGAGCTGCTCCAGCTCGGCCACGGACTTGCTCACCATGATCCGCAGCTGCTCCGCGGCGGTGGCCTTGGGCGGGAACTCGTAGGTCGCCGGGAACAGGTAGCCCTCGAGGTTGCCCTGGGCGGCCGGGGGCAGGCCGAGCAGCTCCGGCTGTTTCGCCGCCGCCTCGTAGTCGGCGACCTTGACCCCGGTGGCCCTGCTCAGGATCGCGAAGACCTCGCTCTTCCACAGGCCCTCACGCAGCGTCACCCGGGGCACCGTGCGGTTCCTGGGGTCCAGCAGCATGGCCAGCGCGGCGGCCGCGCTCATGTGCAGCCGCAGCTGGTAGCTGCCGGGCTGGATCGAGGCAGCCTGCGGGTTGCCCTCGGCGAGGGCGGAGAAGGCCGAAGCGGTCTTGACCACGCCCGCCTGCTGCAGGGTGGCGCCGATGGCCCGGCCGGAGTCGCCGTCGTGGACCTCGATGGTGACCTTGCCGGTGCCCGACCCGGTCCAGTCGTCGCTCGCGGTCAGGCTCGCGACCAGCGGGCGCAGGTACTGCGTGGCGCCGAAGGCCGCACCGCCGACGAGGACCAGCGACAGGGTGAGGACGAGGAAGCGCCGGCCGCGGCGCCGGCGGGCACGCCGGCGCTGCTCGCGCTGCTGCCGTGCCATGGCCTGGCGGTGCTGGGCGCGGGTCGGACCGGTGGGTGGTGCGGTCCGTCGCACCGGCGGGCTGGGGGCCTGGCCCTCGGCGTCGCCGAAGATCGAGTCGACCAGGTGGTCTTCCTTCATCGCGTCTGACCCTTTGCCTTGGCCCTGGGCTTGCGGAGCGTGACCAGCTCCCCGGGCGGCCGACCGGACGTGCGCTCGGCGTCGAGCGCTGCCTGCAGGATGAGCACCGCCGCCGCCTGGTCGACCACGGCGCGCTGCTGGCGGCCGGCGACACCACTGTCGCGCAGACGGCGATGGGCGTCCACCGTGGTCAGCCGTTCGTCGACCAGGCGCACCGGGACCGGGCGCACCAGGGCCGCGAGCTCGCGGGCCCAGGCACGGGCCGCCTCGGCGGCCGGCCCCTCCTGCCCGGACAGCGACCGGGGCAGGCCGACGACGACCTCGAGGGCCGCGCGCGCCGTGACCTCGGCCGCGACCTCCTCGCGGTCGCGCCCACCCTCGACGTCACGCTCGAGCGTTCGCTCGGGGATGGCGAGCAGCCCCGAGGGGTCGCTCGCCGCCAGCCCGACACGCACGCTCCCGACGTCGACGCCGAGGCGGATGCCCTCGCGCACGCTTACCGGCTCGCGGTGACGCGCTCGCCGACGGTGTGCTCGACGCGGGCCAGCGCCTCCCCCACCTTCCCCGTGTCGGTGCCCCCGCCCTGGGCGACGTCGTCCTTGCCACCGCCACCACCACCCAGCGTGGTCGCGGCGACCTTGACCAGCTCGCCGGCCTTGACGCCCCACTGGCGGGCCGGCTCGTTGGTCGCGACGATGACGACGGGGCGGTCCTTGGCCACACCCGCGACGGCCACCACGGCCGGACGCTCGTTGCCGAGGCGGCTGCGCAGGTCGAGCGCGAGGGTGCGCAGGTCGTCGGCACCCACCCCGGCGCCGGCATCGTGGCCGACGAAGGAGACGCCGTAGACGTCCCGCGCGCCGGCGGCCAGCGAGGCCGCCGCGGCCAGCACCTGCTGCTGACGCATCGTGCCGATCTCGCGCTCGGCGTCCTTGAGCCGGGTGAGGATGCTGTTGATCCGCTCGGGCAGCTCCTCCGAGCGCACCTTCAGCGCCTCGGTCAGCTGGCCGACCACGGCGTGCTCGCGGGCGAGGAAATCGTAGGCGTCGGTGCCGACGAGCGCCTCGACGCGGCGCACACCGGAGCCGATGGAGGCCTCACCGAGCAGCTTGACCAGGCCGAGCTGGCCGGAGCGCTGGGCGTGGGTGCCGCCGCACAGCTCACGGGCCCAGTCGCCGACCGAGATGACCCGCACCCGGTCGCCGTACTTCTCCCCGAACAGGGCCATGGCACCGGACTCGACCGCCTGCTGCTGGGTCATGATCTCGGCGTGGACCGGCAGGTCCTCGGCGAGCAGCGCGTTGACCCGGGCCTCGACGTCGGTGAGCACCGAGGCCGGGACCGCGGACTGCGCGTTGAAGTCGAACCGGAAGCGCCCCGGGGCGTTCTCGGAGCCGGCCTGGGTGGCGGTGTCGCCCAGCGCCTCGCGGATCGCCTTGTGCACCATGTGCGTCGCGGTGTGCGCACGGGAGATGGCGCGGCGCCGGTCGATGTCGACGAGCGCGTGCGCGGCCTCGCCGGCGTTGACCTCACCGGAGACCACCGTGGCGCGGTGGACGATGAGCCCGCCGATCGGCTTCTGCACGTCGCGGACCTCGATGACCGCGCCGTTCGCGAGCTCGATCCGGCCGCCGTCGGCGAGCTGGCCACCGCCCTCGGCGTAGAACGGGGTGCGGTCGAGAACCAGCTCGATCTCCTGGCCGGCGCGCGCCGAGGGGACGGTGGCGCCGTCGAGCAGGACCCCGGCGACCTTCGCCTCGGAGACGATCTCGTCGTAGCCGGTGAACTCCACCTCGCGCCCGAGCACGTCGGCCACCTCGCGGTATGCCGTGGTGTCACCGTGCGTGCTCTTCTTCGCCCGGGCGTCGGCCTTGGCCCGGTCCCGCTGCTCTGCCATGAGCCGGCGGAACCCGGTCTCGTCGACCTCGAGGCCGTGCTCGGCCGCCATCTCCAGCGTCAGGTCGATCGGGAACCCGTAGGTGTCGTGGAGGGCGAAGGCCTGGTCACCGGACAGGTGGGTCGCGCCGGCCGACTTGGCCTTGCTGACCGCGGTGTCCAGGATCGTGGTCCCCGCGACGAGAGTGCGGCGGAAGGCCTCCTCCTCGGCGTACGCGACCTGGCTGATCCGGCCGAAGTCGCGCTCGAGCTCGGGGTAGGACTGCTTCATCCGCTCCATGCTGACCGGCAGCAGCTGCGGCAGGGACGGCTCGTCGACGCCGAGCAGGCGCATCGAGCGGACGGCGCGGCGCAGCATCCGGCGCAGGACGTAGCCGCGGCCCTCGTTGCCGGGGGTGACGCCGTCGCCGATGAGCATGAGGGCGCTGCGCACGTGGTCGGCCACCACGCGCAGGCGCACGTCGTCGGGGTGGGAGTGGGCGGCGTCGTGCTGGGACTGCGCGCCGTACTTCTTGCCGCTCATCTCGGCGGCACGGGCCAGGACCGGGTAGACCTCGTCGATCTCGTAGAGGTTGTCCACCCCCTGCAGCACCGAGGCGATGCGCTCCAGGCCCATGCCGGTGTCGATGCTCTTGGCCGGCAGCTCCCCGACAATCGGGAAGTCCTCCTTGCCGCCGCCCTCGCCGCGGACGTTCTGCATGAAGACGAGGTTCCAGATCTCCATGTAGCGGTCCTCGTCGACGGCCGGGCCACCCTCGCGGCCGTACTCCGGGCCGCGGTCGACGAAGATCTCGCTGCACGGACCGCACGGGCCGGGCACGCCCATGGACCAGTAGTTGTCCTTCATCCCGCGGCGCACGATGCGCTCGGCCGGGATGTCGGTCTGGTCCAGCCACAGCTGCGCGGCCTCGTCGTCGTCGTGGTAGACGGTCGCCCAGAGCCGGTCGGGGTGCAGGCCGTAGCCGCCGTCGGCCTGGCTGGTCGTCAAGAGCTCCCAGGCGAAGGCGATGGCGTCCTTCTTGAAGTAGTCGCCGAAGGAGAAGTTGCCGTTCATCTGGAAGAACGTGCCGTGGCGGCTGGTCTTGCCGACCTCGTCGATGTCGAGGGTGCGCACGCACTTCTGCACGCTGGTGGCGCGCCTCCAGGGCGCGCTCTCCTGGCCGAGGAAGTAGGGCTTGAACGGCACCATGCCGGCGTTGACGAACAGCAGGTTGGGGTCGTCGTAGAGCAGCGGGGCGCTGGGGACCACGGCATGGCCCGCCTTCTCGAAGAAGTCCAGCCAGCGGCGCCTGATCTCGGCGGTTTCCATGCTCAAGTCCTCACTGCGTTGTCACTCGTGTCAGGCGGCCGCGGCAGCACGCCGTGACCGTGTCAAGGGGCTGACGTCCCGACCAGTCGCCCATCCTCGCAGGGTATGCCGTGCGGGTGCGAGGGTGCGGCGGGTCCGGGAAAGGCGTCGGCGCTAGCGGGCGCGCGGGCCGGTCGGGTCATCGAGCAGGCGGCGGGCCGCCTCGGCGTCCATCGCCCGGCCGTCGGGCAGCGTGGCGGTGTCGATGCCGAGGGCGAAGCGCAGCTCCTCCTCGCGCTCGGCCATGCCGTCGCGCACGGCCTCGGCCATCTCCTTGAGGCCCTCGCCGATCCCCGCGAGGCCGCTGGCGACCCCGGCCGGGGTGTAGGCCTCGGCGACCTTGGTGACCTTGCGGACGGCCAGGACCCCGACGGTCGCGCCGAGGGCGACCCAGAACAGTCGTCGCACCCCGATCACCCCTTCCGGCGGCGCCGGCCGGCCGCCTTGCCCTGGGCGTTGCCCTTCATCGCCGAGCGCACGCCATAGCTGAACGCGGCGACCTTGACCACCGGCGAGCCGAGCGTGGCGGCGAACAGCGAGGTGAGCGCGTTGACGTTGGTGGACATCGTGGCGACGTTGGCCGTGATGGTGTCCACCCGCACGATCTGCTCGTTGGTCGAGGCGACCGTGTCGGTCACCTGCGACAGCAGCGGCACGGTCTGCTCGGAGACGCCACGGACGCCGAGTCTGGCCTCGTCGAGCACCTTGCCGGCCTTGCCGATGACCGAGCCGAGGCGGATCACCACGTAGGCGAACGCCAGGGCCGCGATCAGTCCGGCGATGTCGCCGAGGGACACGCTCACACTCTCACCTCACGCCTGGGAACGGTTGCGACGAGGCGCCGTCCACGGGCCGGCCGCACTGTCTGTCGGGAACCCTACCGCCCGGTCCCGGGCTCAGGCGCTCGCCTCCGCGACGAGGCTCTCCTTGACCTCCGGGAAGTGGCAGGCGATCGAGTGCCCGGTGCCCGCGTCGGCCTTGGCCTCCAGCGGCGGCTCCTGGCTGGCGCAGATGTCCTGGGCCTTCCAGCAGCGGGTGCGGAAGCGGCAGCCGCTCGGCGGGTTGATCGGGCTGGGCACGTCACCGGCGAGGCGGATCCGCTCCCGCGGCGGCACGCCGCGCACCGCGCCGAGGTCCGGCACGGCCGACAGCAGCGCCTGCGTGTAGGGGTGCTGCGGCGCGGTGTAGACCTGCTCGCGGTCACCGACCTCGACCATCTTGCCGAGGTACATCACCGCGACCCGGTCGCAGAAGTGGCGCACGACGCCGAGGTCGTGGGCGATGAAGACGAACGCGATGCCGAGGTCGCGGCGCAGCTCCTCCAGGAGGTTCATGACCTGGGCCTGGATCGAGACGTCCAGAGCCGAGACCGGCTCGTCGGCCACGATCACCTGCGGCTCGACGGCGAGGGCGCGGGCGATGCCGATGCGCTGGCGCTGGCCGCCGGAGAACTCGTTGGGGTAGCGGTTGTGGTGCTCGGGGTTGAGGCCCACCCGCTCGAGCAGCTCCTGGACCCGCTGGATCTCCTTGCCCTTGGCCAGCCCGTGGACCTGCAGCGGGGTGCTGACGATCGAGCCGACGGTCTGGCGCGGGTTCAGCGAGCTGTAGGGGTCCTGGAAGACCATCTGCAGCTCGCGGCGGAACGGGCGCATCTTCGGCTCCGGCAGGCCGGCGAGGTCGGTTCCCTCGAACAGGATCTGCCCGCTGGTCGGCTTGTACAGCCGCGTGATTGCCCGGCCGAGGGTCGACTTGCCACAGCCGGACTCCCCCACCAGGCCCAGCGTCTGGCCCTTGCCGAGGTCGAAGGAGACCCCGTCGACGGCCAGCACGAGCTGCCGTTTGGCGAACAGGCCATCGGTGTTCTTGATCGGGAAGTGCATCTTCAGGTCACGGACGCTCAGCAGGGGCGTGCCGGACGCGGGGGTGCTGCTCACGGGTACTCCTTCTCAGGCCAGGCCCGGCTCGACCTCGGCCGTGAAGATGGCCCGGGGGTCGGCGAGGTGGCAGCGGGATGCGTCGGTGCCCACCTGGTCGCGGCGGACCAGCTCGGGCAGCTCGGTGCGGCACAGGTCGCCGGCCACCCGGTCGACGTACGGGCAGCGGGGGTGGAAGGAGCAGCCGGAGGGCAGGTTGACCAGGCTCGGCGGGTTGCCCCGGATCGGGCGCAGCATCTCGTGCTCGGTCGACACCGAGGGGATCGACTCGAGCAGACCCCACGTGTAGGGGTGGGTCGGGCTGGCCAGCACCTCCTGGGCCGTGCCGTACTCGACGGCGCGGCCGGCATACATCACCAGCACGTCGTCGGCGACCTCCGCGACGACCCCGAGGTCGTGCGTGATGAGCATGATCGCCGAGCCGAACTCCTTCTGGAGGTCGTTGAGCAGGTCCAGGATCTGGGCCTGCACGGTGACGTCGAGGGCGGTCGTCGGCTCGTCGGCGATGAGCAGCTTGGGGTCGTTGACCAGCGCCATGGCGATCATCGCGCGCTGGCGCATGCCGCCGGAGAACTCATAGGGGTACTGGTCGATGCGGCGCTGGGGGTTGGGGATGCCGACCCGGTCCAGCATCTCCAGGGCCCGGGCGCGCGCCACCTTCTTGGACACCTTGTGGTGGGCGCGGTAGGCCTCGGCGATCTGCCAGCCGACCTTGAAGTACGGGTGCAGCGAGGACTGCGGGTCCTGGAAGATCATCGACGCCTGGTCGCCCCGGACCTTGCGCATGTCCTGGCTGGACATGCCGACGATCTCCTGGCCGCCGAGCCTGATCGAGCCGCTCATGCGGGTGCGTCTCATGTCGTGCAGGCCCATGACGGCCATGCTCGACACGGACTTGCCGGAGCCGGACTCGCCGACGATGGCCAGCGTGCGACCCATGGGCAGCTGGTAGCTCAGGCCCTGGACCGCCTGGACCGCACCGTCAGCCGTCGGGAAGTCGACCCGCAGGTCGTCCACGACGAGGAACGGGTCCTGGCCGGAGGGGTTGGTGACCCGGCGGGCGCGGGTGACCGTCTGCGGACGGCCGGAGGCGGTGGCCTCGGTGGCCGAGGTCTGGCTCATGACAACCTCACGCGGGGGTCGAGGAAGGAGTAGACGATGTCGACCAGGAGGTTCATGACCACCAGGACCACGGCCCCGACGATCACCGTGCCCATGATCATCGGCAGGTCGGAGTTGTTGAAGCTCTGGAGCACGAGGTTCCCGATGCCCGGGAGGTCGAAGATGCGCTCGGTGAAGATCGAGCTGACGATCAGGTAGGCGATGTCGAGGCCGTAGATCGTCACGACCGGAGTGATCGCGGCCCGCAGGCCGTGAAGGTAGGTCACCCGCCGCTCGCTGATGCCCTTGCTGCGGGCGGTGCGGACGTAGTCCTCGCTCAGCGACTCCACCATCGACCCGCGCGAGTACCGCGTGTAGGAGGTGGAGTTGTAGATGCCCAGGACCAGCCACGGGGCCAGGAAGCCCAGGAACCACTTCACCGGGCCGTACTGCGCGATCGGGAAGTAGCCGGGCCGCGGCAGGATCGGGAAGCTGATCACGAGGTAGAGGAAGACGAGCAGGGCCACCAGGTAGTACGGGATCGAGCTCATCACCAGGGTGGCCCCGACGAGGGCGCGGTCACCCGCGGTCCCGCGCCGACGGGCAGCCATCGAGCCCATGGTCACGCCGACGCCGAAGAAGATGACCGAGGCGCCGAGCACCACCGTGAGGGTGACCGGCAGGCGGCTGCCGATCTGCTGCAGCACCGGCTGGCCGGTCTTGAACGAGTAGCCCAGGCAGGGTGCCGCGCAGTGCGTCGTGGTGCCGCCGTCGGTGAAGTCACGGCCGAAGACGATGCCCCCGGCGTAGTCGGCGAACTGCTCCGTCACCGGCCGGTCGAGGTTGAGGCTCTTCTTGATGTCCTCGTAGCGCTGTTGGGAGCACCGCGTGTCGCCGCAGATGGCGGAGGCCGGGTCGCTCGGCGCGATGAAGAACAGCGCGAACGAGGCGATCAGGGTCGCGATGACGACCGAGATCGCGCTGATGATGCGCCGGGTGAGGAAGGTGAACACGTGGGGGCACTCCCGCAGTGGTGGGCCGCTCGGTGACCGGTGGCCGGGCGCGGGGCCCGGCCACCGGTCAGGGATGAGCTGGGGTCAGGTCAGCTCTTGACGAACATCTGGGTGAAGATCGGCAGACCCTGGGTCGGGTCACCGACGGCGCCACCCACCTTGTTGCCGACGACGATGGCCATCTTGTCGTAGTAGAACGGCAGCGCCGGCAGGTACGTCTCGAGGATGTACTTGTCGAGCTCACCCCACTTGGCGGCCTGCTGGTCCAGCGGCAGCGCGGAGACGTCGTCGATCTTCTTGTCCAGGGCGGGGTCCTGGAGCATGCCGATCGAGTTCTGGTCCTTCACCGACTGGGACTTGAACAGCACCGGGAACCACGAGGAGCCGCTCGGCCAGTCGGAGCACCAGCCGCGGGGCGACCACAGCATGTTGGCCGCACCGGAGTAGTTGCCGGTGTACTTGCGGATCTGGGCCTTCGGCACGCCGATCGGCTTGACCGTGAAGCCGGCCGCCTCGAGGAACTTGGTGCGGGCCTGGGTCAGCTGCGAGGAGGTCTGGCTGTCGTTGGAGTAGTACCAGGACAGCTGGAAGCCGAGCTTGCCGGCCGCCTGCAGCATCTGCTTGGCCTTGGCCGGGTCGCCCTGGCCGGTGCCGGTCAGACCCGGGACGGTGAACTTGGTGTAGCCCGGGACGGCCGGGGGCAGGATCGAGGACGCCGGCTCGGTGGTGAGGCTGGTGTTGCCGGCCACCTTGTTCATCTCGTCCCAGTTGTAGGCCACGGCGATCGCCTTGCGGACCTCGAGCGGGATCTTGCGGGTGTCCATCTGCTCGACGATGGTGCAGGGGCTGGCGCCCTGGATCAGCTGGGCCTTCTTGTCACCGGTCAGCTGCGGGACGACCGAGGCGTCGATGTTGTCGTACTCGACCGCCGCCGCGTCCGGACCCTGGCTGGCCAGGACCTGCTGCTGGCTCTTGATGGCGTCGCCGCCCCACTTGAAGTCCCACGCGTCGACGTACTGGTGACGCACCGGGTCGGTGTTGGGGTCCCAGTTGGGGTTCTTGACCAGCTTGAGCTCCGCGCCCGGGTTGTAGCTCTGCCACATGTACGGACCCGTGGTCATCGGGTGCTGCTCGTAGCTCTGCTTGGTGTCCTTCGCCTGCGGGATCGGCGTGAACATCGGGAACGTGCCGTAGTAGGGCAGGTCCGGGAACGGGGTCTTGAGGTGGATGACCAGCGTGCTGTCATCCGGGGTCTCGACACCCTTGTAGTCCTGGCCCGAGGCGTAGGGACCCTTGTAGGTGTCGGCGTCCTTGAAGTAGGACAGCTGGTAGGTCGGGCCCGCGTCGAAGACGTCGTGCGCGAAGGACCGCTTGATCGCGTAGGCGAAGTCCGCGGCCTTGACCGGCGTGCCGTCCTGGTACTTGATGCCCTTCTTGAGCTTGAAGGTCCAGGTCAGCTTGTCAGCGGAGACCTTGCCCAGGTCCTCGGCGAGGTCCGGCACCAGCACGGGCTTGCCGTCGCGGATGTCGAACTGGGTCAGCGTCCGGAACGCGAGCTTCGCGATCTGGTTGCCGTCGGTGTAGTAGATGTTGGTCGGGTCGAACGTCGAGGGCGTGGACTCGGCGTAGACCGTCATGGTCCCGCCCTTCTTCGCCCCCGCGATGTCCTTGGCCGGGCCCTTGGCGGACTCGTCGGTGGCCTTCTGCTGCGCACCGGCGATCGTGTTGGACGAGGAGCCCCCCACGTCCTTGGCATTGCTGGACGGCGTGCCGCACGCGGCCAGTCCGATCACAGCCACGGCAGAGATGAGCGCCGTACCCTTCAATCGAATCACTGCGATTCTCCTTGTCTTGCCTCGATGGGCCACGCTGCGTCAGCGGCGCGTCTTGGGGTCGAACGCGTCTCGCACGCTGTCACCGAGCCAGCTCAGGGCCAGGGTGAGGGCGGACACTCCGACGACAGGCAGCCACAGGTACAGCGGGTCTGCCTGGTAGTACGTGGTGGCCTTGGCGATCATCTGGCCCCACGAGGGGGTGGGCTCGATGAGCCCGACCCCGAGGAAGGTGAGCCCGGCCTCGGCCACGATGTAGGCCGGCAGCGCCAGGGACAGCGAGATCACGATCGGCGCGACGAGGTTCGGGAGCAGCTCCTTGAAGAGCACCCGGCGGGTGGGGACACCGATGACCTTCGCCGCCTGGACGAACTCGCGCTCGCGCAGCGAGATGACCTCACCGCGGATCAGCCGGGCGAGGCTCGCCCAGCCGAAGAAGACCAGGACGCCGATGAGGACGAAGAAGCGGATGTCGGCGTTGTCCTGCGGGGTCAGGGCGTTCACGCCGCCGGCCATCTGCACCACGATCGGCACGGCCGCGATGGCGACGAGCAGGTAGGGCAGGCTCAGCACGAAGTCGACGACCCAGCTGATGACCCGGTCCACCGTGCCGCGCAGGAAGCCGGCGGTCAGGCCGAGGACGACGCCCACGACCGAGGAGGACACCGCGGCCACGAAGGCGATGATCAGGCTGGGCCGGGCACCGTAGGTCCACTGGGCGAAGAGGTCACGGCCCGTCTTGGGCTCGACGCCGAACCAGTGGGACGCGTTGGGGCCGATGGTCGGGAAGCCGAACTCGTCCACCAGCTCGGTGTGGAAGTCGCTGTAGTTCTGGCCCTCGAGGGCGCACAGCAGCGGCGCGAGGACCGCCACGAGGACGAAGAACAGCACCACGCACCCGCAGATGATCGCCATGCGGTCCTTGCGCAGGCGGTCGAACGCGATCCGCGACGGGGACTTGCCGTGCTCCTTCGCGGAGGCCACCGGGACCACGTCGAGCAGGGCCTCGCTCGAGACCTGGTCCTGCGGGTCGACACCCAGCGACATGCGCACTCCGTCCATGTGAAAACAGCCACGACGACGTCGTGCGGCGAGCACATGGCGTAGGGGTCCCCCCGACAAGATGTGACGGCGCTCTCACGAGTCGGCGTAAACATGCCACACGGCCAACCCCGCATCCAGAACAGTCGATGCGTTGGATGACAAATCGTTACCGAGCGTGTTGCTCCGTGCTCAGCGGCCGCGAATGTGCTTGCGCAGCTGGGCCCATCGCGCCGACAGCGTCTGCTCCCAGCCGCGTTCGGTCGGGTGGTAGTAGTCGGCCTGCCCGGCGAGGTCGCCCGGGAGGTACTGCTGCTGCACCACCCCGGTCGGGTCGTCGTGGGGGTAGGAGTAGCCCTCGCCGTGGCCGAGGCGTGCCGCGCCGGCGTAGCCGCTCCCCCTCAGGTGCACCGGCACGGGTCCGCCGCGGCCGGCCCGGATGTCGGCGATCGCCGCGTTGATGCCGGCGTAGGCGGCGTTGGACTTGGGCGCCAGGGCGTTGTGGACGACGGCCTGCGCCAGGATGATCCGCGCCTCGGGCATGCCGATCTGGGCCACCGCATGCATGGCGGCGACCGCGGTCTGCAACGCGGTGGGGTCGGCCATGCCGACGTCCTCACTGGCTGCGATGACGATGCGCCGGGCGATGAAGCGCGGGTCCTCCCCCGCCTCCAGCATCCGCGCGAGGTAGTGCAGTGCGGCGTCGACGTCACTGCCCCGCATCGACTTGATCAACGCACTGGCCACGTCGTAGTGCTGGTCCCCGGTGCGGTCGTAGCGCACCGCGGCGTGCGCGACCGCCTGCTCCACCTGCGCCAGCGTCACCTCCACCGGCTCGTCGGTGTGCCGCCCGGCCGGCTGGGCGTCGAGGGCCACCCCGGCAGCGGCCTCCAGCGAGGTCAGCGCCCGCCGGGCGTCTCCCCCGGCGATGCGCACGAGGTGGGCGCGGGCGTCGGTCGCCAGGGTGAACGCCCCGCCCAGCCCACGCTCGTGCTCCAGGGCGCGCGTGAGCACCTGGTCGAGCTCGTCGTCCGCGAGCGGGCCGAGGGTGATGAGCATCGAGCGGGACAGCAGCGGGGCGATGACACTGAACGAGGGGTTCTCCGTCGTCGCGGCCACCAGGATCACGAGGCGGTTCTCCACGCCGGGCAGCAGGGCGTCCTGCTGGGCCTTGGTGAAGCGGTGGATCTCGTCGAGGAACAGCACCGTCTGGCGGTCGTAGAGGTCCCGCTCGCGCGCCGCGGCGTCCATGACGGCGCGGACGTCCTTGACCCCGGCCGTCACCGCGGACAGCTCGACGAACTTGCGGCCCGCGTTGGTGGCGACCAGGTGCGCGAGGGTGGTCTTGCCGGTCCCCGGCGGCCCCCAGAGGATCGCCGACAGCGGACCCGCGGGCCCGGCATACCCCTCGATGAGGCGGCGCAAGGGGCTGCCCGGGCGCAGCACGGAGCCCTGTCCGCGGACCTCCTCCAGCGACTGGGGCCGCATCCGGACGGCCAGCGGCGGCATCACCGAGGGGGACGCGTCGACACCGGCGGCACCGTCGCGGTGCGCCGTGGCGAAGAGGTCGTCGTCGGCCGTGCTCACGGCTGGCAGGCTATCCCGCGTGACCCCCACGCCCTCCCCCGCGTCCGCCCCGGCGCCGCCGGCCCACCCGACCCGCCTGGCCCGGATGGGCACCGTCGTGGGGCGCCACCCCTGGCGCGTCCTCGGCCTGTGGCTGGTCGTCGTGGTCCTGTGCTTCGCGGCGGCCGCCGGCGCCCTCGGCGGCGACTCCCTGTTCCAGCGGCTCACCTCCGGCGAGCCGACCGTGCCCGGCGAGGCACGCACCGGCCGGGACCTCATCTCCGAGGCTGCGACGAAGGGGCCGGCGACGATGCTGCAGGTCACGGGGGTGGACCTGACCGCCCCGGCCGTCGCCACCACCGTGCGGCGGCACTCCGAGGCGCTGCGCCACATCAGCGGGGTCCAGCAGGTGGCCAACCCCTTCCTCGTCCCCGGCGGGCCGACGTCGGCACCGGCCAGACCCCTTGTCGCACAAGGCGACCCGTCACGCGGCGGCTTCCTCACCGTCGTCGACACGAAGCCTGGCCTGGCCAAGGCGGCCCAGCGCAGCACCGAGTCAGCGGTCACCGCCGAGCTGCAGGCCATGGTCCGCGACCTGCCGGGCGCGCGCGGTCACGTCGGCGGCACCTCGCAGCTGGTCAGCCAGATCACCACCCAGGTCGAGACCGACCTGCGCACCGGTGAAGGCATCGCGCTGCCGGTGAGCCTGCTGGTCATGGTGGTCGTCTTCGGCGGCTTCATCGCCGCGGGCATGCCCGTCGTCGGGGCCATCGCCTCGATCGGTGGTGCGCTGGCCAGCCTGCTCGGCTTCTCCTACCTCATCGACCTCGACGCGTCGGTCGTCAACGTCGTCACCGTCCTGGGGCTTGGCCTGTGCATCGACTACGGCCTGCTGGTCGTCAGCCGGTTCCGGGAGGAGCTGCGCGCGATCGCCGCCGGCGGGCCCGCAGCCGACATCACCCGGGAGGAGGTCGTGCTCGCCACCTCGCGCACCCTCGCGAGCGCCGGGCGCACGGTGATGTTCTCCGGGCTGACCGTGGCCATCTCGCTGAGCAGCCTGCTGGTGTTCTCCGCCCAGCTGATGAAGGCGATCGGCGCCGCCGGCGTCTCCGTGGTCGTGGTGGCGCTGCTGGTCGCCCTGACCCTGGTGCCGGCCCTGTGCGCCCTGGCCGGTCGCCGGCTGCTGCGCCGCGGCACCGAGCAGGCGTCGGACACCGGCGTCTTCAGCGCCCTGGCCACCTGGGTGCAACGCCGTCCGGTGGGCGTCATCGTCGTCGTGGTCGCGGCGATGCTCGTCGCAGCCGCCCCGGCCTTCAGCCTGCAGCTGACCTCCTCAGGCACGCGCCTGCTGCCCGCCGGCACCGACCAGCGCGTGTTCTTCGAGACCCTGGCACGGGACTACCCGACGACCAGTGCTCCCGACGTCACCGTCGTGGCCCGGGCGCCGCTGGCGGAGGTCACCCGCTGGGCCGGGGACACGGCCGCCCACGTGCCGGGCGTGCGCTCGGTCGACGCGCCGAAGCAGGCCACGCCGGAGCTGGTCTCCGTCGGGCTGCGCACCACCGACGGCCCGCTCGGCGACACCACCCGCCAGGTCGTCACGTCGCTGCGCGCCGACCGCCCCGCGTTCCCCACGTGGGTCACCGGGCAGGCCGCCCAGCTCGCCGACTTCAGCGCGTCGATGCGCGCGCGGGCGCCGCTGGCCGTGGCGCTCGTCGTGGTCGCGACGTTCGTGCTGCTCTTCCTCATGACCGGTTCGGTGGTGGTGCCGGTCAAGGCGCTGCTGCTCAACGTGCTCTCGCTGGGTGCCAGCCTGGGCATCACGGTGTGGATCTTCCAGGAGGGCCACCTCGAGGGCCTCATCGGGTTCCAGTCGGTGGGCGGCATCGAGTCCACGATCCCGTTGCTGGTGCTGGCGTTCGGTTTCGGCCTGTCGATGGACTACGAGGTGTTCCTGCTGTCCCGCATCACCGAGCTCGTCCGGCGCGGCTACGACAGCGACGAGGCGGTCGTGCTCGGCCTGCAGCGCTCCGGGCGGATCATCACCTCCGCCGCGGTGCTGATCATCATCGTCTTCTGCGGCTTCGCCGCCGGCAAGCTCCTGGTCATCAAGGAGACCGGGGTGGCCCTCGCGGTGGCCGTGGCGATCGACGCCACCCTGGTCCGGATGCTGCTGGTCCCCGCCACGATGACCGTTCTCGGCCGCCGCAACTGGTGGGCGCCGGAGCCGTTGCGGCGCTGGCACGCCCGGCACGGCATCTCCGAGGAGGTCGAGGGTGCCCGCTGAGACCGTGCAGCGGCTCAGCTCCTGGGCGGCGCTGCACGAGGCCTCCGGGCAGGACCCGTTCGTCCGGTATGACGTGGGGGCGGCGTTCGCGGGCGGCTGGGCGGTGGAGGGGGCGGTCGCCGTCCTGCGGCGCACCCCCTCGGGCCGGACCGTGCTGGCGCTGCTGGGCAGCCCGGCCGGCGTCGAGGCGCTGGTCGCAAGCGCGGCCGCCGACCCGTCTCTCGTGGCCGACCACGGCGTGAGGGCCATCTCCCTCCCCCAGCCGCTGGAACCGTTGCTGGAGAAGCACTTCCGCGTGGGGCCAGGCGCCCGGTGGGAGTGGCTGTGGACGCAGGCGGCCCCGGAACCCCACCCGGGCGAGACCACACTGGTCGGGCTGGACAACACCGCGGACGCCGGTGAGCTCCTGGCGTTCCTGGCGGATGCCAGCCCGACGGCGAGCGCCCGCCCCGGCGACGACGGCAACGAGTGGTGGGTCGGCGCCCGCGACGCCACCGGCGCGCTGGTCGCCTGCGGCGCCATGCAGCGCACCGGGGGTGGGAGCCCGCACCTGGCGAGCATCGCGGTGCGTCCGGACCGGCGCGGCCAGGGTCTGGGCGCGGCCGTCACCGCGGCACTGACCCGCCGCGCGGTCGCCCTCGACGGGGTCTCGACGCTCGGCATGTACTCCGACAACGCGGTGGCCCGCTCGCTCTACCTGCGCCTGGGCTACCGGATCGGGCACGCCTGGGCGACCCGCGTCATCCAGCCCCTGCGCTGAGCGACCGTCCGCAGCTCAGGACCTGTGCGGACCGGCGCGCGGATCGTGCAACGACCCCCTTCCCTGCCCACCGGGGTGCGATAGTGCGGGCGGCGGGTCCGCCGCCGGGGCATGTGGGGACATGGTGGGGGTCGGTCCATGCAGGGGTTCGGCAACGCGGCGTCGGAGGACGCATCGCGGTCGCTGTGGCGCAACCACGACTTCACGGTGCTGTGGGCTGGTCAGACGGTCTCCACGTTGGGCAGCGCCATGAGCTCGTTCGTCTTCCCCATCGTGGGGTACGCCGTGACCGGATCGACCACCCGAGCCGCGCTGGCTCTGACGTCGTACACGGTGGGCGCGATCATCTTCCGGCTGCAAGCGGGCGCCCTGGTCGACCGCTGGAACCGCAGGCTGGTCATGGTGGCCTGCAACGGTGGAGGTGCAGCCGTCTTCGCCAGCCTCGCCGTAGCCCTGCTGCTCGGCCACCTCACCCTCGGGCACCTGCTCGTCGCCGCCTTCCTCTCCGGACTGGCGGGCAGCTTCTTCGGACCGGCCGAGGCGGCGGCGATCCGGACGGTCGTGCCCGCCCGACAGCTGCCCACCGCGTTCAGCCAGAACCAGGCCCGCGGGCATGTCGCGAGCCTGGTCGGCCCACCCCTGGCCGGCCTGCTGTACTCCCTGAGCCGGGCGGTGCCCTTCCTGGTCGATGCCGTGAGCTATGCGATCTCGGCTGTCGCGATCTGCTGCCTCCGAACCCCGCTGAACGCCCCACCACGGTCGATGGACACACCCAGGACGACGTTGCGACACGACATCGCCGAAGGTCTGCGGTTCCTCATGTCACGCGGCTTCTTCCGCGCCACGATCGCCTGGGGAGCGATGGCGAACTTCGGCGTGTCGGCACTGTTCCTCGTCCTGACCTTGAAGCTGCTGGGCTCGGGGGTGCACCCGGCCACCATCGGCCTGGTGGACGCCATCGGTGCGACCTCGGGCCTGCTGGGGTCCCTCGCCGCCCCCCGGCTCATCAGGACCGTTCCCACGGGCCGGCTCGCCATCGGCACAGCGCTGCTCGTCGGGCTCGGATGCCTGCCCATGGCCTTCACCAACAACGTGGTCGTCGTCGGCTTCCTGCTCGCCGTGGCACTGTTCTGCAACCCGGCGGGCAATGCCGCCATCGGTTCCTACCTCGTGGCCGTGACCCCAGATGCCCTTCAGGGACGTGTCAGTGCCGCCTTGACGTTCTGCGTGTCGGTGGTCAACCCCCTGGGCCCCGTCGTGGGCGGCGTGCTGCTCGCCACCCTCGGCGGTCAGTCCGCGATCCTGGTGACCAGCGTCCTGATCGCCCTCAGCGCGGCAGTGCTCCTGGCCAGCAAGGAGACCCGGGAGCTCCCCACACCCGACTCCTGGCCCGTGCCGGAGCCCGTCGCGAATGCCGGCGCCTCCGCGACGACGCCCTCCCCCGTCATCTGAACGAGCCCCCGCACCCGGAACCGGGTGCGGGGGCTCGTCACAGCCGCTCGTCTCAGTGCACGTCGAGCGCGGCCGTGGCCACGGTGTGGTCCGGCGCCTTCACCGAGAGGGTGTGGTCGCCGAGCGTCGTGTCGGCCGGGATGGTCACCTTCACCAGGGCGTTGCCGCCGGCGTCGGTGGTCACGGTGCCGAGCGCGCGGATGCCGTCGAGCCGGATCCGCTGCAGCGTGAGCGGGTCGAAGCCGCGCAGGTGCATGAGGACCTGCTTGCCCGGCTGGACCCGCGGCGGCGAGAGCTGGAGCGTGCCGCTGCTGACCGGGTCGACGTGGGCCACCGGACGGAGCCGCACCACCTGCGGGTCGTGGTCGGAGGCCTGGTCGGCGAACTCGGAGTTGACGTGGATGACGTCGTACTCCACCGCGCCCGGCGCTGACAGCACCGTCGAGGTGAAGATGTGGTCGAGCACCTGCGAGACGCCGTTGTAGTTGTAGGTGTAGCGCTCGTTGGCCGGCAGCGTGTTGATGAGGTCGGTCAGCGTCGCGCCGTCGTCGGTGAGCGTCCTCGCCGCCGGGGAGAACTGGTAGTCGTTGAAGTCACCGGCCAGGACGACGTTGGCCCTGGGGTCGACGGCCAGCACCTGCTTGACGAACGCGTTGACCGCCGTGGCCTGCGCGGTGCGCTGCTGCTCGGAGCTGCGCGTCGGCGGCTGGTAGCGGCCGTCGGCGTTCTGGTCGCCGCCCTTGGAGTTGAAGTGGTTGGCGACGACGATGACCTTCCTGCCCTGGAAGACGAACTCGCCCGCCAGCGGCTTGCGGCTGTCCTCCCACGCCTGGTTCGACGGGTCGACCCGGCCCGGCGAGACGGTCAGCGCCGCGGTGCCGTCGCTGTCCTCCTGGACGCCCACCGCCGTGGTCGAGTCACCGCCGGGCCGCTGCACGAAGGTGACCCGGTTGGGGTTGTAGAGGAAGGCCACGCGGATGTTGCCGCCCGGCTGGCCACCGTCCTGGTCGTTGACCGGGTCGATCTCGGCCCACTGGTATGCCGGTCCGCCGGCCGCGCTGATCGCCGCGGTGAGCTTGGTGAGGGTCTGGTCGGCGGCGACCGTGCCGTCGTCCGTGGCACCGCTGTTGTCCTGGATCTCCTCCAGGCTCACCACGTCCGGCGAGGCGAGGTTGGTGACCACGCCGGCGCCGAGGCGCTGGTACTTCGCGTCGGAGTCCCCGGGTGCGAGGTTCTCCACGTTGTAGGTCGCCACCGCGAGCTGGTCGGCGGCCTGCGGGGTGGCCAGGTTGCCGGTCAGGTGGTTGTCCTGCCATGCGCCGGTGGCCGTCGCGGCGATCGCGTAGCCGCCGAAGGTGGACCAGTCCACCGGGCCGGTGGTGGCGCCCGTGAGCACGTCGCCGACGTTGGCGGCGGGGACGACGCCGTTGACCGGGGTCACCAGGAGCCGACCAGAGGGCAGGTTGTAGCTGTCCACGTAGGTGCCACCGCGGTACGTCGCGTTCTGCGCCGGCTTGGTGGTCACGTAGATCTCGCCGTACTGCTGCTTGCCGGGGCCGACGACGCGGGCGTCGTCCACCTCCACCCGCATGCCCTCGTGGGCCTCCCAGAACTCCAGGGCGGAGTGGGCCGGGTCGACCGGGCTGATCGCCTCGACGTCGCCGCCGGCGACCTGCGGGGCGTAGGTATCGGGCACCGTCGACGGGGTCAGCTGCAGCGGCTCCGGCAGGGCGTTGCCCTTGCTCACCACGGTCACGGTGGTCGGGGTGATCTCGGTGGTGGACAGGCTCGAGGTGGTCGAGACGGTCTCCCCGGAGGAGAGCGGGTAGTAGTCGGTGACCGAACCGCTCACGAGGACCGCGTCACCGACCGAGACGCCGCCCTTGGAGCTGAAGACGAAGACACCGGAGGACGCCGACGGGCGGGTGACGTCCGGCTGGGCCTCCTGGATCCAGTAGCCGGCGCTCCTGCCGGTGCGCACCGCGGTCACCACGCCGGCGACCTTGTTGACGCTCTGGCCCTTGAGCGGGGAGATGAACCCGTCGCCCTGGACGTCCTGGATCGTCGTCGTGCCCGGGACGCACTCCTGGGGCGTCGGGACGGCGGTGCAGTCCGGCCCGGTCGGTGCCGAGCCGTTGGAGGCCTTGGGCGTCGGCGCGGCAACGGTGAAGTCGGCGCCGTTGTTGCCGGTGTTGACGACCGGGTTGTTCTTGCGCTGGGCCGAGGTGGAGTTGCTCGTGGCCGGAGTGGGGGTGCCGCCGGCGGCGTCGTTGGCCCCGCCGAAGCCGACGAAGTCCACCACGCCCGCGGCGGTGGAGCAGGTCGCGCCACAGGAGAGGGTGGTGGTGCTGTTGACCAGCGCCAACTTCCCCGCGGTGGAGGACATGGCGATCGTCCCGGTGACGTCAGGGGTGGGCAGCGCGGCGCCGGTGGTGCCGCCGGCCTCGCCGACGAGGTATCGCGCCCCCGCGGCGATCGTGCCGGTCAGGGCCGTCTTGCCCGACCACGTGGTGCCGCCGGCCGAGGAGTACTGCACCGACCAGCCGGAGAGGTCCACCGGCGCGGAGCCGGTGTTGACGAGCTCGATGAAGTCGTTGGTGTAGGGCGCGCCGGAGTTGCCGCCGCCGCCGTAGACCTCGTTGATGATGACGCTTGCGCCGGGGTCGACCGCGTGGGCGGCCGGCGCCAGGCTCAGGCCGGCGACGAGGAGGGTGCCTGTGGCCGCCACCGCCCCCGTCACTGTGCGCAGGAAAGGCATGGTGCTCCTGTGGTGTCGCAGAAGGTGGCTCACGCCCGGATGTGGTCGCGAGCGAGCACAACCTAGGCGTCCGCTGTGTGCCTTGTGTGAGCCTTTGCCGACAAATGGGAAGAACTTGGCCCGGCACCCTCTGCCGTTCACCCCGGCCGGTGCGACGCCGGGCCGGCCACCCGGCATACACGACAGCGGCCCCCGCCCCGGTGAGGGGCGAGGGCCGCTGCTGATGCTGGGGTCAGGCCTCGGGCTGCTCGCGCGGCTCGGGCGTGGAGTCGACGCCGGCCTCCTTGCGCTGCGCATCGGTGATCGGCGCGGGCGCGTCGGTCAGCGGGTCGACGCCGCCACCGGACTTGGGGAAGGCGATGACCTCGCGGATCGAGTCGGCGCCGGCGAGCAGGGCGACGATGCGGTCCCAGCCGAACGCGATGCCGCCGTGCGGCGGTGCGCCGAAGGCGAAGGCGTCGAGCAGGAAGCCGAACTTCTCCTGCGCCTCCGCCTGCGACAGGCCCATGACCTTGAAGACGCGCTCCTGGATGTCACGACGGTGGATACGGATCGAGCCGCCGCCGATCTCGTGGCCGTTGCAGACGATGTCGTAGGCGTAGGCCAGCGCCGGGCCGGGGTCGGTGTCGAAGGTGTCCATGAACTCGGCCTTGGGCGAGGTGAACGCGTGGTGCACCGCGGTCCAGGCGCCCGAGCCGACGGCGACGTCGCCGCTGGCGGTGGCGTCCTCGGCCGGCTCGAACAGCGGGGCGTCGACGACCCACAGGAAGGACCACGCCGACTCGTCGATCAGGCCGCAGCGACGGCCGATCTCAAGGCGGGCGGCGCCGAGCAGGGCGCGGGAGTGCTTCGGGGCGCCCGCGGCGAAGAAGATGCAGTCGCCCTTGTCCGCACCGACGAAGTCGGCCAGGCCGGCGCGCTCGGCGTCGGTGAGGTTCTTGGCGACCGGGCCGCCGAGCTCGCCGTCGTCACCGACGAGGACGTAGGCCAGGCCCTTGGCCCCGCGCTGCTTGGCCCACTCCTGCCAGGCGTCGAGCTGCTTGCGCGGCTGCGACGCGCCGCCGGGCATGACCACGGCACCGACGTAGGGGGCCTGGAACACGCGGAAGGTGGTGTCCTTGAAGAACTCCGTGCACTCCACGAGCTCGTTGCCGAAGCGCATGTCGGGCTTGTCGGAGCCGAAGCGCGCCATCGCCTCGTGGTAGGTCAGGCGCGGCAGCGGACCCTGGACCTCGTGGCCGACGAGCGCCCACAGGGACTTCAGGATCGCCTCGCCGAGCTCGATCACGTCGTCCTGCTCGACGAAGCTCATCTCGATGTCGAGCTGGGTGAACTCCGGCTGGCGGTCGGCGCGGAAGTCCTCGTCGCGGTAGCAGCGCGCGATCTGGTAGTAGCGCTCCATCCCGGCGACCATGAGCAGCTGCTTGAACAGCTGGGGGCTCTGCGGCAGGGCGTACCAGCTGCCCGGCTGCAGGCGGGCAGGCACGAGGAAGTCACGGGCACCCTCGGGGGTGGACCGGGTCAGCGTCGGGGTCTCGATCTCGACGAAGTCGCGCTCGGCCAGCACCGCGCGGGCGGCCTGGTTGACCTTGCTGCGCAGGCGCAGGGCGGCACCCGGGCCGGGGCGGCGCAGGTCGAGGTAGCGGTGCTTGAGCCGCGCCTCCTCGCCCACGGTGACGCGCTCGTCGATCTGGAACGGCAGGGGCGCCGACTCGCTGAGCACCTCGACGGTGGAGGCGACGACCTCGATCTCGCCGGTGGGCAGGTCGGGGTTGGCGTTGCCCTCGGGACGGGGGCGGACCTCACCGGTCACCTTGACGACGAACTCGTTGCGCAGGTGGTGGGCCTCCGCCTCGGCCAGGACCTCGTCCCGCACGACCACCTGCGAGACGCCGGACGCGTCGCGCAGATCGAGGAACGCCACGCCGCCGTGATCGCGCCGACGGGCGACCCAGCCCGTGAGCGTGACGGTCTGACCGGCGTGGTCGGCACGCAGGGTGCCGGCCTCGTGACTGCGAAGCACGGTGATGTCCTTAGCTGGAGGGTGTGCGGGATGTCCGCCCATCCTACGGACTTCGGGGCCGCCACCCCGAACCGGTTATCCGCCCTTGACCACGCCGAGCAGGCGCTTCGGCGCCTGCCCGCGCCCGGGGCCGGTGACCACCTCGGACTGCGCGGCCTGACCAGCCGCAGCGACTGGGGCGGCCCGCACGGCCCGCATGGGCCTGCGAGGGCGTCCGCTTCACACGGCCGCCCTCGGGGTCGCGAACCTTGACGCCACTCCCGGGAAACGAGAGGCCTTGTCCACCGATTCGAACACCTGTACTATATGAACAGGGGGTTTGCATGGACGGTCTGGAGACTGCGCTCGACATCGAGCTCGCGCAGGTGTGTGGCGGGTTGAACCAGCTGCATGCCCGGCTGGTGACTCTGGTCGCCGGCGCGCTCACCAGCGAGCGCTGGGCCGGTGACTGCGTGCGGTCCCCCGAGCACTGGCTGGTCCTGCGCGCTGGACTGTCCCCGTCCCGGGCGCGCGAAGTCGTCAGCCTGGCCCGGCGCGAGGGCGAGCTGCCGACGGTGATGGACACGTTCACCCGCGGACAGCTCTCGCTCGACCAGGTGGCGACGGTGGCCCGGCACGCCCCGGCTGCGATGGAGGCCTCGGTGACCGAGCTGGCGGTCAACGCCACGGTGCCCCAGCTGCGGCGCACGCTGTCCCGTTACGCCTTCGCCGACGCCGCCCCCGCGACTGACCACTCAGTTGACGGCGCTGCCGCCAGGGAAGGCGACGGCGACGGCACCGGCGACGCCGAGACCCCGGGCCCGGCGGTCGCCCCCACGCCGGAACGCCGCGTCGAGGAGCCGGCCCACCTCGCGATGGGTTACGACGCCGACGGCCGGTTCACGCTGCGGCTCTCGGCCCCTCCCGACCTCGGCGCCCTGGTGGAGGCCGCCCTGACGGAGGCCCACGACGCGCTGTTCCACGCCGGGCACCCTGAGGTCACCTGGGCCACGGCCCTGGCCGAGGTCTGCGAGCGCTCCCGTGCCAACCCTCCCTCGCCCGGACGGCGCGATGCGTTCCGGGTGCTGGTCCACCTCGACACCAACGGCGGCTGGCTCAACGGCCGGCCCGCGCTCCCGCTGCATCTGGTCGACAAGCTCACCTGCGACGGCGCCCTGCGCCCGCTTTGGGAGACCGAGGGGCACCCGGTCAACGTCGGCCGCGCCCTGCGCATCGTCCCCGACCGCACCCGGCGCCTGGTCGAAGATCGCGACCGCGGGTGCCGATTCCCCGGGTGCGCCGCGACCACCGTTTTCGAGGTCCACCACGTCATCCACTGGGCCGACGGCGGCCCGACCGACACCACTAACCTGGTCAGCCTCTGCCCGCACCACCACGACCGCCACCACGCGGGCGACTTCGACATCCGAGGCGACGCCGACCGGACTGACGGGCTGACCTTCACCGACCGGTGGGGCCATCCGATCCGCCCGGCGCCCGCCTACCGGCCACCGCCTCCCGGCCTCTCACCGGATCCGGGCACACCAGCCTTCGCGGACCCGCCAGGTTCGAGCCACTCACCGCATCCCGGGAGCCCGCCCGATCCGGGCAGCCCACCAGAGCCGGGCAGCCAGGGAGAGATGGGCAGCCCAGTGCGTGCCGACGAACGCGACGTCGTGACCGGGCACGCCGGGGTGTCGACCGCCCGGCCCTACGACGGGCCCACTGGCGAGATCCTGCACAGCAAGTGGGTCACCTTCACCGAGTCCGCACCCATCCCGGCCTGACTCTGACCTGTGCCGACCGCGGTGAGGCTCTGGTGAGCCGTCGACAGCTCAGCCGTCCGAGCCCGTGGACCGGGCGGGGTCGGTCGCCTAGGGGAGCCAGTCGCCCCGGCGGGTCAACCGTCGGGCGGTCAGTCCGCGACGTCGCCGTCGACGTAGACCCACCGACCACCGCGGCGCACGAACCGGCTGCGCTCATGGAGCACGCCCCGCTCGCGGCCGTGCCGCCACGACGCCCGGAACTCCACCTCGCCCTGGTCGTCGTCAGGACCCCCAGCACGGGTATCCAGGACCTCGAGCCCCGTCCACGTCAGGTCCGGGTCCAGCGCCAGGTCACCCGGCCGGTGGGCCGGGTGCCAGGTCCGCGCGAGGTAGTCGCCCGCGCCCACGGCGAATGCGGCGTACCGCGAGCGCATCAGTTCCTCGGCAGTGAGCGCCATGCGCTCCCCGTCATGCAGCGGCTGGCAGCACACGGCATACGTCGCGCCACTCCCGCAGGGGCAGGGGCGACCGGACGCCCCGCCACGTCCCTCCCCGGCACCGACGAACCCGCCATCGGCAGAGGAGCCAAACCCGAGGGCGCCAGAACCGACGACGCCACTCATGACCGACCTCCCTGCGCCCGCACCCTTGACATGCGAAATCCAATTCGTTGATAGTGATGAGAACGGATGGGGAGTATCCCCCTGAGCGTCGTCGTCAGGACGGGTCGGTCAATGCCGGCCCCGGCGCCGCTGGTCCCGACCACATGTGGTCGCGTCGACCGGGAAAGACCTCCGTGAATCCTCGATTCACTGGAGTCTGTCATGGTCGTCCCCCCTTGGGCGTGGCTCGTGGTCCTGACGGTCATCGTCGCCATGCTGGTCATCGACCTCCTGGCACATCGCAAGGACCACGTCATCTCCGCACGCGAGGCGGCAACCTGGTCCGCGGTCTGGGTAGGACTGGGCCTGCTCTTCGGCGGCGTCGTCTGGGCCACCCTGGGTGCGCAGGCAGGTAGCGAGTACCTCGCCGGCTACCTCATCGAGAAGAGCCTGGCGGTCGACAACGTCTTCATCTTCGCGCTGATCTTCGGCTACTTCGCGGTCCCCCGCGAGCTGCAGCACCGTGTCCTCTTCTACGGGGTCGTCGGCGCCCTGGTGATGCGCGCCGGCTTCATCGCCGGCGGTGCGGCACTGCTTGATCGCTTCCACTGGTTGCTCTACGTCTTCGGCGCCTTCCTCGTCTTCACGGGGTGGCGCATGTATCGACACCGTCATGCCGAGTTCGACCCGAGCGGCAACCCGGTCCTGCGGCTGGTGCGGCGGGTCGTGCCGAGCACCAGCGAGTACGACGGGAGGCGGTTCTGGGTGCGCCGCGGTGGGCGACTGCTGGCCACCCCGCTGTTCACCGTCCTGGTGTTCGTCGAGGTCACCGACATCATCTTCGCTGTCGACTCGATCCCGGCGATCTTCGCCGTCACCCAGTCACCCTTCCTCGTCTTCACCAGCAACGCATTCGCGATCCTCGGGCTGCGCGCCCTGTACTTCCTGCTGGCCGAGCTCATGCACCGGTTCGTGTACCTGAAGACCGGACTCGCCGCGGTCCTGGTATTCGTCGGCGTCAAGATGCTGGTCATCGACCTGTGGAAGGTGCCGGTCGCTCTCTCCCTGGCCGTCATTGCGGCCTGTGTGGGCGTGGCCGTCGTCGCCAGCCTTCGCGCCACCCGGGAACCGGCGAGGCCGACGTCATGACTTCCCGCGCTCCGACCCTCGTGAACGCACACGCCCAAACGCAGCCTGCACCATCTGCACCACCGCACCCCTCCTTCCCAGCCCGCGACTGAAGGGACCACTCCCGATGACCACTGCCACCAAGCACGCCCCGGCGTCGCCGCAACCGCGCGCCCTGCGCTGGTCCGACGTCGCCCAGCTGACCATCAGCATCGGCTTCCCCTGCGTCACCGTCACGTTGCCCACCAAGCCGGCTGCACGAATGACCCCCTCGGACCAGGAGGAGCTCAACGTCCTTGTCCAGCAGGCCGAGCAGATACTCAGGGCTACCGGCCTGACCAACGTGGGGCCGGTCATCTCCGCCCTGCGCGGGCTCGCGGCGTCCGCGACCACCGGGCGGACTGGCCATGCCCTTGCCCTGTACGCCTCCAGAGCCGTCCAGCGGTCGTTCCGGCTGCCCCAGACCAGCACGCGGCGCGTGGTGGTGGAGTCCACGTTTGCCACCCGGGAACTGGTCGCGGCGCTGCACCGGACCCCGCCGCACCTGCTCCTCACGCTGTATCCCAGCTGCGCCCATGTCTACGAGGCGCAGCAGCACACCCTGGTGCTGCGTTCGACCGTGCACGTGGGCGACCAAGCGTCCACCGCGGTGGACCCCACGGACCCTGAGGAGCTGTCCCGCCTGACCATGGACGCGTTCCTGGGCGACGTCGAGGCCGAGCTCGCCCGGCAGCGGGCCACGTTCCCGTCCCCCTTGGTCATCGCGGGGACGCCCCGGCTGATCGACCTCTTCACCAGGAGGTCGAGCCACTGCTACCGCCTCGCGGGCATGATCGACACCGCATACGCCCAGACCCAAGACGAGCTGCTGCGCCGGTCCGCGGTGGCCCTGGAGCGCTACCTCCTCGCACGACAGACCGACGCCCTGGCGTTGGTGCGTCGCGCGGAAGCTGGGGACACCCACCTTCTGGCCAGTGGCATCGAGGCTGCGTGGCAGTGCGCTCGCCGTGGGCAGGCCGTCATGCTCGTGGTGGAGCAGTCCTACAGCGTGCCGGGCCGCGTCGGCGGACACCCGATGGACCCGCAGGACTATGAGCCCGCCGACCCAACCCACATCCACGACCTGGTCGACGACCTGGTCGAGGAAGTCATTCGCCGGGGCGGGCAGGTGGCCCTCGTGGACGACGGTGCCCTGACGGATCACCACCGGGTCGCTCTCGTCACCGCCTCCGCCCACCCCTGACCCAAGCCGCCAGGCCAGGAGACCGGATCGTCAGGGGGGCGTCCGCCCCGGGGCCGGATGCGCCGTGGCGTCCGGCCCCGTGACGGGCAGGGGCGGCCAGACGGACCCGCGGACCAGCTCGAGGAAGGCTCCTACGGGAACCCCGGCCTCGAGTGGATGCCGGAAGGGCAGGTCCTCACGCACGGCATACCGGTTGCGACGCCCCACTCGTTCCCTCGTGAGGTAGCCAGAGGACTCGAGGTCGGCGACGATCAGCTGGACCGCGCGTTCGGTGATCCCCACGCGGGCCGCCACTTCACGCAGGAGCGCGTCAGGATCGGTCGCAAGGGCGACAAGGACGTGTCCGTGGTTCGACACGAACGTCCAGCCGTTCGCCATGCCGACCAGACTACAGAACCTAGATTCGCCGTTCTTGGTGGTGTGGTCCTCGCCGCTGGCAGCTGTGCACGCAATTGGACGAGGCGTCACGCCCGCACGGAACGCGCCCTCACCGCCGGCCCCCGGACGCCGGCACCAGCGACGAGGGAGCCGCGGCCAGCGCGTCCACGACCGCCGCCAGGGCCGGGCTCTCCCCCATCGTGCGCCGCCACACGGCCGTCACCGTCCGCGTGGGCACCGGGTCGTGGACGGGAACCGCGACCACCTCGGCCGGCAGGGCACCGCGCCCGAGCCTCGGCACCAGCGCGACCGCCAGCCCCTGCGCCACGAGGGCGATGTGGGAGGCGAACTCCGCCGCGAAGTGCTCGATCCGCGGGGCGCGGCCGATGTCGTGGAACATCTTGGTCAGCCACTGGTGGCAGATCGATCCGGGTGCCACGCTCACCCAGCGCTCCCCGGCCAGCTCGGCGGCCGAGACCCGCTCCCGCCCGGCCAGCGGGTGCTCCCGGTGCACCAGCACGTCGGCGTAGTCCGACCCGAGATGGCGGCAGGTCAGGTGGTCCGGGATCGCCAGCGGCAGCGGCTCCCAGTTGTGCACCACGGCCAGGTCGACCTGCCCGGTCGCGACCAGGCTGACCGCATCCCAGGGCTCGGCCTCGCTGAGCGTGACGTCGAGCCCGGGCGAGGACTCCCGCAGCGTGGCCAACGCCGGCGCCACCACGCCCCGGGCCGCGGTGGCGAAGCTCGCCAGCCGCACCCGCCCGACCGGCTGACCCGTGGTCGACTGCAGCTGGGACTCCAGCCGCTCCATCTGGGCGAGCAGGTCGTGGGCCGAGGCCGCGAGCAGGCGGCCGGCCTCGGTGAGCATCACCCCGCGGCCGTACTTCTCCAGCAACGCGACCCCGGCCCGAGCCTCGAGCCGCTTGACCTGCTGGGAGACGGCGCTGGCGGTGTAGCCGAGCGAGTCCGCCGCCGCTGCAACGGATCCCAGCCGGTCCACCGCCGCGAGGGACCGCAGCGCCACCGCATCGATCATGTAGCGACGCTACATCGTTAGGGCAATAAACGTTTGCTGGTGCTTCATGGTGCAACGCGGCACCGTGGTGCCATGCCCCCCGCCACGCTTCCCGCCCGCGACGCCGCTCTCGCGACCCTCGTCGCCGTCGTGTGGGGAGTCAACTTCATCGCCATCGACCGCGGCCTGGCCAGCGTGCCCCCGCTGCTGTTCGTCGCCCTGCGCTTCGTGCTGGTCTGCTTCCCCGCAGTGTTCCTGGTCCCCCGCCCGGCCGTCCCCTGGCGCCTCGTCGTGACGATCGGCTTGTTCATGAGCCTGGGCCAGTTCGCCCTCGTCTATGTCGCCATGCACCTCGGCATGCCTGCCGGACTCACGCCGCTGGTGCTGCAGAGCCAGGTCCTGCTCACCGTGCTGTTCTCCAGCGTGGCCCTGCGCGAGCGTCCCACCCGCGGCCAGCTGATCGGGGTCCTGGTGGGTGCCGCCGGGCTGGCCGTCGTCGCGGTCGGCCGGGGTCCGCACGCCCCGCTGCTGCCCCTGCTGCTCGTCGTCGCCGCGGCCACCTCCTGGGCCATCGGCAACGTCATCGCCCGTCACGCCCGCCCGACGTCGGGGCTGTCCATGGTGGTGTGGTCCGGGCTGGTCGTGCCCCTGCCCCTGCTGGCCCTGTCGCTCCTGGTCGAGGGCCCGGCCGCGGTCTCTGCCGCGGTGACCCACCCGGATCTGGGCGCGCTCGGCTGCGCCGCGTTCACGGCATACCTGGCGTCGCTGCTCGGCTACGGCCTGTGGAACTCGCTGCTCGCGCGCCACCCCGCCACGGCCGTCGTCCCGTTCACGATGCTCGTCCCGGTGGCCGGCATCGCCGCCGCCTGGGTGGCGCTCGGCGAGGTGCCCACGGCACCCGAGCTGTCCGGCGGGCTCATGCTCCTCGCCGGGGTCGCCGCCGCGGCCCTGCTCTCCCGCCACCGCCAGAGCAGCCTGCACCGGGCCGCAACGCAGACCGCCGCCCCGGTGACCGGGGCGGCGGTGGGTGCGAGCTCAGCTCTGGGAGAAGCCGTGGATCAGCGGTATGCCGGGTGCTCGGGCCAGGGGGCGTCGTAGGGCCGCAACGTGCCCCAGTCGAGCTCCCGTGCCGCGTAGGCGGTGAGGATGCCGATGATCGCGGCCGGATTGTGCAGCCGACCGGTGAGGACTGCGGCCACCGCCTCGTTGAGGTCGACCCAGCGCACG
>NZ_DASVZH010000084.1:0-18694 GCF_036391795.1 Oryzihumus sp.
TGGGACGCGCTGGAACGACCGGACCGGCGGGAGCGCCGGCGGGGGGTCAGCTCGGTCGGCTACCTGCGCTTCTGGGCCCAGCGGGCGGGGTGGCCGGTCGTGCCCCTCCTGCGCCTCCGCCGCGGGCTGCGGGTGGCCACCGTGGTCGCGTACGGCGGGCTCGTCCTCGTCTGGGTCCTTCCCGCGCTTGCGAGAGCGCTCGGATGGTCGTGATGCCGGACCGACCTCGCCGGAGCAGACTCGCGGCATGATCGGACGCCTCGAGAAGACCGTCATCGACTGTCCCGACCCGCCCCGGCTCGCGGACTTCTACTGCCAGGTGCTCATGCAGGTCACCGAGGACCGGGAGGACTGGGTGGTCATCGCGTCTTCGGCGACCCGGTAGGCCATCCGTTCTGCATCGTCTTCGGCCCCCTCGGCGGCTGAGGGGCCACACCCGCGCCCGTCAAAGCGCGCAGGCAGGTCCCGGGAGCACCGTGCATTCACCGGTGGCGCCGGCGCCCGGGGGTCGCGACGGTGGCCGGCAGGGACGTCCGAGCCGAAGGAGGCCGTCGTGGACATCTCCGGCTTCTGGCCGCTCCTGCTCGCCGGGCTCGTGGGCTCCTTCGCCCACGAGGGGCTGCGGGCGCTCTCGGCGTTCGTCGACGGAGTGCGACCCGGCGCACGTGAGCTCGCCTGGTCCACCCTGCTCCTCGTGCTGGGCGCTGCGGGCCCGCTGCTCTACGGCACCGGCACCCGCTCGTTCTTCGAAGCGGTGCAGCTCGGGGTGAGCATCCCGGCGATCGTCTCCCTGGGCTTCCGCGCGGCCACGCCCCAGAGCGTGCGCGCCGAGCCCCGCGGCGCGGGGTACCCGCGGTGGGCCAACTACCTGTCGTGGCGGTTCTGAACCGCCCGGACCGGTATGCCGCGCCGCGCCGTCGCGGCGGAAAACGCCGCCGGCTGCGCCGGCACCCGTGGCAGGGTCGTGGCATGACCCAGGTCCAGATCGAGCCCGCGGCCGCGGCCGACCTTCCCCGCCTGGTGCGGCTGGAGATCGAGGCGGGACAGCTGTTCCACACCGTCGGCCTGCACGAGGTGGCCGAGCACGACGCGACTGTCGAGGAGCTGCAGGAGCCCCTGGCCCAGCAGCGGGTCTGGCTCGTCCGACGCGACGGTGACGTCGCGGGATACGTCGTGGCCGAGGTGCTCGACGGCAACGCGCACGTCGCCCAGGTCTCGGTCGCGCCCCGGCACGGACGACAGGGGATCGGGCGCGCGCTGGTCCGGCACGTCGAGGCCTGGGGGCAGGCCGCGGGCCGCCCGGCCACGACGCTGACGACCTTCCGCGACGTCCCCTGGAACGGGCCGTACTACGCCGGGCTCGGCTACCGCGAGCTCCCCGCCGCCGCCATCGGCCCGGAGCTCGCGGCGACCATGGCTCACGAGGCGTCGATGCCCGGCATCGACGCCGAGGGGCGCTGCGCGATGGTCAAGCCCAACACGCGCCACGCGGCCGACGGACCGCCCGCGGGCGAACGCCCGGCGGGCAGCTGATCCGGTGACCGTCCTCGCCGAGGGGACCGACCGCGCATACCGGGGGCGGCATGCAGGACGGTGAGGGCCAAGGGCGTCTGTGTCTGCAGATCGTCGGTGCGGTGATCACGACCCTCCTGGCGGGGCTGGCCTGCTGGGTCGCCGCCCTCGTGGCGCGGGGCCGGGCGCTCGAGGACGCGTGCCTGAGCCGGGAGCCGTCCGAGCTGTGGGCGCCGGTGCGGCTGACGGCTGTGGTGCGGGGGAGGATCCCGAAGGGGTGGGTCACCTACCGGTGTGAGTCGGTCGCCGACCCGCGGTACGGCTACTTCTTCACCGACCTCGTGCCGCTGGTCGCGACGGTCATCGCGGCCGGCGTGTGGCTGGGGGCGGTCGTCCTGGTCTGGGCCGCGGCGCTGCGCCGTCGGCCCTCCGACTGACCGGCCGGACGGCGGGACCGAGGTCCGGCCACGGCTGCGCCACCGGGGGAGACCATCGTGATGTCGGCACGAGGGACGGGGGCACGTCATGCATGGACGACGACAGCGCGGCCGGACGCCGTGGTGGCGGGCCCGGCTCGTGCGCTGGGTGCTGGTGCCGGTGGTGCTGCTGCTCGCGTTCTTCGTCATGGCGGTGCGCAGCGGGTCCAGGCCGCTGGTCGACGTCCTCCGGCAGGGCAACAAGCGCGTGCTCAACCCGGTGATGCTCAGGCTGGCGGGCCGGCGGCACTGGTACGCCGCCAGGGTCGAGCACGTCGGGCGCCGCTCAGGGCGCTCCTACGCCACGCCGGTCGTGGCCGTGCCGCTCGAGGGTGGTTTCGCGATCCCGCTGCCGTACGGCACCGAGGTCGACTGGCTGCACAACGTCCAGGCGGCCGGTGAGGCGACCGTCGTCCTCGACGGCGTGCGGCACCGCGTCGGCGACCCGCAGGTCGTGCCGTCGGAGGCGATCCTGCCCGCGCTGCCACCCGAGTGGGCCATGCGGACCCGCTTCTACCGGTTCAGCCACTGGCTCCGCGTCACCGAGGCGACCTGAAGGAGCGGTCCGGCTGGGGTCGTCAGACCCAGTGGTTGTCGTGCCGCAGGAAGAACTCGGTGCGTTCCTGGTCGGTCATGGCTTCGCGACGGGCGGCGTCGAACAGCGTCTCGAAGTAGTCCTCCCGCGGCGCGCCAGGAGCGAACAGCAGCAGCATCGACGCCGGCTCGCCGGACTCGTTGCGGAAGCCGTGGATGCCGCCCACCGGCACGTGGAGGAAGTCCCCAGCCGTCGCGTCCACCCAGCCCCTGCCGTCGAACAGCCGCACGGTGCCCGAGAGGATGAAGAACGACTCGGACAGGGTGCGGTGGAAGTGGGGGTCCGGGCCGCTCACGTGCGGGCCGAAGTCCCAGCGGTAGAGCCCGAACTCGCCACTGGTCTGGGCGGTCGTCGCCAGGTAGTGCACCTGGTTGCCGCCCGGCTGGCCGAGCTCGGGGGCCTGGCCGGCCCGCCGCATCCAGGCGCTGACCTCGCCGGCCTCGCCGTGGTACCGCTCCGGTGGGTACGACATGGGCGGCTCCCCTCTCGTGGTGTCTGCGGCAGTCTGCCGCTCACGTCCAGATGGCGCAGGGGACGTCGTCGCTGAACCGTTCCGGCGGCGCCGGCAGCGAGCGCGCCAGCCCCGCGGCGCACCGGCTCGCGGACCAGGCGGCCGCGGCCGCGTCGAGCACGTCGTCGACTGCGGCCAGGGCGCCGGCCACGCCGAGGTCGTCTGGCAGCGGTATGCCGTGCCGCGCCAGCAGCGCGCGCCGCTCCTGGGCGCCGTCCCAGGTCTTCTTGCCCGCGGCCAGGGGGCCGCCGGCCATGGTCGCGAAGCTCAGCTCGGGATGGACCTCGACCACCGGGACCGCGCTGTCGCGGACGAGCGCGTCGACCTCGAGCACCTTGGTGCGCAGGGCGAACGCCTGACGGGAGAGGCCCTCGCCGGCCAGCTCGCGGTTGAGGGCGACCGCCTCGGCGAAGTCGGCGGTGAGCAGGGCGGGTCGCACAGGCGTGAGGAAGATGGACTGCCAGCGCGGCCCAAGAGCCTTGCGTGCCAACACATCCGCCTGGCGCCGGCCGGTGTCGGGCAGGCCGATCGGGATGTCGACCGCGACGCAGGCGAGCCCGCTGTCCCGCCCGGCCGCCTCGAGCAGGTCGGTGATCGTCACGCCGTGCACCGCCGTGACGCGCCCACCGTCAAGGACGATGCCGACCCAGCCGGTGCGGCACCCGTCGACGCCGAAGACCCGAACGCTCACCGGGCCTGTCTACCAGCCGCCGCCGGCCCGCGGAGGTGACGGCACGGCATACCCGGGAACCAATCGGCCCGGGCGCACATCAAGGTGAGCACCTACCTCGCCGGCCACTGGCCGGCACCGACCTCGGAGCGTTGTCCCACATGAAGATTCCTTCGATCGCGATCAAGCTCGTCGTGCTCGCCGCCGTGGTCGCGGCGGTCGTGACCGGCGGCATGGTGCTCACCTCGTTCGACCGGACGCAGGGCGGTGAGATCGCGGTCGTCCGCAACGGCGGGCCCTTCGACAACAACCGGATCCGCCAGATCATCGAGCCGGCCTCGTCGCGGACCTACACCGGGCTGTTCTCGCAGTCGCACAAGTACCCGGCGCAGCAGCGCTTCTACACGATCACCTCCGACGCCAAGCGTGGTGACCGGACCGGTGTCGACGTCGAGAACGACCCGACCGCCGACGGCGTGGAGATCGGCATCGAGGGCACGATCTACTTCACCCTCAACACCGACAGCAAGACCCTGATGGCCTTCGACGACAAGTACGGCACGCGCAAGTACCAAGGCCTGGACGGGCAGTACCGCGCCGCCTGGGACGGCGACGAGGGCTGGAGCTCCTTCCTCGACGCCATCGTGCGCCCGGTGATCAGCAACGACCTGCGCCAGCAGATCGGGGACTTCCGCTGCGCCGAGCTGCAGGCCTCCTGCGCGCTGGTGCAGAGCGGTGCCCAGCAGGCGGCGAACCCCTCGGCCGCAGCGGCGGTGTTCACCGGCGCCGCCGGCCGCCAGAACAACGTCAACATCCAGAAGATCCAGCAGGCGATCAACACCTCGCTCGAGGACGACCTGACCGCGACCCTGGGCGGCACGTTCATCACCAACGTGCGGTTCAACCTGGCCAAGATCACCCTGCCGGTGAAGGTGCAGAACGCCATCGACGACGCCCAGGCCGAGTTCGCCGGGGTGTCCAAGTCCCAGGCCAAGGTCGCCCAGGCCAAGGCGGAGGCGGCGGCCAACGAGCAGCGCCAGAACGGCTACCTCAAGTGCCCGGCCTGCGCGACCATCGACACCCTCAAGGCCATCCCGCCGACGGTGACGACGTTCGCCCCCGGCGCCGGCTTCGCGATCACCCCGGGCAGGTGAGCACCGCCGGTCCGGGCCCGTTCCCCGACGGCTCCGGACCGGCGTACTGTCTGCAGGGACGGGACCGTGCAGGTCCCACAACGGAGCCGACGATGTCCGACAAGTCCCCGCGTCACACCATGGCGAAGAAGTCCGGCAAGTCCATCAAGGAGAAGCGGGCCGAGAAGAAGGCCAAGGCCTCCACCGAGGCGAGCCACGAGTTCATCGCGGGGGCCCGGAAGCGCTGAGCGCCTCCGCCACCGCGGCGATGTCGGCGGGCCCCACGCGGCAGCACCCGCCGACCGCCGACGCGCCCGCGTCCAGCCAGTCGGCCACCTGCCCGCCGGTGAGGGCGGACGCGCCGGTCCACGACCGGGTCCGGGCGTCCCAGCCCTCCCCGGAGTTGGGGTAGACCAGCACCGGCTTCCCGGCCGTGGCCGCCGCCGGGAGCAGGTCGGTCACCTCCTCCGGGGCCGTGCAGTTGACGCCGACCGCGACGACGCCCTCCACCCCGGCCGCCATGGCGAACGCCTCGGCCGGGTCCTCCCCGCGTCGGGTCCGGCCGCCGGCGCAGGTCAGCGACAGCCAGGCCGGTATGCCGTCCAGCCGGCTCAGCTCCTCCAGCACCGCCTCCACCTCGGCCAGGCACGGGATCGTCTCGACCGCGAGGACGTCGGCGCCGGCCTCGGCCAGCACCTCCAGCCGCGGGCGGTGGAAGGCCCGCAGCCCGCGGACGTCCAGGTCGTAGGCGCCGGTGTACTCCGAGCCATCGGCCAGGGCCGCGCCATACGGCCCGACGGAGGCGGCGACGAACAGCGAGTCCGGCGACGCCATGCCCTCGCGAGCCCGGTCGGCGAGCCACACGCTGCGGCGCATCAGCGCCGCAGCCTCATCCCGGGCCAGGCCGGTCGCCGCGAACCCGGCGAAGCTGGCCTGGTAGCTGGCCGTCGTGGCCACCTGCGCCCCGGCGGCGTAGAAGGCGCGGTGCGCGGCCACGACGGCGTCGGGGTCGTCGGCGAGCAGCCGCGCCGACCACAGCGCGTCGGACAGGTCGTGGCCCTGCGCCTCGAGCTCGGTGGCCAGGCCACCGTCGAGGACCAGGCCACCCTCGGCCAGGGCACGTGCGAAGTCCGCCATGGCACCATCCTCACCCCTGACGGGACCGTTGGCCGTTGCGGAGCCACACGCGCCGGGCCACGCTCGAAGGCACGTGACCACGACGGAGGTGTCCTGACATGGCGGTGTGCGAGGTCTGCGGCAACGACTACTACATGTCCTTCGAGGTGCGCACGGTCAGCGGCCAGGTGCACATCTTCGACTCGCTCGAGTGCGCGGCGCACCGGCTCGCGCCGGTCTGCGAGCACTGCCGCTGCCGGATCCTCGGCCACGGTGTCGAGGTGGAGGGCCAGCTGTTCTGCTGCGCCCACTGCGCCCGGGACAGTGGCGCGCCCGAGGGCACCGCGATCCGAGACAGCGTCGGGGCGCACCCGGTCAGCTGACCGGCGTGCCGCCCGCGCGGCGTCACAGGTCGAGGGCGTAGACCTCGCCCTCGCGGCGGAACCCGATGCTCTCGAAGTAGGGCTCGACCATGCCCGGCGGCGTGAGCACCCGGCGGAAGCCGTGGTCGCGGAACAGCCCGCTGCGCCGGTAGACGAACTCGCCCGGCGCGAAGTCGCGGAACCGCGGCGTGACGTAGTCGAGGTCGACCTGCGCCGTGCCGGCCCCGGCGTCGCGCACCAGCACCACGCCGACCGTCTCGTCGCCGCGCAGCACGAGGAACGCCGCGCGCCCCGGGACGTCGGGGTCGTAGACCATGTCCGGGTTGAAGTGGCGGATGTCGCCCTCGTGGATGCGCAGGAAGTGGCGCAGGTACTCGTCGCGCGGTGAGACCTCGAGAACGGTGTAGGTCCCCTCGTCGTGCCGCCCGGCGAGCAGCCGGCGCAGGTGCACGACGTTGATCACCGCCAGCGTGACGTTGAGGCCGACCATGGGCCAGACCCCGACGATGCCGTTGTAGACGATGAGCACCAGGGAGCCGACGAGGTTGAGCAGCCGCAGCCGCAGGATGCGCGTCTGGAGCAGCGACCAGACGAGGACGGCCGACCCGACCCAGCCCAGCACCTCCAACCACGGCATGCCCTGGAGCGTATCGCGAGCCCTCGGGCCGCGGATCCGCCCCGCTCCCAGCGTGGTTCAGCCCGCTGTGCGCACGGTGGTGTCGCTGTGGGGGCCGATTCGGGGCCTGCCGCAGCCCACCCTGCGCAGGGGTCAGGAGGACAGGGCCTCGGTGAGCTGGTCGAGCATCCAGTCGAGGTCGTCCTGCTCGATGACGATCGGCGGGGCCAGCCGGATGGTCGAGCCGTGGGTGTCCTTGGCCAGCACGCCGCGGGCCAGCAGCCGCTCGGACAGCTCGCGCCCGCTCATGAGGGCGGGGTCGACGTCGACGCCGGCCCACAGCCCGCGGGTGCGCACCGCGGTCACCCGGTCGCCGACCAGGTCCAGCAGCCGCTCCCGCATCCGGGCACCCAGCTCGGCCGCCCGGGCCTGGTACTCCCCGGTCTGCAGCAGCCCCACCACCGCGTGCCCGACGGCGCAGGCGAGCGGGTTGCCGCCGAAGGTCGAGCCGTGGCTGCCCGGCGTGAGCACCTCGAGCACCTCGCGGCGGGCCACCACGGCCGAGACCGGCACGATGCCGCCGCCGAGCGCCTTGCCGAGCACATAGACGTCGGGCACCACGTCCTCGAGCTCGCAGGCGAAGGTCGAGCCGGTGCGCCCGAGGCCGGACTGGATCTCGTCGGCGACGAGCAGCACGTTGGCGGCGGTGCACATCTCGCGGACCTCGGCGAGGTAACCGGGCGGTGGGACGTGCACCCCGGCCTCGCCCTGCACCGGCTCGATGAGCACCGCCACGGTGGTCTCGTCGATCGCGGCACCCAGGGCGGCCGCATCGCCGTACGGCACGATCCGGAAGCCCGGGGTGAACGGGCCGAAGCCGGCCCGGGCCACCGGGTCGGTGGAGAAGCTGACGATCGTCGTGGTGCGGCCGTGGAAGTTGCCCTCGGCGACGATGATCGTCGCCCGGTCGGCCGGCACGCCCTTGACGTCGTAGCCCCACTTGCGGCTGACCTTGATCGCCGTCTCGACCGCCTCGGCGCCGGTGTTCATCGGCAGCACCAGGTCCATGCCGGCCAGCTCGGCCAGGTCGCGGCAGAACGGGCCCATGCGGTCGTTGTGGAATGCCCGGCTGGTCAGGGTGATGCGCTCCAGCTGCTCCCGGGCGGCGTCCAGCAGCACCGGGTGGCCGTGCCCGAAGTTCAGCGCGGAGTAGCCGGCCAGGCAGTCGAGGTAGCGCCGGCCGTCCACGTCGGTGACCCACGCCCCGGACGCGCTGGCGATGACCACCGGCAGCGGGTGGTAGTTGTGGGCGGTCACCGCGTCGTCGAGCGCGATGTCGCGCGCGGTCAGGGAGACCGGGTCAACCGTACGTCGCGAGGTCATCTGGCCCTCCGTAGTCACCGCCGGGCGTCACGATGGTCCCAGTATCCCCGGCGATGATCGCCTGCGCATCCTCCAGCCGCCCGATGGCGGCCATGTCCCCGGTGAGCTCGACGAACCGGCACACGGCGTCGACCTTGGGGCCCATCGAGCCCGCCGCGAACGCCTCCCGACGCAGCGCCGCGGGCGTGACCCGCAGGATCGGCGTCGCCGAGGGCGTGCCGAACCCGCGCTCGACGTGCGGGACGTCGGTGAGGATGAGCAGCACGTCGGCCTCGAGCGCCTCGGCGAGGACGGCGGCGGTGAGGTCCTTGTCGACCACTGCCTCGACGCCGGCGAGCTTGCCCTTCTCGTTGCGGATCACCGGGACGCCACCCCCGCCGGCGCACACGACGACCGCGCCGCTGGAGAGCAGCAGCCGGATCAGCCGGGTCTCGATCACCCGCTGCGGCGTCGGTGAGCCCACCACCCGCCGCCAGGAGTCCTCGCCCCCGTCCTGGTGGACCGTCCATCCCCGCGCCGCGGCCAGGCGCTCGGCCTCGGCCCGGGAGTAGACCTCGCCGACGAACTTGGTCGGGTTGGCGAACGCCGGGTCGTGGGCCAGGACCAGCGTCTGGTTGATGATGCTGGCGACCTGCCGCCCGGGCAGGGCGTTCTGCAGCGCCTGCAGCAGCCAGTAGCCGATCATCCCCTGGGTCTGGGCGCCCAGGACGTCGAACGGGTACGGAGTGGTCAGGTGCGGGTCGGAGGCGCTCTGCATGGCGAGGACCCCGACCTGGGGCCCGTTGCCGTGGGTCAGCACCAGCTCGTGGTCATGGGCGAGCGGCGCCAGGGCGCGCACCGCGCGGTCGACGTTGGCCTCCTGGGTGGCCGCGTCCGGCTTCTCCCCGCGCCGCAGCAGCGCGTTGCCGCCGAGCGCCGCCACGATCCGCATCGCTCAGCCGCCGAGCGTCGCGACGAGCACGGCCTTGATGGTGTGCATCCGGTTCTCGGCCTGGTCGAAGACGATCGACGCGTCGGACTCGAACACCTCGTCGGTCACCTCCAGCGCCTCCATCCCGGTCTGCTCGAAGAGCTGCTCGCCGACCGTGGTGTGCCGGTCGTGGAAGGAGGGCAGGCAGTGCATGAACCGCGTCGCCGGGTTGCCCGTCGCCTTCATCAGCGCCGCGTTGACCTGGTAGGGCTTGAGCAGGTCGATCCGCTGCTGCCAGAGCTCCTTCGGCTCTCCCATCGACAGCCACACGTCGGTGTAGACGAAGTCCACGCCGCGCACGCCCTCTGCCGGGTCGTCGGTGTGGGTGATCCGGGCACCGGTGCGCTCGGCGAGGGACCGGGCGCTCGCGATGACCTCGTCGTGGTTCCACTGCTGTCGCGGGGCGACCATGCGCACGTCCATGCCCATGAGCGCCCCGGCCACGAGCAGCGAGTTCCCCACGTTGTTGCGGGCGTCACCGACGAAGGCGAACGCGATCTCGCCGTCCGGCCTGGTGCAGTGCTCGCGCATCGTCAGCATGTCGCACAGCGTCTGGGTGGGGTGCCACTCGTCGGTCAGGCCGTTCCAGACCGGCACCCCGGCGTGCTCGGCCAGGGTCTCCACGAGCTCCTGGCGGGACCCGCGGTACTCGATCCCGTCATACATCCGGCCCAGCACCCGGGCGGTGTCCTTCATCGACTCCTTGTGCCCGATCTGGGTGCCGGTCGGCTCCAGGTAGGACACGTGCGCGCCCTGGTCGAAGGCGGCCACCTCGAAGGCGCACCGGGTCCGCGTCGAGGTCTTCTCGAAGATCAGGGCGAGGTTGCGGCCGGTCAGCAGCGGCCGCTCGGTCCCGGCATACTTCGCGGCCTTGAGGCTCGAGGCCAGGTCGAGCAGCCCCTTCCACTCCCGGGGAGTGAAGTCGAGCTCCTTGAGGAAGCTGCGCCCGTGCAGGTTCGGTGCCATCTAGATCCCGTCCCGGTCCACCGGGCAGGTCATGCACCGCGGCCCGCCGCGGCCCCGCCCGAGCTCACTGCCCTGGATCGTCACGACCTCCAGGCCGTTGCGGCGCAGGTGGGTGTTGCTGGTGACGTTGCGCTCGTAGGCGACCACGACGCCGGGAGTCACCGTCAGCACGTTGCACCCGTCGTCCCACTGCTCGCGCTCGGCGGCGCGCACGTCCTGGGTGGGGGTGAGCACCCGGATGTCGTCCAGCCCCAACGCGTTCGCGATGGCCCGGTGCATCTCCTCGGGTGCGTGGTCGGTCACCTTGAGCTCCTTGTCGGAGTCCCCGGGCTCGATCGTGTACGACGCGAGCATGCCCAGACCGGCGTACTTGGTGAACGTGTGGGTGTCGACCATGGTCATCACGGTGTCGAGGTGCATGAACGCCCGGGCCTTGGGCAGCACCAGCGCCACGATCTGCCTTGCCGCGCCGGCCGCGAAGAGCTCGTGGGCCAGTCGCTCGACCGCCTGCGGGGTGGTGCGCTCGCTCATCCCGATGAGCACCGCGCCGCGGCCGATGACCAGGACGTCACCGCCCTCCATCGTGGCCGGGCCGCCGACCGTCCCGTCGGACCAGACGTGGAAGCCGGCGTCGCCGAACTCGGGGTGCCAGCGGTAGATCGCCTCGTAGTGCAGCGACTCGCGCTGGCGCGCCTTCTTGCTCATCGAGTTGATCGCCACGCCGTCGTAGACCCAGCACGAGGTGTCCCGGGTGAACAGGTGGTTGGGCAGCGGCGCGAGCAGGAAGTCGTCGAGGTCCATGGCGTGGAAGGCCACCGACTTCGGCTCGTCCATGCGCTCGAGCGCCTCGCGCTTGGTGATGCCGCCGATGAGCATCTCGGTGAGGTCGTCGGCGTCCATCGCGTCGACCATGTCGCGCACCGGTTCCAGCGCCATCGGGCCGTAGACCCGCTCGTCGAGGACGTGCCCCAGGACGTGGTCGCGGGCCTCGGGCACGGCCATCGACTCACGCAGCAGGTGGTCGAAGTAGACGACCTCGACGTCGAGCTCGCGCAGCGTCTCGGCGAACCCGTCGTGCTCCTGCTTGGCACGCTTGACCCACAAGACCTCGTCGAAGAGCAGGTCGTCCTTGTTGGTCGGCGTCAGCCGCTTCAGCTCCAGGTCGGGCCGGTGCAGGATGGCCCGGCGCAGCCGTCCGACCTCCGACCCGACGTAGTACCTGCTGCCCATCACTGCCTCCGTGGCTCGGTCATGCGGCCGCGCTGGGAGAGGTAGACGGGGATGCCCACCAGTCCGGCGGCGCCGGTCATCAGGAACGGTCCCCACACGACCCACCAGCTGTCACCGGTGTTGCGTGAGTAGTAGATGAAGGCTAGCGAGAAGAACAGCGCGACGAACGCCACGACGAGGTCGCGCCACAGCCGCGCGGTGTGCACCCGGTGGTCGTCGTGCCAGCGCCACTTCAGCTGCGCCAGGGCCGAGAAGGCGTAGGGCACGGCCGCCGTGATCCCGGTCATGAGGACGAGGGTGGTGAACACCGTCGAGCCGGTGGTGCCCAGGTAGCTGACCACGACCGCCGCGGACGCCAGCGCGGTCGAGGCGACGATGCCGATTGCCGGCACCCGGCGCGAGGACATGCGCCCGAAGGCGGCGGGGAACAGGCCGTCCCGCGCGGCCGCCAGCGGCATCTCCGCGCAGATCATGGTCCAGCCGTTCAGGGCGCCGATGCCGGAGACGATGACCGCTGCCGCGACCACGTCACCGGCCCACGTGCCGCCGCCCACGATGTGGTTGAAGGCCACCGAGTACGACGCCCGGTTCTGCCCCTTGGCCAGGTCGGCCGCGGGGATGATCCCGAAGACGACGACCATGGACAGCAGGTAGATCACCGCGCTGGCGAGGGTGCCGAGGACCGTCGAGCGGGGGATGTTGCGCTCGGGGTCGCGGACCTTGCCCGCCGCGACGGCTGCGGTCTCCACCCCGAGGTAGATGAACAGGCAGATCGCCATGGCCCCGCCGATCGCCGACAGGTTCGTCTCGCCGCTGGTGTTCCACGGGGTGAAGCTGGCGCCCTTGATGAAGAACAGCCCGACGGTCGAGATCAGCGCCAGGGGGACGATCTTGAGGATCGTCGTGACGACCTGGAAGGCGGCCATGTTCCTCACACCCGTGAGGTTGACGGCGGCCGGGATCCACAGCCCGGCCAGCGCGATGACGATCGACCACCCGGCGGAGCCGCCCTTGTTGACGAAGTGCTCGACGTAGAACACGCAGCCCACGACGATGGCGGCGTTGCCGGCCCAGGCTGTGACCCAGTAGGACCACGCGTTGGCGAAGCCGACCCCGTTGCCGAAGGCGGCGCGCGCGTAGGCGTACGGACCACCGTCCGCCGGCATCCGGCGTGACATCACGGCGAACATGAAGGCCAGGGCCGCCGCGCCGATGGTCGCCAGGAGCAGGGCCACCAACGAGATCGGGCCGTAGGAGGCCAGCGAGTACGGGAGGCTGAAGATGCCGACCGCGATGATGCTGCCGACGACCAGCGCCGTCGACTGGGTCAGGCCCATCGCCCGCTCGGCCGGTGCGCTGCTGGGCCGCTGCCGCGGCAACGTCTCGTGGGCCATGGCGACCTCCCGCAGGCGACGACCCGCTCGCCCGACGGGCGGGTCCACCTCGATGTTCTTCCCGGGCCGGGCGTCTCCGGCATGCCGAAGGTCCTCCCGCGACGCGGGGGCCGGCCCGGCGGCCTAGAGGTGCCGGCCGAGCCGGGTGCGGCGCACCAGGAGGCTGCCCACGTCGAAGCACAGCAGCACCCCGCCGACGGCCACGACCAGCGCCTTGACCTCGGCGGCCACCGGGAGGGGCCGCAGCAGCACCGCCAGCGCGAGGAGCACCGGGGCCTGCAACAGGTATGCCGTGTAGGCGCCGCGCCCGGCGCGGCGCCACTGCGGGCCGTCGAAGCGCAGCCGGGTCTGTGCCATGGCCAGCAACCAGATGGGCCCGCAGACGGTGAGCGTGGCCTCCAGGGCGGCCACCCCCAGCGCATCCGGGTTCCACCCGCCGGCCAGGTCCGTGCCGGTGATCCGGGTCGGCCCGACCGCCACGACCACGGCGACCGCGACGAGGACGCCCACGAGCACGGCCCACCCCGTCCCGCGGCGGATCCCGGAGGGCACCGAGACCAGCCAGCCGTGACCCGAGGCCACCGTGCCCAGGGCGAACAGCCCCGCACACTCGGGCCACTGCCACACCTGCAGCCCCGCGACCTGGTTGGTGTCCAGGCCCAGCCAGAGCCGGACGGCGAACGTCCCCGCCGCCACGCCGGCCACGAGCAGCGCCACCGTGCGGCCGGTGGGCGCGCTGCCGCGGCGCGTGCGCGGTGAGGCTGAGACGACGCGCCACCACACGGCGTACGCGGTGGAGAACAGCAGCAGGACGGGCAGGAACCACAGGGGACCGGTGTCGAGGGTGGGCACGAGCCGGCGCAGGTCCTGCCACCAGGTCGCGCGGCTGTGCCGGATCCCGCGGTCGAGCCAGTGCACCAGCGTCGGGTAGATGAGCACCGCGAAGACCGCCCAGGGGACCCCGAGGCGCAGCACGCGGTCGCGCACGTAGGGGCCGGTGCCCTTGCGCTGCAACGATCCTGGCGTCAGCAGGCCGGAGATGAGGAACAGCAACGCGATGAGGAAGACCGCGAACGGGCCGACGACCGCCAGCACCACCGTCTGGGTCAGCCCGGCGAGGGAGGTCTCGCGGTAGTCCTGGTAGGTCCAGCCGAACTCGCCGCTGTAGCCGAGGATCCCGTGGCCGGTGATGATCCCGGCGACCAGCACCGTCCGGAGGTTGTCCAGGTAGGGCCAGCGCGCCGGGGCGACGGTCATGGCCGTGGCGGGGTGCTCGGTGAGCCGGTCGCCGGGGCCGGGGTGGCGCTCGGCAGCGTCGGGGTGGTGGAGGACGGCGTGGCGACGCTGCTCTCGGGCACGACCGGCACCGTGGCCGTCTGCACCCCGTCGAGGTCGCGGCACACCCGTCCGGTGGGGCGGTCCTTCTCGATGGTGCGGCCGTTGATCACGGTGACGTCGTCGTAGGCCGGCCGGCCCTCGATGAGGTTGCGGTAGGTGTAGCGCACCAGCGAGGTCAGGCCGCAGTCCTGGCCGAAGACCGCGATGTCGAACGCGTAGGGCTGGCCGGTGAGCTCACCGCCGGGCTCCTCGACGAGGTGGCTGACTGTGCCCCCGCCGGTGAACGTGCCCACGCCGATCCGGTTGCCGTCCAGCTCGTCGGTGTGGATGTGCCCGTTGACGAGCACGCCGGCGTGGTCCACGCCCTTGACCGCCGACGGCTCGTGGGACACGACCATGTCCGGCACGTCCCGGCCGGCGAAGGTGCGGTTGAACGCGTCCACGGACGGCTGCTGCTTGGCGGCGTTGTCCTTGTTGTCGTCGCCGAACCAACGCGGGTCGTTGAAGCCGGCGATGCGCACCCCGTCGATGGTCGCCTCGGTGAACGTGCCCGCGTCGGGCTGGAGCAGGATCACGTTGGGGATCCTGGCCATCCGCCGCAGGATCGCGCGGTCCGTGGGGCTGTTGGCGTCGTGGTTGCCCCGGACGAAGACGTAGGGCACCCCCAGCTGGGAGATGGACCTGAAGAGGCCTGCGGCCTCGGCCTCGGCGACGCTGCCGAAGTTGGTCAGGTCACCGCTGTCGACCACGGCGGTGATCCCCTCGTCCTTGATGACGCCCTTCATCACCGGGTACTGGTTGGCCCCGTGGATGTCCGACACCAGCAGGAACCGCGCCGCCGCGGGCTGGTTGAGCTCCTGGGGGACGAACTTCTCCTGCAGCGCCTGGCTGAGGGCGAGCAGGTTCTTGATGTACGGCGTGGCCTGGTTGGCCCGGGCCTCCACGTCCCCGAGCAGGCCCGCGTTGCGCCGCAGCGTGCCGAGCAGGCCGCTGGTCTTGTAGCTGCTGAGGTTCTGGGGCTGGTAGCTGTCCCAGACGCCGAGTCCGGTGCCGCCCACGGCGACGAGGACCGCGGTCCCGGTCGCGGCCACGTGACGCCACGACGGGCGCCGGCGCCGCCCGAACGTCACCAGGCCCACCGTCACCAGCCCGACGCCGACCGCGCCCGCCGCGAAGCGCAGGCCCACCCCCGACACCGCACTGGCCAGCGCGGCGCTGACCTCCGTGGTCGAGGGCTGCAGCGAGCTGATCGAGACGCGGCGGTCGTCGAAGACGTCGGTGATGTTCTCCTTCACCTCCACGGTCGCGTCCACGCCCGGCGCCGGCAGCAGGCTGGTGAACTCCAGGTCGATGTCGCCGAAGGACGTCGGGCTGTGCAGCGTCGAGGTCAGGGTCGGCAGGGCCGACAGGCGCACGTCGGCGCGGTAGTGCCTCGTCTCCACGGTGGTCGGGAAGAGGCTGGTGGTGGCGACCCCGCCGGCGTAGCAGGCGAGCGTCAGCCCCAGCACGGCCAGCACCGTCGGTGCCCATCGCCGGGCGCGCGGGCGCGCCCACGTGCCGGCGGCGCGCAGCCGCTGCCGCACCCCGCCGAGCCGTCCCCGTGTCGTGCGGGTGCCCGCCATGCCCCTCACTCTGCCAAACCTGGCGGCCCCGCACAGTCATGACCCGGTGTCAGTACGTGGCACCGCCGGGAAGTCCGACGGTCGTCAGGAACCACACTGCCGAGGTCAGCACCACGACGACGAGCGCGGTGAAGGTCAGGCCGCCGAGCACCGGCAGCGCCCAGCGGGGCATGCGGCTGTGCAGGGTCATCACCTTGGCCACGAACGCGCCGTAGAAGATGCACCCGGCCAGCGAGTGCACGAGGACGCGGGGCCGGTCGTACTGGAAACCCAGGGCCCACAGGCAGTGGTAGGCCACGGGCAGGCTGACCAGCACCGCCAGCCCGCCGGTCACGCGGTGGAACGTGCCCAGCCACGACGGCGCCGGCCCGGACCCGAGGTGGCCGAACAGGCGTAGCGCGGACCCCAGCTGGACCAGGGCGAGCAGCCCGGCGACCGAGCCGAGCCACACCTTCATCGAGACCAGGTCGGGGAACCCCAGGGTCGTGACGGGGCGGAACGTCGGCTGGTGCACCCGGCCATAGACGCCGAGCGCCACGGCGACCGCGGCGCCGACCGCCAGGGTCCCGGCGACACGTGCGGGCCGGGTCGTGGTCGTGGCCACCGGCCCAGCGTGACCCCGCCGCCCGCCGTGCGCCACCGTCAACAGGACGATCCCCACGGCGCACCCCCGGTGGGCCGCGCCACGGGGGCCGCGACCCGGCATACCGGGCGTCCCGGGACTGGCACCATGGGCCACGTGCGGATGTTTGCCGCGGTCGTGCCGTCGGAGCACGCCCTGGACGACCTCGAGGAGTTCCTCGGGCCGCGGCGCGAGGCCGGGCCCGGGCTGCGCTGGACCGCGCGCGACCAGTGGCACCTGACCCTGGCGTTCATGCCGGCGGTGCCCGAGCGCGCGCTGGACGACCTGCTGGAGCGGATGGCGCGCGCCGCGGCCCGGCGCACCCCTTTCGCCGCCACGCTGACCGGGGCCGGCGCCTTCCCGGACCCGGCCCGGGCCAAGGTGCTGTGGGCCGGGGTCGGTGGCCTCGAGCCCGAGGTGGAGCTGTCGCGGCTCGCCGTGGGTGCCCGGGCCGCCGGGGCCAAGGCGGGCGCCGACGTCGAGGGCCGCCGCTTCCACCCGCACCTGACCCTGGCCCGGGTCGGGCGGCCGGCCGAGGTGACCCGGTGGCTGCGGGTGCTGGAGACCTACCGCGGACCGGAGTGGACCGCGAGCGAGCTGGTCCTCGTCGAGTCCCACCTGGGCGAGGGTCCCCGGCGGCGACCGCGCTACGAGGTCGTGGAGACCTTCGCCCTGGGCGTGCACCGGTGAGCGGCCAGCCGACCGGCCGGCCCGCGCTGGCCCGCCGCCTCGGCACGGCCGACGCCGTCGTCATCGGGCTCGGCTCGATGGTGGGCGCGGGGGTGTTCGCCGCGTTCGGCCCGGCGGCCCGGGCCGCCGGGTCCGCCCTGCTGGTGGGCCTCGCGCTCGCCGCCGTCGTCGCCTACTGCAACGCGACCGCCTCCGCCCAGCTGGCGGCGCAGTACCCCACCTCGGGCGGCACCTACGTCTACGGCCGGGAGCGGCTCGGCCCGTGGTGGGGGTTCCTGGCCGGGTGGGGGTTCGTGGTCGGCAAGACGGCCAGCTGCGCGGCGATGGCGCTGACCTTCGCCGCCTACGTCGCGCCCGGGCCGTGGCAGCGCCCGGTCGGTGCCGTGGCGGTCGTGGCGCTCGCCGCGGTCAACTACCGCGGCGTGACCCGGACCGCGCGGCTGACCCGGGTCATCGTCACGGTCGTGCTCTGTGTCCTCGCCGTGGTCGTGCTGGCGTGCCTGGCCGGCGGCCAGGCGAGCCTGGCGCACCTCACCGAGCCGTATGCCGGCCCGCTGGGTGGGTGGTACGGCACGCTGCAGTCCGCCGGCCTGCTCTTCTTCGCGTTCGCGGGGTACGCCCGCATCGCCACCATGGGGGAGGAGGTGCGCGACCCGCAGCGGGTCATCCCGCGGGCGGTCCTGGTCGCGCTCGCGATCGCCGTCGCGGTCTACGCCGTCGTCGGCGTCAGCGCGCTGCTGGCCCTCGGACCGACCCGGCTGGGTGCCTCGGCGGCCCCGCTCGTGGCCGCGGTCGGGGCGGGCGGCTGGACCTGGGCGGTGCCGCTGGTCCGCGTCGGCGGCGCGCTCGCCGCGCTGGGGGCGCTGCTCGCCCTCATCGCCGGGCTGGGCCGGACCACCCTGGCCATGGCGCGCGAGCGCGACCTGCCCGGATGGCTGGACGCGGTCCACCCGCGGTACCGCGTGCCGCACCGGGCCGAGGTGGCCGTGGCCATGGTCGTCGTCGTGCTCGTCCTGGCTGTCGACCTGCGCGGGGCGATCGGCTTCTCCTCCTTTGGCGTCCTGACCTACTACCTCGTGGCCAACCTCGCCGCGTTCACCCAGACGGGGGAGCGCAGGCGGTTCCCCCGCTGGCTGCAGGTGCTGGGCGCGGCGGGCTGCGTCATGCTGGTGGCCACGCTGCCCCTGTCGGCCGTGGTGGTGGGGCTGGCGGTGTTCGGCGCCGGGGTGCTGCTGCGGCTGGTCACGCACCGCGTGCGCGCGCGCCGGACCACCGGCAGCTGAGCACGACGGCCAGCGGCCAGAGCGCCTGGGCCGCGGCCGCGACGCGCTCGGACAGGCCGATGGCCGGCCCACCGGAACGCAGCTCGAGCAGCAGCCACCCCACCAGGAGCCCGAGCGCCACGGTGGCGGCGACAGCGGTTGGCGGGCGCAGCGTCACCGGCGTGCCCGGGCGGGTGCGGGCGGC
>NZ_DASVZH010000085.1:0-7506 GCF_036391795.1 Oryzihumus sp.
CCGGCCCCGCAGCGCCAGGGCGGTGCGACCGGCGGCGGGGGAGCGGGCACCACCCGCCGTCCGCGGCAGGGACCTCCGAGCGGTTCCGGGCCACGCCCTCCCCGCCGGCCGGCCAGACCGGTCCGGCTCGGCGTCGCGCACCCGCACCGTCGGGTGCGTTTCGTCATGCTCGCGGTGCTCTTCGTCTTCAGCATCTTCGGCGCCCAGCTGGTCAAGATCCAGGCGCTGGACGCCAAGAAGATGGCCACGGCGGCGCTGGGCAGCCGGCTCTACACCGTCACCGTGCCCGCGATGCGCGGCGACATCACGGACGCCAACGGCGTGGTCCTCGCGACCAGCATCGAGCGCCGCAACATCACCGCCGACCAGACCGCGGTGCCGGAGTACCAGAAGACGGTCGACGGGCACCTGACCAAGGTCGGCGTGGCCGGCGCGGCGCAGGACCTCGCCCCCCTCACCGGCAAGTCGGTCGAGGAGCTCACGACGATCCTCACCGGCACCCGGCGCTTCACCTACGTCGCCAAGGGCCTCTCGCCGCTGACCTGGCGCCGGATCAACGAGCTGGGCATCCCCGGCATCTACAGCGAGCCCACCAGCCAGCGCACCTACCCCACCTCGACCGCGGCCGCCTCGCTCGTCGGCTTCGTCGGGGGTGACGGCACCGCCGGCGGCGGCCTCGAGCTGCTGATGAACAGCCGGCTGAGCGGCAAGCCGGGCACCCAGACCTACGAGCGGGCGCGTGACGGCCGGATGATCCCCACGGGGGAGCAGTCGATCACCCCGGCCGTGCCCGGCCACACGGTGCAGATGACGATCAACAGCGACCTGCAGTGGTACGCCCAGAACGCCATCGCCCAGAAGGTGCAGCAGACGAGGGCACTCTCCGGGACCGTCGTCGTGATGAACGTCCACACCGGCGACCTGCTCGCCGTCGCCAGCTACCCGACCTTCGACCCCAACGACATCGCCCACGCCAAGGGAAACCTCGACAACCGCGCCTTCGACGAGGTCTACGAACCGGGTTCCACCGGCAAGGTGATGACCTTCTCGGCGGTCCTGCAGGAGGGTGTGGCCAACCCCGCGACGCCGGTCACGGTGCCCAACACGCTGCCGCGGGCGGGCACGACCTTCCACGACGCCGAGAACCACGGCATCGAGCACCTGACCGCGGCCGGGGTGCTGGCCCAGTCCAGCAACATCGGCACCATCGAGCTGGGCGAGAAGGTCCCGGCGAGCACGCTGCACGACTACTTCACCAAGTTCGGCATGGGCCAGGGCACCGGGATCCACTTCCCGGGCGAGAGCCCCGGCCTGCTCACGCCGGTCCAGGACTGGAGCGGCTCCCAGCGCTACACCGTGATGTTCGGCCAGGGCCTGTCGGTCAACGCCATCCAGGCCGCAGGGGTGTTCCAGACGATCGCGAACAACGGCCTGCGGATGCCGCCCTCGCTGATCAAGGGCATCCGCAACCCCGACGGCTCCCTGAGCGCCATCACCCGGCCCACGCCGGTCCAGGTGGTCTCCCCGGCGGTGGCGGCCCAGGTGCGCACGATGCTCGAGGGCGTGGTCAGCAGCGAGGGCACCGCCCCGGAGGCCCGGGTCGAGGGCTACCGCGTCGCCGGCAAGACCGGCACGGCGGACCGTTATGACCCGGCGCTCGGGCGCTACAACGGCAAGACGGCCTCGTTCATCGGGTTCGCCCCGGCCGACAAGCCCGAGCTCGTCGTGGCCGTGACGGTGCAGCGGCCGACGACCAGCTACTTCGGTGGCGTCGTCGCGGCCCCGGTGTTCTCGCAGGTCATGACCTACGCGTTGCAGGCCTACAAGATCGCCCCGACCGGGACGACTCCGCCCACCATCAAGCTCCGGACCGACGGGCAGTAACGTCTCCCCGTGGTGAGTGTGGCCCCCCGACCCCAGTTCCCCCGCGCGACGAGCCTGACCGAGGTCGCTGCGTGCGCGGGTGCCCCGGCGACGGCCGGTGCCGCCGACGTGCAGGTCACCGGGGTCACGCACGACTCCCGGGCCGTCCGAGCCGGTGACCTGTATGCCGCGCTGCCGGGTGCGAACGCCCACGGCGCCGCGTTCGCGGCGGGCGCCGTCGGCCTCGGCGCCCGCGCGGTGCTGACCGACGAGGCCGGCGCGGCGCTGGTCGCGGGCTCGGAGGTGGCCGGGCAGGTGGCGGTCCTGGTGGTGGCCGACCCCCGGGCCGTGATGGGGCACGTGGCCGACCTCGTCCACGGCCGCCCCAGCCGCTCGCTGACGATGCTGGGAGTGACCGGGACCAACGGCAAGACCACCACGGCATACCTGCTCGACTCGGCGCTGCGCGCCCTGGGGCGCACCACCGGCCTCATCGGCACCGTCGAGACCCGGCTGGGCGACGAGCGTGTCAAGTCCGTCCGCACCACCCCGGAGTCCAGCGACCTGCACGCGCTGCTCGCGGTGATGGTCGAGCGCGGCGTGGACACCTGCACGATGGAGGTGTCCAGCCACGCGCTGACCCTGCACCGGGTCGACGGGGTCGTCTACGACGTCGCGGCGTTCACGAACCTCTCGCAGGACCACCTCGACTTCCACGGGACGATGGAGGAGTACTTCCTCGCCAAGGCCTCGCTGTTCACGCCCGAGCGGTCCCGGCGCGGCGTGGTCTGCGTCGACGACGCCTGGGGTGCGCGACTGGCCCGCGAGGCGACGGTCCCGGTGCTGACCGTTGGCTCCGACGCCGCGGCCGGCGCCGACTTCACCCTGGAGCCGGTCGAGGGTGACGACGCGGCGTTCACGCTGCGCTCGGCCGAGGTCGTGCTGCACCTGCGCTCGGCCCTGCCCGGCGACTTCAACCGGGTCAACACCGCCGTCGCCGCGGTCGTCCTGCTCTCGAGCGGCCTGGACGCCGGCACCGTGGAGAAGGCCCTCGCCGCCGACCCGCACGTGCCCGGCCGGATGGAGCGGGTCGTGCCCGGGGGCGCCGACCCGGCCGCCCTGCCGCTGGCGGTCGTGGACTTCGCCCACACTCCCGACGCCGTGGCTGCGGCGCTGAAGTCGTTGCGCCACAACACCTCTGGCCGCCTCGTCGTCGTGCTCGGCGCCGGTGGCGACCGTGACCGGGCTAAGCGGGCACCGATGGGCGAGGCCGCCGCCGACCAGGCCGACGTGGTCGTGGTCACCGACGACAACCCGCGCTCCGAGGACCCGGCCACGATCCGCGCCGCGGTGCTCGAGGGCGCCCGCGACCGGGCCGCCCGGCCCGGCGGCGCCGCCGAGGTGGTGGAGGTGGCCGGCCGCGCCGACGCCATCCGCCGCGCGGTCGGCTACGCCACCAGCCCCGACGACACCCTGGTCGTCGTGGGCAAGGGCCACGAGACCGGCCAGGAGGTGGCCGGGGTGGTCCACCCGTTCGACGACCGCGAGGAGCTGCGCGCAGCCTTGATGACCCACCAGGCACCCCACGGCACGGTGGCCCCGTGATCCCGCTCCGGCTCACCGACATCGCCCGGGTCACCGGCGGCGTCCACCACGGCGAGGACGTCGTCGTCGACGGCCCCGTGGTGACCGACTCCCGCGAGGCCGCCGCCGGCAGCCTCTACGTCGCCCGGGTGGGCGAGGCCGCCGACGGGCACGCCTTCACCGGCGCGGCCCGGGACCGCGGCGCCGTCGCTGCGCTGACCACCCGCGAGGTCGACGAGCTGCCCTGCGTCGTCGTCCCCGACATCCAGGACGGGTTCGCGGCCCTCGCCCGGCACCTCATCGACGCCAGCCCCGACCTCACCGTCATCGGCATCACCGGCTCCTCGGGCAAGACGAGCACCAAGGACCTCATCGCCTCGGTGCTCTCCGGGTGCGGTGAGACGGTGGCGACGGAGGCCTCGCTCAACGGCGAGGTCGGCGTGCCCCTGACCATCTGCCGGATCACCCCGACCACCCGCACCCTCGTGCTGGAGATGGGCGCCCGCGGGATCGGCCACATCGCCTACCTCACGCAGGTCGCCCCGCCGCGCATCGGCGTCGTGCTCAACGTCGGCACGGCCCACGTGGGCGAGTTCGGCTCGCGCGAGGCGATCGGCCGGGCCAAGTCCGAGCTCGTCCGGGAGCTGCCCGCCGACGGCCTCGCCGTGCTCAACGCCGACGACCCGGTGGTGGCCGGGATGGCCGAGGTGACCCGTGCCCGCGTGGTCCGCTTCGGCTCCGCGTCCGGGGCCGACGTGCGCGCCGAGGACGTCGCCCTCGACGACGCCGGCCGGGCCGGGTTCACGCTGGTCACCGCGCAGGGCCGCGTCCCGGTGCAGCTCGGCCTCTACGGCGAGCACCACGTCTCCAACGCCCTGGCCGCCGCCGCGGTCGCCCTGGAGACCGGTATGCCGCTCGCGGACGTCGCCGCGGCCCTCACCGCGGCCCGGCCGGCCAGCCGGCACCGCATGGAGGTCCACGAGCGCCCTGACGGTGTGACGCTGGTCAACGACGCCTACAACGCCAACCCCGACTCGATGCGCGCCGCGCTCAAGGCCCTGGTCGCGATGGGGCACGGCCGGCGGACCTGGGCGGTGCTGGGGGAGATGCTCGAGCTCGGCGAGGAGTCCACCGTCGAGCACGACGCCGTCGGCCGGCTGGCGGTGCGGCTCAACGTCTCGCGCCTCGTCGTCGTCGGCGAGGGCGCCCGGGCCATGGACAGCGGCGCGCGCCAGGAGGGCTCGTGGGGCCAGGAGTCCACCTGGGTCCCCGACGCCGACGCGGCGTACGCCCTGCTGCAGCGCGAGCTGGAGCCCGGCGACGTCGTCCTGCTCAAGTCCAGCAACGCGGCTGGGCTACGGTGGCTCGGCGACCGGCTCGTCGGGGGCACTGACTCGGAGGTTTCATCGTGAAGGCCGTACTCCTGGCCGCCGCCATCTCGTTGGTGGTCGCCCTGCTCGGCACCCCGATGTTCATCAAGTTCCTGGTCCGGCAGGGCTACGGGCAGTTCATCCGGGACGACGGCCCGACCTCGCACCACACCAAGCGCGGCACGCCGACGATGGGCGGCGCGGTCATCATCGGCGCATCGCTGTCGGCGTACTTCCTCTCGCACCTGCTGACCCTGACGCCGCTGACGATGAGCGGGCTGCTCGTGCTCTTCCTCATGGGCGGCCTGGGCCTCGTCGGCTTCCTCGACGACTACATCAAGATCTCCAAGCAACGCAGCCTGGGCCTGCGCTCGGGGGAGAAGCTGGCCGGCCAGACCCTGGTCGCGGTCATCTTCGCGGTGCTCGCACTGCAGTTCCCCAACAGCCACTTCCGCACCCCGGCCGCGCCGTTTGTGTCGTTCGTGCGGGACACCCCGGTCAACTTCGCCTTCGCCGGCACGCTGCTCGGGCTCATCCTGTTCGTCATCTGGGCCAACCTGATGATCGCCGGCACCAGCAACGGGGTGAACCTCACCGACGGCCTCGACGGCCTGGCCACGGGCGCCAGCGTGATGGTCTTCGGCGCCTACGTGCTCATCGGCATCTGGCAGTTCAACCAGAACTGCCAGACCAACCCCGGCACCAAGTGCTACGAGGTCCGCGACGCCCACGACCTCGCCCTCGTGGCGGCGTGCGTCATGGGCGCCTGCTTCGGCTTCCTGTGGTGGAACGCCTCGCCGGCCAAGATCTTCATGGGTGACACCGGGTCGCTCGCGCTCGGCGGCGGCCTGGCCGGCCTGGCGATCACCACCCGCACCGAGCTGCTCGTGGTGATCCTCGGCGGCCTGTTCGTCATCATCACCCTGTCGGTCATCATCCAGGTCGGCTCCTTCAAGCTCACCGGCAAACGGGTCTTCCGGATGGCACCACTGCAGCACCACTTCGAGCTGGTGGGGTGGAACGAGGTCACGATCGTCATCCGCTTCTGGATCATCGCCGGCCTGTTCGTCGCGCTGGGGCTGGGCGTCTTCTACGCCGAGTGGGTGGCGGGCGCGGCATGACCCGGCCGCTGGACACCTACGAGCCGCGCCCCGGCCTGACCCACCGCGACGCCGACTGGTCCGGCCTGCGCGTGCTCGTCGTCGGCCTCGGGGTGAGCGGCTTCGCCGCCGCCGACGCGCTGCTCGAGCGGGGTGCCGTCGTCGCCGCGACCAGCCCCGACGTCAGCGAGGCCATCACCGAGCGGGCCCGGATCCTGGACATCCTCGGCGCCCGGCTGCACCTGGGTGAGGACGCCGTCGCCGTCCCGCCGGAGGGCACCGAGCTCGTCGTCACCTCGCCCGGGGTGCGCCCCGACAACCCGCTGCTGGTCGCGGCGGCCGCGGCCGGCATACCGGTCTGGGGCGAGGTCGAGCTGGCCTGGCGAATGCGCGCCAGGACCGGCGCGGCGCCCTGGCTGACGGTCACGGGGACCAACGGCAAGACCACCACGGTCAACATGCTCGCCTCGATCCTCACCGCCGCGGGCCTGCGCACCACCAGCGCGGGCAACGTCGGCACGCCGATCCTGGAGGCCGTGCTCCACCCCGAGCCCTACGACGTCATCGCCGTCGAGCTGTCCAGCTTCCAGCTGCACTGGTCACGGTCCATCTCCGCGGTCGCCTCGGCCTGCCTGAACGTCGCCCCCGACCACCTCGACTGGCACGGCTCGCTGGAGGAGTACCAGCGCGCCAAGGGCCGCATCTACGAGAACACCCAGGTGGCCTGCGTCTACAACGTGCAGGACCCGGTGACCGAGCAGCTGGTCATGGACGCCGACGTGGTCGAGGGCTGCCGCGCCGTCGGCTTCACCCTCGGGGTGCCCGCGCTGTCGATGGTGGGCCTGGTCGACGACGTGCTGGCCGACCGGGCCTTCGTCGAGCAGCGCCAGACCTCCGCCGCCGAGCTGTGCACCCTCGCCGACCTTCAGGGCGAGGCCCCGTCGGTCGCGCCGCACTACGTCGCCAACGCCCTCGCGGCCGCCGCGCTGGCCCGGGCCTACGGCGTCGCTCCGGTGGCCGTCCGCGACGGCCTGCGCGACTTCCGCCCCGACGCCCACCGCATCGCCGACGTCGCGTTCGTCGACGGCGTGCGCTTCGTCGACGACTCCAAGGCCACCAACCCGCACGCCGCGGCCGCCTCGCTGCTGGCCTTCGAGCACGTGGTCTGGGTCGCCGGCGGGCAGCTCAAGGGTGCCGACATCGACGACCTCGTCGCCACGGCGAAGGGCCGGCTGCGCGGGGTGGTGCTCATCGGGGCCGACCGCGCCCGCATCGCCGACGCCCTGGCGCGACACGCCCCCGACGTCCCCGTCGTCGACCTCGACAGCACGGACACTGGCGTCATGGACACGGTGGTGGAGCAGGCGATCGCCCTGGCGCAGCCGGGCGACGTGGTGCTCCTGGCCCCCGCCGGCGCGTCCCTGGACATGTTCACGAGCTACGGCGCGCGCGGCGACGCGTTCGCCGACGCGGTGCGGCGCCGGGTGCAGCGGTGACCCAGGAGGCGGTCCGCCGGGTCGAGTCGACCGGGCGCGGTCGGTCCGAGCACCCGCTCGCGACCTACCACGTGATCCTCGGCGCGACCCTGC
>NZ_DASVZH010000086.1:0-2087 GCF_036391795.1 Oryzihumus sp.
CCGACCCGGTCGGCCAGCGCCCCGGCCACGGGGGAGCCGACCGCGTTGGCGACGGCCAGCGCACCGGCCGAGGCGCCGCCGGCGCCGTAGCTGCCGGTCGACCCGGCGACGAGCAGGAGCGTGCCGAGCTGGCTCATCGCCAGCGGCAGGCGGCCGAGGAAGGCCACGAGGACGTAGGTGGGGCCGGACAGCGCGAACAGCTGCCGGTAGGACGTCAGGGGTGACATGGTGCGGGGGCTCCAAGGGTGCGGCGGGGCGCACGTCCTCCCACCCAACAGACGTGCACGTGACCCTGAGCTGCACAGAATTGTACCGGCGGCCGGGAGAGCCTCCGACCGCCGGTACCTTCCCCCGGACCGCTGCACCTGACCGGCCGTTGTCCGGCCGGGACGCGTTCAGGCGTCGATCCGAGTCCCCCAGAACTTCCCCGAGCCGGTCCCGACCTGCTTGTGCGTCTTCGCGTCCCAGATGGTCAGCGAGTAGGTGCCCGAGATCCGGTCACCGTCGACCTTGCCGCGGGGCCGGACCCGGATGACGAGCGCCGGGCTGCCGTTGTCGCTCGGCTCACCCGCCCAGAACGTCACGTGGAACGACGAGGCTGAGCCCGACCACGAACCGGCGCCGGGCGTGCCGACCGGGTCGATGTCGATGACCTGGAAGACCCCGCCCGCCGCGAAGGTCACCACGGCCTGGGTCTCGTCCGCCGGCGCGGGCGGGTTGTCGCGGTGGGTGATCAGCCACCCGCCGAGGAGGCCACGGGACGCGGCGTCCGCGGGGGCCGCAAGGACCACACCACCGAGGGTTGCGGCCCCGGCGGCGATGCCGGCTCCGCGAAGCATCCCCCTGCGATCCACCACGTGCTCGGCCATGACCTTCCTCCTTCGTCGAGCGGCCTGACGGGACCCACGCTTCTCCGCGCCGAAACGGCCCGGATCCACCAAAAGTGGGACGTTCCCGCTCATGCCGGGAGGCATCGGGTCACCCCCATGACGTGCTCGTCAGGAGCCGGCCAGCAGGGCGTCAGTGGCGCCCCATGTTTGGGTCAAGTCACTGAGGTCGCCGGGGGTGCTGCCGATTCTCGACCTGACGGATCCCCAGCTGTCAGGAGGGAACGATGACGCGCTTCCCCGCGGCCCGCGTGCCGGTCTGCTTCGCCGTGCTCACCCTGCTGGTGCTGGGTGGGGTGCCTGGGCGCCCTTCCGGTGTCGCCCAGGTCCCGACGGCCACCCGCCAGGCCGCTGGCCCGGCCGCTCAGCCGGCGGCGCGGCTGATGTCCGTGCGCGAGCCGGTCCTCGCCACGGCCACCGCCACCGCCTCGGCCGCCCACTACGCGTTCATCAGCCGGGCCGGCCACCCGGCCGCCCCGATCGCCCGGTGGAACCCGTGCTCCGGGCCGATCGGCTACCGGGTGAACCTGGCCAGGGCGCCGCGTGGGGCACTGGCCGACGTCCAGGGCGCCGTGGAGCGCATCTCCGCCGCCACCGGCCTGCGGTTCCGCTACCTCGGGACCACCTCGGTGGTCCCGAGCAGCACCGACAGCGGGCCGGCCTACCCGGCTGGCACGAGCATCGTCGTGGCCTGGGCGCGGCCCGGGCAGAGCCGGATGCTGCCCGAGGCCAGGTCCGGCGCCGCACGCCCGCTGGCGATGGGTGGGGGGTCGTGGGTCACGGGCCGGGTCGATGCCCGGGGGCGCGTGTGGGGCCAGTTCGTCGAGGGTGCCGTGGTGGTCGACGCAACCCAGTACCCCGAGCCGGGCTTCGGCCGCGCCCAGCGGGGCACCCGGGGCCGGATGCTGATGCACGAGCTCGGGCACGTGGTCGGGCTCGGCCACGTCGGCGACCCGGCGCAGGTCATGTACCCGGTGGACTCCGGGGCGGCGGTGTGGGGAGCCGGGGACCGGACCGGGCTGCGGGTGCTCGGCGCGGCGTCGGGCTGCCTCTACGCCCCGCGCTGAGGGCTTACCAGGGCGGTGACCCGCCGCAGCAGGGGCTGCGCCACCGCGAGCAGCAGGCTCGCCGCGGCGCAGGCAGTCCACAGCCCCGCTGGGCCGGCGGCGCTGAGCAGTGTGGTGCCCAGCAGAGGTGCGA
>NZ_DASVZH010000087.1:0-5842 GCF_036391795.1 Oryzihumus sp.
GGGCTGGGACGACATCGGCTACAACTTCCTCGTCGACAAGTGCGGCCAGCTGTGGGAGGGCCGCCACGGCGGCATGGACCAGCCGGTCATCGGCGCGCAGACCTACGGCTTCAACACCGACAGCGCGGGCATCGCGGTCCTGGGCACCTACACCACCACCGGTGCCAGCACGGCGGCGGAGCAGAGCGTCGCCCGGCTCGTGGCGTGGAAGCTCGGCTTCGCGAAGTACACGCCGGACCTGACCGGCCAGGTGCTGACCTACCGGGGGGACACGACCAGTGACGGCCGTTTCGTGCACGGCAGCACCTACTCCTTCAAGGCGGTCTCCGGACACCGGGACGGCTTCGCGACGGCATGCCCGGGCGACGGGGTGTACAACCAGCTGCCGACCATTCGCACCTGGGGCGCCGGGCCGCCGTCGGGTGTGCGCATCACCGGCATCTCCGGTGCGACCGCGGTGAGCGGCACGTACTACACGCGCGGGGCGGTCACGGTCTCGTGGACCGCCACCAGCCCGCTGCCGCTGGTCACGCGCTCGGAGCTGCTCGTCGACGGCGCGGTCGCCGCGACAGCCACCGGTGCGACGTCGCTCAAGGCCACCCTCACGGCGGGCAAGCACACGGTGGCGGTGCGCGCCACGCAGTACACCGGCAGGGCGGCCACGTCGACGGCCAGCACGGTGGTGGGCGACCCCACGGCGCCCACCTTCCCGACCAAGCCGTATGCCGGGCTGCGGGGCGGCACGGTGAGCACCACCTCGGCGCCGATCACGCTGGCGTGGAAGGCCGCCGACAACGCGCTGCTCCGGCAGGTCCAGGCCACCGCGCCCTCGGCAGCGACGTTCGCGGCGACGACGACGTCCTGGGCCACGGCGGCCCGTCCCGGGTACTCGACCACGTTCGCCCTGAAGGCCACCGACGCCGCGGGCAACACCGGCACCGCGTCGACCGTGGTCGCTCCGGTCATCGTCCAGGAGACGGCAGCCACCCGCTACGGCAGCTGGTCCACACGGAGCAGCAGCAGCTACCTCGGCGGCTACTCGCTCTCGACGTCGGCGCTCAACGCCTCGCTGACGTGGAAGTTCACCGGCCGCTCGGTCGCGTGGGTCGTGTCCCGGGCCTCGAGCTCGGGCCAGGCCGCGGTCTACGTCGACGGGGTCAAGGTGGCCACGGTCGACCTCCGATCGAGCACGACCATGTACCGCAACGCGATCTGGGCGAAGACGTGGACCACGGCCGCCACGCACACGGTCAAGGTGGTCAACCTGGCGACCTCGGGCCGTCCGACGATCACCACGGACGGCATCGTCTACCTGAAGTGAGCCGGTGTGGCGGGTGGTCTCCCGGGGCGCGTGGCGCACCGGACCGGCCACCCGGCATACAGGCGCGAAGGGCCGCCGCACCCCGGGGTGCGGCGGCCCTTCGTCTGGTGACCGAAGGCTCAGGCGGCCTTCTTGGTCTCCCAGAAGATCGTGTCGATCTCGGCGATCTTGGCGAGCAGCTCGTCGGCCTTGGCGGCGTCGAACTCACCCTTGGTGCCGGTCGCCCCGGCCAGCTTGGTGGCCTCGTTGAAGAGGGTGTGCAGCTGGGGGTACTTCTCGAAGTGCGGGGGCTTGAAGTAGTCGGTCCACAGCACCCAGAGGTGGTGCTTCACGAGCTCGGAACGCTGCTCCTTGATGATGGTCGCGCGGACGCGGAAGTCAGCGTCGTCGTTGTCGGCCACCTTGGCGATGATCGCCTTGATGGACTCGGCCTCGATGCGGGCCTGCGCGGGGTCGTAGACACCACAGGGCAGGTCGCAGTGGGCGCTGACCTCGACCGGGGCGGCAAACAAGCGGGAGAACATCACTGGGATCCCTTTCTGCGGACGATCGGGGTTACCCGGCCAACCTACCCCGCGTCATCCGCGTCGGCGACGGCGGCTCAGCAGCAGCGTCCCGAGGGCCATCGTGGCCAGTGCGCGACGGCCCGGCACCCGCCCGAGGACCAGTGCCTGCACGTCGCCGGGAGGGATCGCGCCGACCTGCCAGGAGTCCACGCCCTCGTGCGGGTTGTCCCGCTCGACCCACCAGCCGTCACCGCCGGCGGGGTCGTGGCCGGTGACCCGCTTGACCGCCAGCGGGCGCGGGCCGTCCGGACCGGGCGGCAGCCGGACCACGGCCAGGCGGCCGACCCGGGCACGAGCGCCGTGCAGCACGAGCAGGCGGTCGCCCTCGTGCAGGGTCGGCTCCATGGAGCGACCCCGCACGAGGGCGATGCCGAGGCGCAGCACCGTCAGTCGACGCTCGTCGGAGCCTTCGGGGCGGTGCCCGGGATGACGTCAGGCACGTGTTCCACCGCCGGCTTGTACTCGGCCTGCATCCGGCCGAGGAAGGTCCTGGTGCGGTTGTGCTGCGGGTTGTCGATGACCGATCGCGGGTCGCCCTGCTCGACGACGACGCCGCCGTCCATGAAGACGACATGGTCGGCCACCTCGCGGGCGAACACCATCTCGTGCGTGACGACGATCATCGTCATCCCGTCGCGGGCGAGCTGGCGCATGACGGCCAGGACCTCGCCCACCAGCTCCGGATCGAGCGCCGATGTCGGCTCGTCGAACAGCATGAGCTTGGGGTTCATCGCCAGTGCCCGGGCGATGGCCACCCGCTGCTGCTGGCCACCGGAGAGCTGGGACGGGTAGGCAGACGGCTTGTCCGACAGCCCCACGCGGTCCAGCAGGTTCATGGCCACCTCGCGGGCCTTGGCCTTCGTCTCGCCCTTGACCTGGATCTGGGCTTCCATGATGTTCTGTACCGCGGTCATGTGGGGGAAGAGGTTGAACCGCTGGAAGACCATTCCGATGTTGCGGCGCTGGGCGGCGATCGCCCGGTCGGTGAGGTGGTGCAACGTGCCGCCGCGGTCCTCGTAGCCCATCAGGTCGCCGTCGACCCAGATGCGGCCGCCGTCGAGGGACTCCAGCTGGTTGATGCAGCGCAGGAACGTCGTCTTCCCCGACCCGGACGGTCCGAGCAGGCAGACGACCTGACCCTTGTTCACGTCGAGGTCGATGCCCTTGAGGACCTCGTTGCCATGGAACGCCTTGCTGACGTTGACGGCGTGGACCAGCGGTGCCGGCGGTGTCCCAGTCGTCATCAGGCGCCTCCCGCCCCACCGGGTCGGGCGAACCGTCTCGTCTTCGGTGCCTTCTGGCCGAAGCCGCGGCCGAAGTAGCGCTCGAGGTAGGACTGCCCGACCATCAGGATGCTGCACACGATGAGGTACCACGCGGTCGCCGCGACGTAGGACGGCATGATCTTCAGCGTGCGCGAGCCGATGGCGCTGGCCTGGTAGAAGAGCTCGGTGATCACCGGGATGGCCACCAGCAGCGAGGTGTCCTTGACCATGGCGATGGTCTCGTTGCCGGTCGGGGGCACGATCACCCGCATGGCCTGCGGCAGGACGATGCGGCGCATGGTCTTGCCGCTGCTCATCCCGAGCGCCTGCGCGGCCTCCCTCTGTCCGACGTCCACCGAGAGGATGCCCGCGCGCGCGATCTCCGCCATGTATGCCGCCTCCGACAGGCCCAGGCCGATGATGCCACCCACCAGACCACCCACGATGTCGTTGGTCGTCAGGTGGAAGAAGGTCAGGTCGCTCTGCAGGCCGAACGCGCTGGCGATCTGCTTGCCGAACGGCACCCCGACGTCGAGGGTGTTGTAGAGGTAGCCCAGACCCGTGCCGATGATCACGAGAAGCACGTAGCGGGGGATCGCGCGGAAGAACCACGTGTAGACGAACGAGACGCCGCGCAGGACCGGGTTGGAGGACAGGCGCATGATCGCGATGATGACGCCGAGGACGACGCCGATGATCATGGCGCCGACCGTGCCGAGGATGGTGCCCTTGTAGAGGCCCTCGAGCACCGGGCTCTGGTTCATCACCTTCAGGGCGAAGGGGAAGTCCCACTTCTTGTTGGTGAGGAACGAGCTGAGGAGCATCGCGACCATCACGGCGATGATGGCGAGTGCCACCCAACGCCACGGGTGCCGGACCGGCCGGGCGTGGATCACGCCCGGCCGGCCGCTGTCAGTTGCTGCAGTCATCACGGGTTGAGCGCGAAGTTGTTGATCGCGCCGGTCTGGATGCCCCACTTGGCCAGGGCCTGCTTGTAGCCACCGGAGCTGTCCAGCTGCTTGAGCGCCTCGACCAGGGCGTTGCCGAAGTCGGTCTCGCTCTTGGGGATGACGTAGCCGTACGGCGCGGAGTCATAGGTCGAACCCACGGCCTCGAGCTGCCCGCCGGTCTGCTTGACGGCGTAGAGCGCGACGGGGGAGTCGGCCAGCATCGCGTCTGCCTTGCCGCTGGTGACGTCTGCGGTCACCTTGTCCTGACCGACCTCGACGACGATGTTGATGGCCTTCTTGCCGGCAGAGGTGCACTTCTTGTTGCGCGCGGTGATGTCGTCGAGCTGGGTGGTGGCCTTCTGGACCGCCACGTTGAGGCCGCAGGCGTCGTCGGGGTTGACCTTCTTCGGGTTGCCCTTGGCGGTCACCCACTGCGTGCCCGCGGTGTAGTAGCTGACCATGTTGACCTGCTTCTTGCGCTCGTCCGTGATCGAGAAGCTGGAGATGCCCATGTCGTACTTGCCGCTGTCGACGCCGAGGATGATCGAGTCGAAGTTGGCCGGCACCCACTTGACCTTGACGCCGAACTCCTGCGCCACGGCGTTGAACAGGTCGACGTCCATGCCCTGGACGGTCTTGCCGTCGGTGGCCAGGAACTCGTTGGGGGCGTAGGTGGCGTCGGTGCCGACGACGATCTCCCCGGCGGACTTGATCTTCGCCGGCAGCTTGGCGGCGAGAGCGGCGTTCTTGGTGGCGGTGGGCGCCGGCCCACTCGACGTCGACGACCCGCCCGACGACAGGGAGTTCGAGCCGCACGCACTGAGGGCAAGGCTCGCCACCGCGACACCGACAGCGGTGCGCAGGATGGCGGGGGAAGGACGGGTCATCGGAGGTGCTCCTTCTTGGAGGCCGTTTCAAACTGATGTACGCCGGACGGGATCATCCTGCCACCCGCAATTTGCGCAGGGCGAGACCTGAGTCACCGCCGTGACAAGGGTGTGACCCGCTCCCGGGCCGGGGGTGCGCCTGCGGTGTCCGGAAGTCCGGGCATGTCCGGGTTGGTCCGGACTGCGGAAGGGATGGTATCGCATCATCATGCAGGCAGATGCATACCCATCCAGTGTCGACCCTGCGCGCATCCTCGTCCCGCCGGCACGCCACTCCGGGGACCATGTCGGGTCGCGTCGGCGCGACCCGGCGCAGCGACCCGCGTCACAGTGTCGTGCCACCGGTGGGCCTCGGCGGCTGCCCTGTGGCACCATCGGACACAGCGGGCCACCCCCCGCGACGTGTCAGTAGCCACCACCCAGGCTTCGAGTTCTCTGATCTCCCTGCGTGCTCGCTCCATGTCGAAGAGGTGCCATGTCTGCTCACCCGTCGTTCCCGATCCACGTGTTCGACCCCTCCGACCCGGTCTTCCGCGCCCACGAGGGCGGCAAGCTGGCGGTCACCCCCACCCAGCCGCTGCGCGACCGGCGTGACCTGTCCCTGCTCTACACCCCCGGTGTCGCCGACGTCTCGCGCGCCATCGCCGCCGACCCGTCGCTGGCGGCCCGCTACACCGCGCGGCGCAACACCGTTGCCGTGGTCACCGACGGGACGGCGGTGCTCGGCCTGGGCGACATCGGGCCGCTCGCGGCGATGCCCGTCATGGAGGGCAAGGCGGTGCTGTTCAAGCACTTCGCCGGCGTCGACGCCGTGCCGGTCTGCATGGAGTCCGGCACGGTGGACGAGCTCGTC
>NZ_DASVZH010000088.1:0-39166 GCF_036391795.1 Oryzihumus sp.
CCCCGCCGCCACGGCCACCCCGCTCTCACCGGCGCCGGCCGCGGCGGCGAGCGCGGATGCGGCGGCCGCCCCGGACGCCGGCACCGAGGCACGCGAGCGGGCCCGGCAGGGCGTCGCCGAGGCCGAGGCCGACCTCGGGCAGAGGCGGCACGACCTCGACGCGGCCCGGGACCACGAGGAGGTCGTGTCGGCCGAGGTCGAGCAGCTCCAACGACGGCTGGGTGCCCGAAGGGCGGAGCTCGAGCGGGCCCGCGCGCGGGTCGGCGAGGCGGATGCCGCAGTGGCCCGGGCCGCGGCCCTGCTCGAGGCGGCTCGTGGGGCCATGGACCGGGCGTGAGGGTCCCGCCGACGCGGTGATGGCCTTGTCGCCGGCACGCCCTCCCTGGTTATGGCTGAATACGGGGTGACGCCCCACCCGTCCCGGACCCGAGGAGCCACCGCCCATGAGCGAGCCGACCGAGCGCACCACCGTCCGGCGGCTGCCCGAGAAGGCCGTGACGGACCGGTCGGTCCTGGATGCGATCCTCGACGAGGCCCTGGTCGCCCATGTCGCGGTGACCGAAGGCGACCAGCCGTTCGTGCTGCCGATGGGTTGCGCCCGGGACGGCGACCTCCTGCTGCTGCACGGCTCCACCGGCAGCCGGCTGATGCGCACCCTGGCCTCGGGCGCGCCGACCTGCGCCACCGTGACGCTGCTCGACGGGCTGGTCTACGCGCGCTCGGCGTTCGAGTCCTCGATGCACTACCGCAGCGCCACCATCCTCGGGCGCGCCTCGGTCGTGCCAGCGGAGGAGCTCGTCGAGGCCTTGCGGGTGCTGACCGAGCACATCCTGCCCGGCCGCTGGGAGCACCTGCGGCCGCCGCTGCGCAAGGAGCTCGCGGCCACCATGGTGCTCGCCCTGCCGCTGCAGGAGTGGTCGGTCAAGGTCGGCGACGGCCCGCCGGCGGACGACCCGGCCGACCTCGGTGCCGACGTGTGGGCGGGCGTCCTGCCGCTGCGGACCACGGCCGGGCAGCCCATCCCGGCCCCCGACCTGGCGGCCGGGATCGAGGTGCCCGACCACGTCAGGGGCCGCTACCCGTCCTGACAGGGCGGGCCCCGGACCGCCCGTGCCACGAGGGAGACCCACCCGGCGCGCGGGACCCGCTTTGACGGCATACCGGTGCCTGTGTGGCGAAATGTGAGACCACCTGACACCCGTTACCTGGTACTAGTCCCCGCCGTTTGGGGATCCGCTCACTGACCGCGTCTGCTACCAACAGGGAAAGGAAGCAGGTCGATGGCCGTGCAGGCCATCCGGAGCCCACGTTTGGGGGCACTCATGGCACGTTCTCCACACGCTGCCGAGACGGTCGGACGCACGCGCTGGCGTCGGTTCGGCCTGGCAGCAGGAGCGGGGGTCGGCGCGGTCGGCCTCATCGGGTACCTCGGCGCCACCGGCGCCTTCGCGCTGTCGTTCTCGTTCTCGGGCATCCCCTTCACGCTGTCCGCGGACAGCCTGAGCGGCTCCCACTTCGTGCAGTACGCCTTCCCGGACAAGCTGGCCAGCAGCGCGGGCGCGAGCGCCCTCAACAACGGCGCCGGCACGCTCATCAACGGGTCCGGCTCCATCAACAACACCGCCAGCGCCGGCGGAAGCACCTATGCGTCCGACACGGTGACCCAGCTCGGGTCGGCGACGATCACCAACCTCGCCCAGAGCATCTGTGCCCCGACGCCGCTCGGCAACGCCATCCGGGTCACGATTGCGGGCGCCGGTGACACCACGGCGTCGAACCTGGTGATCCAGGCCCCGGCCCTGACGGCGAGCGGCGCGAACTTCAACAACTTCACCATCGGCGAGTCCGTGGGCTCGGCCCTGGCCGGTCAGGGCTTCGCCCCGAACAACGACTACACCGACCCGTATGGCGCGCTCTCCGGTCAGCCGATCGGCGGCAGCTTCGCCCAGGGTGCCGACAGGGTGACGCTGACGAGCATCAAGCAGGTCGGCGTCGGCACGGAGGCCGGGAGCTTCAACATCAGCGGCCTCAAGCTCTACGCCGAGTTCGTCTCCAGCTGCTGAGGGTCTGGCAACCGCCGGCCCCGGACACCTCGCTGGGGGCACCAGGAAGTAGTCGTGCGGCCGGTGGGACACAGCGTTCCCACCGGCCGGCACGCATGAACAGGGGAACTTCTCATGCCTGATGACGACGTGTCGCGACCCAGTGAAGCCCAGGACCTCCCGCCGGAGGTTGGCGCCGCCTCGGCGGCGACCGACCCCGGCGAGGCGACCGGGGCCGCCACGGCGGCCAGGCCACGACGGTTCCGCCGGTGGCGGCGTTCACGGCCCTTCTGGGGTGGGCTGTTCACCCTCCTGGGCGGCCTGGAGATCGCCACCATCCCGCTGACCGCCTACAAGATCATGCTGGTGACCCCCTCGGTCGTCATCGCGGCGCTGGTCGGTGCCGTGATCGCCATACTCGGCCTGCTCATGTGGATGACCCCGAGCCAGAACAAGCTCTACGGGCTGCTGGCGATCCTGCTCGGCGTCGCCTCGTTCGTCACCAGCAACGTGGGTGGCTTCCTGCTCGGCGGCCTGCTGTCGATCATCGGCGGCGCCCTGGGGTTCGCGTGGGTCGTCGTGGACCGGACGGAGCCTGCCGCGGAGGCAGCACCGACGGATGCGCCCGACGTGTCGATCGAGGGGGACCACGGCCCCGCTGCCGACGGCACCGGACCGGAGCCCAGCCGGGCATGAGCGCCTCCTCCGTGGGGCGGCGACAGCCGTCTATCCGATGGTCCGCTGGCGCGCTGATGGCCGTGGCCCTGGTGCTGAGCCAGGCGCCCGGCATCGCCCTCGGGCAGACCTCGCTGCCCCCCGGCACCCCCGGTGGCACCGGCGCGACCCTCACCGCCACCCAGGCCACCCTTGCCGGGCTGACCTACGACGGCGTCGTCACGGTCCCGACGGCAACCGGCGACGTGACCACGATCGAGCTGCGCAGCACCGCCGCCACGCTGACAGGGCTCGAGCTGCACACCCCGTGCACTCCCCTCGCCGCGCTCGGGACCGGGTTGACGGCGGCGTCGGTCACGCCGGCCGGCAGCTCGTCGACCTCGACCACCGGCCTGACGCTGTACGCCCGGTCCGTCACTGCCACCGTGGCCGGGACCGGCGTGACGTGGACGCCGGGCAGTCCTCCCCCGGCCGCCGACCTGGGTGACGTGGTCCTCACCGACGTCACCATCGAGGTGACCAGCCTGACGCTGCCGGCGTTCACCGCGCCCGGGCTGCGCGAGTCGGCCTCGTTCTGCACGCCGGCCTGAGCCGCCCCCCTCCGCGCTCCCGCCTCCTCCGGCCCCGCGAACCCCTGACGCCCCGGGGACCAACGCCTCTTCCGGACCCACACCCGGCCGGGCACCGTGGTTGCCGAGGCAACCGTCCGAGGGAAGCGACGATGGCATCGACGAGGACAGCAACGCCGAAGGCCCCCGCGCCCGGCTCCGCGGGCACGCGGCCTGCCACAGGGCCCACGCCCTCCACGGGCACCGAGACGCTCGACGGCACCCGCCTGGCGGAGATCGACGCGGCCGTGGAGCGCGCGGCGGAGGCTGCCCGCGCCTTCCGTGAGCTCGACCAGGACCAGGTGGACCGGATCGTCGAGGCGATGGTGCGAGCCGGGGTCAGGGCGGCCATCGAGCTGGCGCGCCTGGCGGTCGAGGAGACCGGCTTCGGCGTCTTCGAGGACAAGGTGGTCAAGAACTACGTCGCGACGGAGTTCCTCCACGACTACCTGCACGACAAGAAGTCGGTCGGGGTCATCGACGAGGACGTCGAGCGCAACATCGTGCGGGTCGCCGAGCCGATCGGGGTGGTCCTGGCCATCACGCCGGTCACCAACCCCACGTCGACGGTGCTCTACAAGGCAATCGTGGCGGCCAAGACCCGCAACGCCATCGTGTTCCGGCCCTCGCCGTTCGCGACCCGATGCTGCGAGCGCAGCGTCGAGGTCCTGCAGCAGGCCGCCGAGGAGGCCGGTATGCCGGCGGGTGCCCTGCAGGTGCTCCCCGACCCCGAGCACCGGGTCACCCACTACCTGTTCACGCACCCCGGCGTCGACTTCATCTGGGTCACGGGCGGGCAGAAGATCGTCGCCCTCGCCAACGCCGCGGGCAAGCCCTGCCTGGGCGTCGGCCCCGGCAACGCGCCGGTCTACCTGCACCGCACGGCGGACGTGAAGGGCGCGGTGGTCGACATCCTGATCTCCAAGACCTTCGACGCCTCGGTGATCTGCCCGGCGGAGCAGACCTGCATCATCGACGACGCGATCTACGACGAGACCATCGCCGAGCTCGAGCGGATGGGCGCGCACCTGCTCACCCCGGCCGAGGAGGAGCTGCTCGCGGCGTTCGCGTTCGGCGACGGTGAGCGGGCCAACCTCGCCGCGCTGGGTCAGCTGGCGCCGGAGCTGGCGCGGCGGGCCGGCTTCGGCGTCGCCCCGGGCACCAAGGTCCTGCTCGCTCCCCTGCCGGCCGACCTGACCGAGCTGGGACAGCACCCGCTGGTGCAGGAGAAGCTCATGCCCGTGCTCGGCGTCGTGCGCGCCCGGGACGAGCAGCACGCCATCGACACCGCGGTGCTGGTCACCGAGCACGGCGGTCTCGGGCACACGTCGGCCATCTACGCCCGCGACGACGCCGTCATCGACGCCTACAGCCGGGCCGTGCGCACGGGCCGGATCCTGGTCAACGCGCCGACCGCCGTCGGTGCCCTCGGTGGGGTCTACAACAACCTGACGCCGACCTTCTCCCTCGGGTGCGGGACGTGGGGCGGGTCGAGCACCACGGAGAACGTCAACTACCTGCAGCTGCTCAACATCAAGACCGTCTCGCGCCGGCGCACGCCGCCCCAGTGGTTCCGGGTGCCGTCGAACACGTACTTCAACGCCGGGGCGCTGGAGAACCTGCGCGACGTCGAGACCGACACCGCGGTCATCGTCACCGACGGGCCGAGCGAGGACCGGGGCGTGGCGGCCCTGGTGCGCGGCACGCTGCGAGCCTCGCACGTCCAGGTGTTCAGCGACGTCACGCCCGAGCCCGACGAGGACACGATCCGCCGCGGCGTGGAGCTCCTGCAGCGGGTCCGACCCGACCTGGTCGTGGCCGTCGGCGGCGGCTCGGTCATCGACGCCGCCAAGGCCATGCGCCTGTTCCACGAGCACCCGGAGCTGCGCCTGGCCGACCTGACGCTGCCGTTCCTCGACCCCCGCAAGCGGGTGGTCGCCTACCCCCAGGGCGCGCACACGGTCCGGCTGGTCGCGCTGCCCACCACCTCCGGAACCGGGTCGGAGGTGTCCCCGGCTGCGGTGGTCACGGTGGACGGCCGCAAGGAGACCCTCGTCGACTACAGCCTCGTGCCTGACCTGGCCATCGTCGACCCGATGCTGACCCTGTCGATGCCCGACGCGGTCACCCTGGACAGCGGGGTCGACGCCCTCACCCACGCGCTCGAGGCGGTGGTGTCGGTCTTCGCCTCGCCGTACACCGACGCCTTCTGCGTGCAGGCCGCCCGCCTGGTCTTCGAGGCTCTCCCCCGGGTGCACTCCGACCCCGGCGACCTGCAGGCACGCACCGACATGGCCAACGCCGCGACCCTGGCGGGGCTGGCCTTCTCCAACGCCTTCGTCGGCACCAACCACGCCCTCGCCCACGCTGTCGGCGCCCGGTTCCACCTGGCGCACGGCCGCGCCAACGGCGTCTTCCTGCCCCACGTGCTGACCTACAACGCCGCCCTGCCCAGCAAGTTCATGCCGGCGCCGGGCTACTCGGCCTACGTCGCGCCCGACAAGTACGCCCAGCTCGGCCGGGTCATCTTCGGCGGGCGCAGCGCCGAGGAGAGCCGACGCCGCCTGTTCCGCGCGGTCGAGGACCTGCTCGACACCGTCGGTATGCCGCGCACCCTCCAGGGCGCGGGAGTCGGGGAGCAGGAGTTCCTGGCGGCGCTGCCCGACCTGGCGATGACCGCGTTCCAGGACCTGAGCAACCGGACCAACCCGCGCATGCCGCTCGTGCAGGAGATCACCGACCTGCTGCGGCTGGGCTACTACGGCTCGGTCGGTGCGGCGCGATGAGCGGACGCAGACGCATCGGACCGGTAGACACCATCTGGCTGAACATGGACCGGCCCAACAACCTCATGGTCATCGAGTCGGTGATGTTCCTCGACGAGGCCCCCGACTGGGACCGGCTCGTCGACGTCGTGCGCCGGCGCATGGTCGAGCGGTTCCCCGTCTTCCACCAGCGCCCCGTGCCCCCGCGGATCCCGCTGGGCCTGCCGCACTGGGAGGACGACCCGGACTTCTCCCTGGACCGGCACGTGCACCGCGTGACCCTGCCACCGCCGGGTGACGACGCTGCCCTGCAGCGCCTGCTGGAGCAGCAGCTGCACGTGCCGCTCGACCGCGCCCACCCGCTGTGGCAGGTCCACCTCGTCGACGGCTACGGCTCCGGGGCGGCCGTGCTCTGCCGCTTCCACCACGCCCTGGCCGACGGCATCGCCCTCACCCAGGTGATGCTCTCGCTCACCGACGCGGCCCCCGACGGAGACCTCGCCGAGGAGGAGGGCACCGTCGCCCACCCGCGATCCGAGGGCCTTGCCGGTGTCGCGGACGGCGCGCTGTCCGCCGCCCGCGCGGGAGGTGCGCTGGCCCGGCAGGCGGTGACCGGGATACTGGGCCTGACCACCCCCTCGGGCGTGGTCGGCGCGGCCGGCCAGGTGCTGCGCGCCGGGCAGGTGGTGGATGACCTCCTGCTCACACGCACTCCCGACAACCCGCTGAGCGGCACACCCGGCATCCACAAGCGGGCGGTGTGGTCCCAGCCCTGGCCGCTGGCCGACCTCAAGCACGTCGGGCGGCTGGCCGGGGCCACGCTCAACGACGTCCTGCTGAGCGCCGTCGCCGGGGCCCTGTGCCGCTACCAGCTCGACCACGGCGGGGTCCCGGCCGACCTGCCGACGATGGTGCCGGTCAACGTCCGGCCGCTCGACCAGCCGCTGCCGCGCGAGCTGGGCAACAAGTTCGCCCTGGTGTTCTTCACCTTCCCCTCCAGCATCCAGCCGCCGCTGGAGCGCCTGGCCGAGACCAAACGGCGGATGGACTGGCTCAAGCGGTCCCCGGAGGCGACGGTGACGTTCGGCCTGATCACCGCGATCGGGCGGACCACGGCCCAGCTCGAGCACTACGTCGTCAACTTCTTCGCGGACAAGGTGATCGGGGTGACCACCAATGTCGCCGGCCCGACGAGCGTGCGGCACCTCGCGGGGGTCCGGATCTCCGGGGCCCTCGGCTGGGTGCCCGGGTCGGGTCGCCAGACCCTGGGCGTCAGCATCTTCACCTACGCGGACACGCTGCGCGTGGGGTTCATGGCCGACGCCGACTGCGTCCGCGAGCCGGAGAAGCTGCTGCACGCCGTCGAGCGGGAGGTCGCCGACCTCATGAGCGTGGCGCGGACCACCTGAGCGGGCAGGCCGCGGCGCGCGTTCGGCGGGGACAGGAGGACAGGGATGCCGACAGACAGCTCCACCCAGAGCGTCGAGATCGACGCGAGCTTCGACGACGTGCTCGCCACGATCCGCGACGTCGCCGGCCAGCCCGAGTGGATCCCCGAGATCCTGGAGGCCGAGGTGCTCTCGACCTTCGACAATGGGCTGCCCCGGACCGCGCGGTTCAAGGCCAAGGCCACCGTCGGCACCGACCGCTACACGCTGTCCTACGACCACAGCGACGACGGCATGAGCTGGATGATGCTCTCCGGGGTGCTGCAGACCGGGCAGGAGGGCCTCTACACGGTGGAGCCCCTCGGGTCCGGGCGCGTCCGCGTGACCTACGAGCTGACGATCCACCACAACCTCCCGTTGCCGGGCTTCGTCCGCTCGCGGGTCATCCGCGGCCTGGTCTCCAGCACGCTCACGGGGCTCAAATCCCACCTGGAGGGCGCGCCGGTGTGAGCCCCGGACCAGGGGAACAGGCGCACGGACGCGCAGGAAGCTCACAGGTGGGGTCTCTGGTTCCACCTCACGCCCGGACGTACGTTGGCAGGGTGGCGGACGTCCTCCCCGCGGTCGAGAGCGAGCACCTGACCTACCGGTTCGGCGACCACGTGGCGGTCGACGACGTGTCCCTTCGCGTGCAGCTGGGCCAGGTCTTCGGGCTGCTCGGGCCCAACGGGGCCGGCAAGACCACGGCGATCCGGCTGATCACCACGTTGCTGCCGGTGCAGCAGGGGCACGTGCGGGTGTTCGGCGTCGACGCCCACCAGGAGCCGTTCCGGGTGCGCCGGATGATGGGCTACGTGCCGCAGCAGCTCTCCGCGGACGCGTCGCTGACCGGCGCGGAGAACGTGGCGCTGTTCGCCCGGCTCTTCGACGTCCCGCGACGCGAGCGCCGGCGACGGGTCTCGGAGGCGCTCGAGATGGTCGGGCTGGCCGCCGCGGCCGACCGGCTGGCGGCGACCTACTCCGGCGGCATGGTGCGCCGGCTCGAGCTGGCCCAGGCCCTGGTCAACCGACCGCACCTGCTGGTTCTGGACGAGCCGACCATCGGCCTGGACCCGGTGGCCCGCGACAGCGTCTGGGACGGCGTCGAGGAGCTGGTGACCCACGAAGGGACGACCGTGCTCGTCACCACCCACTACATGGAGGAGGCCGACCAGCACTGCGACGAGGTGGCGCTGATGCACCTCGGCCGCATCCGCGCGGTCGGCACGCCGCACGACCTCAAGGCCGCCCAGGGCCCGGACGCGACGCTGGAGGACGTCTTCCGGCACTGGGCCGGCGAACGCCTCATCGACGGGACCGGGGAGGACTTCAGTGACGTCCGTAGCACCCGCCGCGCAGCCGGCCGCCTCCGCTGACCCGAGCCGTATCGCGGCCCCTCCGTCGTGGCGCATCCTGCCCTCGCGCGTGGTGACGCTGTGCCTGGTCGAGATGCAGAAGCTGCGCCACGACCGCACCGAGCTGGTCACCCGCGCGGTGCAGCCGGCGCTGTGGCTGCTGGTGTTCGGGGAGACCTTCACGCGGTTGCACGCCATCCCCGTCGGCGGCATGTCCTACCTGGACTTCCTGGCGCCGGGGATCATCGCCCAGTCCGCGCTGTTCGTCGCCATCTTCTACGGCATCCAGATCATCTGGGACCGCGACGCAGGGGTGCTCGCCAAGCTGCTGGTCACCCCGACCCCGAGGACGGCGCTGGTCACCGGCAAGGCGTTCGCGGCCGGGGTGCGCGCCCTGGCCCAGGCGGTGGTCGTCCTCGTGCTGTCGGCGCTCCTCGGTGTCGCGCTGAGCCTGAACCCGCTGGACATGCTCGGCACGGCGGCGGTGGTCATGCTCGGTTCGGCGTTCTTCGCCTGCCTGTCGATCACGATCGCCGGGCTGGTGCTGCACCGCGACCGGCTCATGGGCATCGGCCAGGCCATCACCATGCCGCTGTTCTTCGCCTCCAACGCGCTCTACCCGATCGCGATCATGCCGCGCTGGCTGCAGGCAGTCAGCCGCGTCAACCCGCTCTCCTACGAGGTGGACGCGCTGCGCGGGATGCTCATCGGCGCCCCGGCGCACCTGCCGCTCGACTTCGGCGTGCTGGTGGTCGCCGCGTCCCTGGCGATCGCCGCGGCCGCCTCACTGCTCGGCCGTCTGGCGCGCTGAGCGCCCCTGGTCCTGCCCCCGCAGGTGACGACCCGCGATACGGAAGGGGTGGGCGTCAGCCCAGGGAGCTGTCGGCGGTGGTCGCCGGACTCCTGTCCCTGGCGGCAAGGGTCGCGGCCACGGCAGCGACCGCGATGGTCACCAGGGCGCCGAGGATGAGGGCGGCCGGCTCACCGCTGGCGAGCAGGTGTGACTGCACCCCCAGGGTCGCTGCGGCAACCGGGACGCCCAGCTGCGCGCAGGCCAGCGCCCCGAGCGGGACCTGCTGCCCCGTCAGGCGCGGGACCACGTGGGTGATGAGCGCCCCGACGCCCAGGGCCAGGCCGAGCCCGATGAGGGCTGGGTGCCGGCCGAGGGCGTGGAGGTCGAGGGAGGCGCCGAGCCAGATGAAGAAGAGTGGCGCGAAGAACCCCTCGGTGACGGCGAACAGCTGACGGGCCAGCCGGCGTGGCTCGCCGATCGCCGCCACCGCCAGGCCGAAGGTGAACCCGGCCAGCATGATCGAGACGCGGGTGGTCTGGGCGACCGCGGCGAGGCCGAACAGGATGGCCAGGTTGATCCGCAGCTCGAGGGCGAACTTGCGCCGCTCGGACAGGCGGTGCACCTCGCGGCGCCAGCCCCGTCGCTCGGTCTCACGCAGCACGACGAACAGCAAGACCGAGCACCCGACCACGGCCACGGCACCGAGGGCGGCGCGGCCGGCGCGGGCCGGGTCGATCGCCAGCGGGAGGGCAACGATGCAGGCTGCGTCAGCGACTGCCACCTGGGGCAGCAGCTGCAGGACCGCGTCGCCGGACAGGTGGAGCGCGTCGATGATCGGCAGGATCAGGGCGGCCGAGGACGAGGCCAGCAGGACGGCATACAGCACGGCATGGCCGGTCCCGAAGAGCTGGGCGACCAGGACGGCGACCGGGACGGAGGCGACGCCGACGACGACCGCCCGGAGCAGCCCCTTCGGCAGCGCCTGCCGCAGCCGGGCGTCACCGATCGGGACGTGGGAGCCGGCGACGAACATCACCAGGGCGAACCCGATCTCAGCCAGGAACACGAAGGTGGGCTCGGTGGCGTGCACCGCCCCCAGCACCGTGGGGCCGAGCACGACGCCGACCAGCAGCTCCCCCACGACGACGGGGAGCCCCCACCGGTGGGAGATGGCGAGCAGGGGCCCGCCGATACCGGCCAGGCAGATCACTGACAGCAGGGTGAAGCTCACCGCGGATCCCCCTCCGTCGTGAGGTCGTCGGCGACAGCGCGCCGGCGCAAGTGGTCCGTGTTCCGGGGCACCGCCTCATCGTCCTCCCCGGCCGGGACCGGACGCCCGCTCTGCCTCATCGACGCGCCGCGGATGTGCCGGGTCCGGTGCTTACGCGCGGCCGGCGGCCGGTGCATCCCCGCAGGATGAGGCGGCGCGCCGTCCTTCCGCATGAGGGTGCGTGGTGTGTGCGGGCGCAGCCGCAGGCAGCGCCCAGCCGAGGGACCGATCCTTGCCGGATGCCACCACGACACCGGCGGAAGGGGGTCGACAGCGATGAGGAGGGCCGTCCACCTGGCCGCCGCCGTCCTGCTGGTGAGCGCATTGGCGACCTGCAGCCAGCCGAGCACCCCGGGGGCCGGCCGGGCTGCACCGCAGAGCGCCCCGGTGCCGCACGGCCCGTCCGGCAGGTGGGCGCTGCACTGGGCCGACGAGTTCAACGGCACCAGCGTCGACCTGGGCAAGTGGCAGCCGAACTGGTTCGGCGCGAGAAACACGTCGGTCACCAAGCCGGTCAACAAGGCCGAACTCTCCTGCTACGACCCCCGTCAGGTCACCGAGTCGGGGGGCGCCCTGCACCTGACCGCGGTCCAGCGCACCTGCCTGTCCTGGCAGTACGCCTCCGGACTGGTCAGCACGGTCCGGACGTTCCAGTTCACCTACGGCTACGCCGAGGCGCGCATGGTGCTGCCGGCCGGCGCGCTCGGAGCCTGCACGAACTGGCCGGCGTTCTGGGTCAATGGCAACGACGGGGCGCCGATCGAGGAGATCGACACGATGGAGTGCCTGGGGGGCGACGTCCAGTGGCACTACAACTGGGACAACTACAACCGCAAGGTCAGCAACCTGACGGCAGCCTGGCACGACACCATGCCGCAGACCCCCTCCGGGTGGCACACCTTCGGCGTCGACTGGGAGCCCGGCTCGATGTCCTTCTACTACGACGGCGTGTCCCAGGGATCCGTGGCCCAGCCGGCGACGCACCCCCACTACCTGATCCTCAACCTCGCCGTGTCGAACACCATCTCCCCACCGGTCCTGGTGCCGCAGACGGTGAGCATCGACTACGTCCGGGTCTTCACGCGGCGGTGACGGGCACGTCCCCCCATAGCGGGTCGCGGTGTGGCCCCTGACGAGTCGGGCGGCGTACCGTTGAGTCACAGGACCATCGCCTGCCCGACATCCTCGTCGGGTGGGTCTTTGTGCTCGTGACCTTCCGGGCGTTCGAGCCCCCGGGTTGGGCTGGTGCAGGAGGTGCCAGCGGACCCCGGATGGCTCCGGTCGCCGACGCGTCCGACTACCGCAGCTCAGGTCGACCAAGCGTAGAGTTTGTCGTACCGAGGACCTCCCTCACGAGGACGCTCCGCCTTCGTCGCCCCCGGTGCACTGCATCGACTGGCCCGCACGGCCAGGGACGGACCGCAGCCATGAGCGGCACCCACACCAACCTTTCCGTTCTCACCTTTGGCATGGGATGACCATGTCCACCATCATCGTCATCCTCATTGTTCTCGCGGTGGTCGTGGTGCTCTGGGCACTGTTCGCCCTCCGGGTGGTCCAGCAGTACGAGCGTGGCGTCGTCTTCCGTTTCGGCCGCGTCCAGGACCACGTGCGTGGCCCCGGGCTGGCGGTGATCGTGCCGGTGGTCGAGCACCTGAAGAAGGCGAACCTGCAGATCACGACACTCGGGGTGCCCGCGCAGGACTGCATCACCCGCGACAACGTGTCGGTCCGGGTCGACGCCGTCGTCTACTTCCAGGTGGTCGACCCGGTCAAGGCGCTGGTCAACGTGCGCGACTACGAGTACGCCATCTCGCAGGTGTCCCAGACCTCGATGCGGGCCGTCATCGGCCGTGCCGACCTCGACGAGCTGCTGTCCAACCGGGAGAAGCTCAACGCCGAGTTGACCTCGATCATCGACGCTCCCACCGAAAAGCCCTGGGGCGTCAAGGTCATGCGTGTCGAGGTCAAGGACGTCTCGCTGCCGGACGCGATGAAGCGGTCGATGTCGCGGCAGGCCGAAGCCGAGCGCGAGCGACGCGCTCGGGTGATCGCCGCCGACGGTGAGTACCAGGCCTCCAAGAAGCTGGCGCAGGCGGCAGCTGCCATGGCCGCCGACCCAGCAGCCCTGCAGCTCCGACTTCTGCAGACCGTCGTGGAGGTGGCCGCGGAGAAGAACAGCACGTTGGTGATGCCGTTCCCCGTGGAGCTGTTGCGGTTCCTGGACCACGCCGTCACCCCGGCGGACCGGGCACGCGCCGCCGCCGCCGTGGCTGCGGAGGCGATGACTTCCGCGGAGGTCGTGACGGCCAGTGCCATTGCCCCGGTCAGCAACGGCCACCCCGCCGCCGAACCCGCACCGTCCGGCGGTCTCTCACCGGGCCCGCAAGGCTGAGTCGGGCGGGCACGGGCCGGGCAGATGGCACGTTCCTTCCCGGTGCCACACCCTCAACGCGGGAGCTGATGTTCCGTGACGGGAGCAGGGCCGACGTTCCCACTGGTGGTTGCCGCCAACCGTCTCCCTGTCGATCGCGTTGTCGGTCCAGACGGTTCCCCCTCGTGGCAACGGAGCCCGGGGGGTCTGGTCACCGCCATGGAGCCCGTCATGCGGGACCGTGCCGCGGCGTGGGTCGGGTGGGCCGGTGAGCCGGAGCTGGCGCTCGGACCGTTCCAGGACGACGGGGTCTGCCTGTACCCGGTGAGGCTGTCGCTCGCGGAGGTCAAGGAGTACTACGAGGGCTTCAGCAACGGCACGCTGTGGCCTCTGTACCACGATGTCATCGTGCAGGCGTCCTTCCACCGCAACTGGTGGAACAGCTACCGTTCGGTCAACCTTCGATTCGCCCGCGCGATCGTCCAGGCAGCCTCGCCGGGTGCCACTGTCTGGGTGCACGACTACCAGCTCCAGCTGGTGCCCGCGATGGTGCGGGCCCTGCGCCCCGATCTGCGCATCGGGTGGTTCGACCACATCCCCTTCCCGCCGGTCGAGCTCTTCGCGCAGCTGCCGTGGCGCCGGGCCGTGGTGGAGGGGCTGCTGGGCGCCGACTTCCTGGGCTTCCAGCAGACCGCGGATGCCGAGAACTTCCTGCGAGCCTGCCGACGGCTGCTGGGCATGGCGACCAAGGGCGACACGGTCACCTTCGCCGCGCCAGCCGGCCAGTCCCCGAGGACGGTACGGGCGAGCGCCATACCGATCTCGGTGGACTTCAAGGGGCTCGACGCCCTTGCTCGCACCCCTGCTGTCGGCGCCCGTGCCGGCCAGATCCGTGCCTCCCTCGGCAACCCGGAGGTCCTCATGCTGGGTGTCGACCGGCTCGACTACACCAAGGGAATCCGGCACAGGCTGAAGGCCTATGAGGAGCTGCTGCAGGATGGCGCCATCAGCCCGCCGTCAGTCACACTGCTCCAGCTGGCCCTGCCGAGCCGCGAACGCGTGGGCCCGTACCGCCTGCTGCGCGAGGAGGTGGAGCGCACCGTCGGCCGGATCAATGGCGAGTACTCCGCGCTGGGCTCGGACGCCGTCCACTACCTGCACCACTCCTACCCGCGGAGCGAGATGGCGGCCATGTTCCTCGCCGCGGACATCATGCTCGTCACCCCGTTGCGTGACGGCATGAACCTCGTGGCGAAGGAGTACGTCACCTGCAGGCACGACCTGCATGGTGCCCTGGTGCTGTCGGAGTTCACCGGTGCCTGGCACGAGCTGCACCGGGCCTTCACCTGCAACCCGCACGACATCGAGGGCCTGAAGCAGACCATCATGAGCGCGGTCACGGCACCTGAGGACGATCGGCGGCGCCGGATGTCTGCGCTGCGCAGGCAGGTCGCCCACCACGACGTGCAGCGATGGGCGTCGGTGTTTCTCGACTCGCTCGCCTCGGCACCGCTCAAGCCATACCGGTCGACCGTGTCCAGTGAACGGGAACGGCGAGCCGGGGAACGCGCCCAGCGGGCCAACCTCAGGGCGTCGGACAAGGCCTCCGAACGGGTGAGTCCCTGAGACGCGCCGGGTGCGCAGGACACGGGACTCCTCGGCGGCGCCCCTCCGCGGGGCGCGGATGTCATGGTCACCTTCAATGACACCGGGAGAAAGGTCGCATGCGAGGTCGAGCACGGGCCCTTCACCCGATGCCTGATCGAGCACGGACGCGTCGACGAGGTCGATCTCGCGCAGGCCTCCACGGCCGTCGCCGGTGCGTGGTCAGCTCAGTTGGACACACGACTGCGGGGGCGGCAGGGTAACGAAATGGAGTACACCCACCTCGGCCGTTCAGGTCTGCAAGTCTCACGTCTGTGCCTCGGCACCATGAACTTCGGTCAGGAGACCGACGAGGTCGACTCTCACGCGATCATGGATGCCGCCCTTGACTACGGGATCAACTACTTCGACACGGCCAATGTCTACGGTGACAGGGGTGGCACCGAGAAGATTCTGGGCAACTGGTTCGCCACGGGAGGCGAGCGGCGGGAACGTACCGTCCTGGCAACCAAGGTGTACAGCGACATGGGCGATTGGCCGAACGACTGCAGGCTCTCGGCGCTCAACATCCGCCGCGCCCTCGACGCGAGCCTGAAGCGCCTGAAGACCGACTACATCGACATCTACCAGTTCCATCACATCGACCGCCAGACGCCGTGGGACGAGATCTGGCAGGCCATGGAAACGGCCGTCGCGCAGGGCAAGATCCTCTACGTCGGGAGCAGCAACTTCGCCGGCTGGCACATCGCTACCGCTCAGGCCGAGGCACATCGCCGTAACTTCACGGGACTGGTCAGCGAACAGTCCCTCTACAACCTGCTCACGCGCGACATCGAGCTCGAGGTCATCCCCGCCGTCGAAGCCAGTGGGCTCGGCCTCATCCCCTGGTCACCTCTGAGCGGCGGGCTGCTCGGCGGGGTCCTGGGCAGGCAACACAAGGGGAAGCGCCGGGTCGAGGATCGGCTGACGAAGGCCCTCGCGGCCCATCGGGACGCGATAGAGCAGTATGAGAAGCTCGCTGCCGACCTGGGTCACGAGCCGGGCGAGATCGGCCTGGCATGGTTGCTCCACCAGCCCGCCGTGACCGCGCCGATCATCGGGCCACGCACCGGGGATCAGCTCGACGCCGCGGTTCGTGCTCTGGACGTGAGACTCGACGCGGAGGCGCTCAGCCGTCTCGACGAGATCTTCCCCGGTCGGAAGACCGCCCCAGAACACTATGCCTGGTAGCTCAGAGGTCTTCTCACCAGCCGCTGTGGTGCATGGGGACGACGTGGCGCCGGATCGTGCGCCGTCCACTACGGACCTGCGAGCGATCCCCGGCCTCGAGCATGACGTGGCCTCCCCGCTAGAAGTGGAGGGTCGACAACGGGTCTGAACTGGCGCTCATCACCATGGTCAGCGTGGCGAGCGCTGACGGCGAACCCGTCACTCTCCCAGCGTCCGCAAGGGTGTTCACCCGCGTCGCGCCAAGGAATACCGCCGCCATGTCGACTGCATGAAGTTGCACCTCCGGCGGCTCGCAGGTAGCGCGCAGTGTCGCACGGCCGTCGTTGACAGTGATCCTCCAGCGACCAGCCACCGTGTCGAGTGCATCTACCACCTCAAGGGCCACGCTCGCTGGAGGGCAGCAGTATCCGCGTCCTTCAAGAGCCTTGGCCGTGTCGAGGATGCGTAGGGACAGCCCGTCAGTCACGGCAGTGACGCGCATGGCCGATCGATCCTGGAGCATCCACTGGAGCGGCTCGTCGAGGGCGGTATCCCTCGCCCGCACTGTGGTGGCAATCCCCGTTGATGTCACCGTTTGCCACAGGGCAGCCCGAGCATCCGTGGTGCACCACGACTCCGAAAGGACGTCGATGACCTGTGCATCGGGTGTCCACCCTCGGAAGACGAAGGTCATCATCCCGTCGACCTGACCCGATGCGTCGACATGAACGAGACAACGTGACCCCCGCTCTGCGGTCGCCCTGCGACTCACCGCATCTGTGGGGACCCGATGTGGTTGGAGGGCCCCGAGGTGTCGCGCACGCCCGCTCGCCGACAACTGACCGTCGAACAGCGCGACGATGCCGGGATCTGCTTCGTGGACAAGGCCGGGCGGCTGGACCTTCAATGCGAATCGAGCACAGTCCACCTCGATGGAGGCCGACCGCGTCGCAGGAGCAAAACCGAAGCGCTCGTACAAGGCTGGGTGCGCAGCGTGCAGGGCAGCCAGAGGGACACCCTGGCGGCTAGCCTCCGCCAGGACCCTGTCCATCAGACGGCGCATGAGCCCTTGGCCCCGGTGCGTGGTGCGAACCGTCACGTCGGCGACCAGCAGGCAGGGGATGTCCGCGTCCCCACCCCCGTGGAGCCCCGCCGTGAACGTGGCCATGGTCGCTACGGGAACGTCGTTGCCCAAGAACCCGTTCGGGGTCTCCCGCGGATCGTAGAACGCGTGGAGGGTGCGACCTTCCGCTTGCCACGAGGACGCGATCCGCTGCGCCTCGCCTGGGTCAGGATGGTTCACGAGGAAGCCGTCGAATGCTGCCCGCATCCATCTGGACGTGTCTGGATCCGGCCCCTGCGGGGTAACGCTGGCAGGGAATTGTCGATACTCCACCGTCACCCCGCTTCGACCTCGACGACCCGGCCGCCGGACGCGGCCGACTCAAGGGCGGCGCACATGATCTGGACGCACCGCAGGCCGGCGGCCCCACTTGATGCGACCTCGCCCTCGCCTCGCACCGCTTCGACGAAGTTGTCCAGCATCGCCGTATCCAGGTCCGCGCCGTAAGCCCACCATTGAGGCCCCCCAGCCGCATGGCCACCGACGTGAAGGTTGAACGGGTCGATGCGGACTCGACCGCTCGTGCCGATCACGTCGAGGGAGAGGCCGCCCCACGTGGGCGCAGACGGGGGTTGGCTCCACGAACAGTCGATCGTGGCGATGACACCACTCTCGTACTCGACTGTGACGACCGCCCCGGTCTCGACCTCGGTGGGAGGGGACTGCTCAAGGATCCGGTTCGACACGGCTCTGACGCGTTGCGCCGGCACGCCAAGGAGCCCGTCGACGAGGTCGGCGCAATGGACGACATGGTCAACAAGCGCCCCACCCCCTGAGAGGTCTGCACGCACGAACCAGTCCGCATCCCGGGGCAGCATCCCGTTGTTCGTCCCGAGCACGGACAGGAGGGATCCGATCTGTCCTGCCCCCGCCCTCGCGACCAAGTGTCGGTAGGCGGGCGCTTGGCGGACCGGGTGTGCCACGCCCAGGACGAGACCCGCCTCGGCGGCCGCGGCGACCATCTCCTGCGCGTCGTCGACGTCAATGGCGAGCGGCTTCTCGCACAGCACGTGGCAGCCGGCCTTCAGCGCGGCCATGACATGCCCGTGGTGGCGCGCGTTCTCGGAACACACAACAACCGCGTCAACGGTCTCCAAGAGCTCTTCGGCCGAGTCCGCCCACCGGACCCCCAGGTCCTCGGCGAGCCCGCGTCCGCGGCGCCGGTTGTCGTCGCCGCCTGGGGCATCGGGGTCTGCCAGCATGACCGACAGGTCGTCGCGCGACGCGAGGTACCTGAGGTAGCCGATCGCATGGCCGTGTGCCGCGGACAGCACCCCGAAGCGAAGGCCGGACATCATCACGCGACCTCCTCGACCAGCTCGCGCCACGGCGCGAGATCCACAGCCCGTCGAGTCCTGATGGACTCGCGTGCGGCCTCCGCCATCGCAACAGCCATCACACCGTCCATGAGGGACACCCGACCAGTTGACCCGGACTGAAGGATGCTTGCGAACTCCTTGATCTGGCTGAGGAACGGGCTCTCCTCGGCCGTCTCTGGTGGGAGGTACGACAGTTCTGGCTCTTGCCCAGGCAGGTCCTCGAACACGGTGACGGCGTCGGTCGGGCTGCTCACCAACCGGCCGGAACTGCCTGCCACGTCGAAGGATGGCCCGAACGAGAGCCCCGGCCTGCCCCAGTAAGCCTGCACCTGCGATATGGCTCCGCTGTCGTGGACGAGAGTGGCGTGGGCGACGACTTCGGGTGGCACACGGCCTGCCGCGGTCGCCGGGGCCTGCACCGCGTAGATGCTGCTGACCTCACCCGCCAGCCATCTGGCCTGGTCGAGGTCGTGAATCATCAGGTCGAAGACGATGCCCCCCGATTGGTCCTCATCGAGGAACCAGTCGCTGGTGGGACGGGAGCCGCCCCGCACGAAACGCAGAATGGCCAACTGGCCCAGCGCCCCGGCGGAGGATGCCCGCTGCAGGGCTGCATACTCACCGAAGTACCTCACGACATGAGCCGGCAGCACCGTCAGCCCCCGCATTCGCGCTTCGGCGGCAAGAGCAAGTGCCTCACCGAAGTCCAGGGCGAGCGGCTTCTCGCAGACGACGTGGACGCCGGCGCGAACGGCCCGCAGGGAGAGTTGCCCGTGACTTGCGGAGGGGGTGCAGACGTCGACGACCTGCACGCTCGCCAGCAGGTCGTCGAGGGTGGCGTGCACCTTGAGGTCGTAGCGCTGCGCCAGTGCTTCGGCACCCTCATGGGCAAACACGGAAACCTCCCAGCCCAGTGACTGCCAGTGCGGAATATGTGAGTGGGTGATGCTCCCTGCCCCGATCATCCCCAGTTGCCGTCCCAGCAAGGCTCGCGCTCCCTCTAGATCGAAACGTTTCGGTTGGTCCGGGGAGACTAGCGATGACACGTCCGTCGGGGAAGAGCTGCACCAGCGTCCCGCCACCCCGGGAGACCCCATCGCGCTGCTGTCGCTCAAGACTGACGTCGACCTCCCCGCCTGACCGAGACTGCGTCATCGCTTTGAGTCGGCGCTGGCCGCGAATCGAACGGCTTGTGTTCTCGTGGTGTTCGCTAAGGCAAGAATGGGCTCCATGAAGCAGCGGATCACGATCGTGGATGTCGCCAGGCAGGCAGGCGTCTCCATTGCGACAGTGTCGGCGGCCCTGAACAACCGCAGCGGCGTTGCCGAGCCGACTCGTCAGCGGATCGTGACGGTGGCCGAGCGGCTGGGGTGGTCGCCCTCCCTCCGGGGGCGCAGCCTGTCCCAGGAGCGGGCGTTCACCGTGGGCCTGGTGCTCCAGCGCGAGTCGTCGGTGATCGCGTCGGATCCGTTCTTTGCCAGCTTCATCAGCGGGATCGAGTCGGTGCTGGAACACCGTGGTTACGCCCTCGTCCTGCAGGTTGCGCCCACGAGGACGCGGGCGTTCGAACGCTACCGGCGTCTCGCCGCTGACCACCGGATCGACGGAGTCTTCCTCACCGATGTCTCCGTGCCGGACCCCCGCTTCGAGCTCGTCCAGGATCTCGGCATGCCGGCCGTGGCCATCAATGTCGACCCCCGCGAAGGGATCTCCACGGTTCGACAGGATCACGAACGCGGGATCGCCGCCCTCCTGGAGCACCTGGTCGATCTCGGCCACAGGCGGATCGCCCACGTGTCGGGGCCGAAGGACTACATCCACACCCGGCAGCGGGAGAACGCTTGGCGCGGGGTGTTGGCGGCGGCCGGCCTGCGAGCCAGTACCCCCGTCCAGGAGGACTTCTCGCTGGCGGGGGGCAGCCGCGCAGCCGCCACCTTGTTGGCGCGGCGCTCCCGCCCGACGGCCGTCTTCTGCTCCAATGACCTGATGGCCATCGGCTTCATCGCCAAGGCAGCCGAGATGGGCATGTCGGTGCCTGGCGACGTGTCGGTGGCCGGCTACGACGGGATCGACTTCGGGGCCTATGTGCGACCCTCGCTGACGACGGTCACCACAGCCCCTCACGCACTCGGAGAGCTGGCTGCCAAGGCCCTCCTGGGGATGATCGAGGGCCAGACGGCATCGCACGTTGACACCGAACCAGCCACGTTGGTGGTGAGGGACTCGACCGGTCCCGCGTCCTGAGCCGCCCGGGACAGCGCCGCCGAACATTCACAGGTGGCTGACCCTTGTCAGCTTCCGAAACGTTTTGGTAGCGTCCCGGCCACCCACCGTCCGAGACATATCGGACATTTTCTGGGGGACCTGGAGGACTGATGGCAGCGACGACGTTCCATGGCATGGCTCGACTGGTGGCGATGGGGGCCGGGCTGACCGCGCTGCTGGCCACGGCGGCGTGCGGCAGCAGTAGCGGCAGCGCCTCTGGAGCACCCACTCCGGACGGCAAGCCCAAGGGAACACTCAACATTCTCGTGTCCAGCGCGACTGGGTCGGATGCTGGCTTCCAGGCCGTGAACAAGGCGTTCATGGCCAAGTACCCGTCGGTGAAGGTGAACTTCTCCTCGGTTCCGAACGAGAACTACGCCCAGGCGCACGCGTCCCGGCTCACGGCGGGAAGCATCGATGTCGGGTTGGCGGGCCCGGTGCAACTCCCCAGCTATGTGCCTTCCTCGAACGAGGGTGACGACGCCCGGATGGCCGACCAGGGCGGGTACCTGGATCTGACCAGCCAGCCCTTCATGAAGAAGTTCAACCCCACGGTGCTGGATCAGATCAAGTACAAGGGCAAGAACTACACCGTGCCGACCGGGCTCAGCTACTACTCGGGCATGTTCTACAACAAGAAGATCTTCGCGGAGAACGGCATCCAGGTCCCGACCACGTGGACCGAGCTGATGGCGGCCTGCCAGAAGCTCAAGGCGAAGGGGATCGTCCCGCTCGGCATCGGCGGGAAGGACTCTGCTGGGCTGAACATGCTGGGGGTTGTGCAGACGCTGTACCCGACCGCGCAGGCCAAGGAGGACCTTGCCAAGGGACTGTACGCAGGTTCGGTCAAGCTCGATCAGGGCAAGCAGCTTGAGGTGCTGCAGAAGGTCCAGCAGCTCTACTCCTATGCCGAGCCGAACTTCGCCGGCGTCTCCTACCCGACGATGACCGCCGACTTCGTGAACGGCAAGTTCGCCATGATGAGCGATGGCACCTGGAACACCACGACAATCCAGCAGGCCGGCGGCAGCAAGCTCGACTTCGGATACTTCCCGCTTCCGGCCAGCGACAACGCTGCTGACAACAAGTACCTCGGCGGGAAGGTCGAGCTGACCCTCGCCATTCCGAGCAACGCCAAGAACCGCACCGCGGCCATCGACTACCTGGACTTCTTCACGAACAACTACCAGCTGTTCGACGACAAGGCGGGATTTGCCCCGTCCGTCGAGGGTGCGAAGAGCAACCCCTTCTACGCCCAGATTGCGCAGTACACGGGCACCTTCCAGCCGGCGTGGGACACCATCTGGATCGCCAACACGAAGGCCGGGCCGAACGCGCAGCTTCCCTTCAACTGGGCCGGTATCGCCCCGATGGGTTCCTCCGACGCCAAGGGCGCTGCCGAGGCTTCTCAGAAGGACTGGCAGGCAGGTCTTAAGTAGGCCCGGCCAACAAACCCTGGCCACACCCGTGGCCCTGCCCGGCATTCGAGGGGCGGGGCCAGGAGGACTCGCCGCTGGAAGGACCCACGATGAACCAATCCGGCACATTCATATTCGGGCGACGATGGACCGCACAGCTGACGTTCGCTGTGGGCATCAGCCTCGTTGCGCTGTTCTCCCTCATTCCCGCGGTGGGGATCGTGGTCATCTCCTTCACCGACATCCGGGCGCTGCCGTTCCTCCCCACACACTGGGTCGGGCTGGAGAACTACGCCACCTTCTTCTCCTCGGCGCAGATCGCCTACAACGTGCACGCCCTCAAGAACACGTTCGTCTTCGCCATCACGGTCACCCTGTTCCAGAACTCCGTGGCCCTGTTGATCGCCATCCTGCTGAACCAGCGCCTGCGCGGGCGGAACGTCGCGCGCGCCGTGGTCTTCATGCCCACCATCCTGGGCGTGACGGTCATCGGGCTGATCTTCTCGCTGATCTTCAACCCGAGTGGGGGCCCTGCGGCGAGCCTCTGGAAGGCAGCCGGCGCGTCATCAGCGTTCTTCGGTGACCCCCACCTGGCCATGGCTCTGGTCATCGCCGTTCAGGTGTGGTCCGGCATCGGAGTGGCCGTTGTCATCTACCTGGCCGGCCTCCAGGCCATCCCGCAGGAGCTGTACGAGGTCGCGTCCATCGACGGCGCGACCAGCTGGCAGAAATTGCGCCACGTGACGTACCCGCTGCTGGCGCCCTCGGTGACTGCCAACACTCTGCTGTGCATCATCGGGTCCCTGCAGAGCTACCAGCTGATCTACGTCCTGACTGGCCCCATCAACCCGGCGACGCAGGTGCTCTCCCTGGCGATATTCACCCAGGGCTTCGGTGGCGCACAAGGTGGCGCGGTCCAGTCTCAGGGCTATGCAGCCGCGATCTCGATCGTGCAGTTCTTCATCGTCATGATCGTCTCGCTGGCGACCCTGCTCTACCTTCGCCGGAAGGAGACGGCACTGTGAGCGACCTCCTCACCACTCTGCCTGCCGAGGCGCCCGCGCAGGCCCACCCGGCCGAGCGACGCAGAGGACCCCGACGGCGAGCAACGAAGCTCGTCAACTACCTCCTGCTCGCTGTTGTCGTCCTCGTCTACCTGTACCCCCTCGCGTTCCTGGTGAACACCGCGTTGAAGAGCAACAGCGAGTTCTTCAACAACCCCACCGGACTCGTCAGGGCTCCCCTCCTGTCCAACTTCGCCACCGCGTGGCGTGAAGGCAACTTCGCGGCCTACGTCGTGAACAGCGTGCTGTACACCTTCGTGGCCGCCTCGATGGGCACGCTCATGTCCCTGATGGTGGGTTTTCCCGTCGCCCGCGGGTATCTCAAGCACACCCGTCTGTGGAACATGCTCTTCGTGTCGATGCTGTTCCTGCCCAACACCCTTGTCACGGTGTTCCAGCTCGCGCTGCGAATGCACCTGTACGACACCCGGCTGGGCTACGTCCTCATCATGGCATCGGGGGTCGGTGTGGGGCCCCTGCTCATCTCCGGCTACCTGAAGTCGATCCCGAGGGAGCTGGACGAGGCGGCCGCGCTTGATGGCGTCAGCTACCTCCGGTACCTGTTCAGGTTCCTGCCTCCCCTGCTGCAACCCGTCCTGGCGACCGTCTTCATCCTCCAGGCGATCGGTGTCTGGAACGACATCATCCTCGCCACGATCCTGCTGCCCGACCAGGCAAAGTCACCGGTCACCTTGGGGCTGTTCGCCTTCAAGGGCGCCTACGTGAGCCAGTGGAGCCTGCTGTCTGCGGCGACGATCATCGTGGCCGCCCCACTCCTCATCGTCTACGTCTTCCTCCAGCGCTACCTCGTCGCCAGCGTCGTCGGTGGCGCGGTCAAGGGCTGAGAGCACCCGCCATGACTGACCTGGGCACCCGACCGACCACCGTCGCGGTTGTTGGCGCGGGCGGCTTCGCCGGCTTCATCCTCGACGCCGTCAGGGACGTCCCCGAGGCCCACGTTGCCGCGGTGGTCGACATCGACCGGACCCGCGCTCGCGAGCTCGCAGCACGCCACGGTGCCCGCGAGCTGAGCTGGAACGAGGCGCTCGCCGATCCTGCTGTGGACGCGGTAGTGATTGCGTCCCCGCCGGGGACGCACTCCGCCCTCGCCATCGAGGCGATAGGCGCCGGCAAGGACGTCTTCTGCGAAAAGCCCGTCGGCACGACGCCGTCGGAGGCACTGGCCGTGCGCAACCATGCCGCAAAGCACGATCGGGTCGTGGTCGTGGACCACGTCCTGCGCTACAACCCCCTGCTGCGCGGCCTCCGGCGGCTCCAGGACCATCTCGACTGGCGACCGGTGCGCTTCCTCTTCGAGAACGACGCAGCGGACGAGAGCCTCCCCGCGGATCACTGGTTCTGGAACGAGGCCCAATCCGGCGGCATCTTCGTCGAGCACGGAGTCCACTTCTTCGACGCGGCGGCGATCTTCGTCGACGAACGGGCGACGCACGTCGACGCCACCAGCACCCGGCGCGAAGGCTGGCCCTCCCCGGACATCGTGACGGCCAGCCTCGTCCACGGCGACTGCCTGGTCACGCACACCCATTCCTTCACGCACGCGCACCGCGCCGAGCGCCAGCTCATGCGCCTCGACTACGGCGTCGCCGAGGCCCGGGTCAACGGCTGGATCCCTGTCAGCGCGGACATCGATGTCTTCACCGACGACGCGGGTCTTGACCAGCTCCTCGCGCTGGTGTCGACGCCGGACTTCCTCGGCCCGACCCGCGACGGTTTCTCCCCGTCGGCCACGGTGTCGGTCGACGCCAGCAGGCACGACGGGACGGCTTTCGGCCGGGGCAGACCTTTCCCGGCTTCGCGCCGAGCGCGGGTCGCCATGAGCCTCGGCGGCGCCCCTGCCAAGTCGGCGGTGTACCACGCCACCGTCGCCGACGCGATTCGTGACCTGCATGCCTGCCGGCTGGATCGGACGCGGCGGCCGATATCCGGGCCGGACACCGCAGCGACCGCTGTGGCTGTCGCCTACGCCGCCGCCCAGGCCGATCGCACCGGACACCGTGTGCGCCTTGACCCCCTGCCGCCCCTGCCGCCCCTGCCCAGCAACGACTAGCCCCGACCAGCCCCCGAAGAGGACATGATGACCGCCGGAGCCGTGCAGTTCCCCCTTGGCCCGTTCACCCCGTTCGAGCGCAACCCCATCCTGACCCCCCGGGGTGAGACGTGGGAGTCAGGCAGCGTGTACAACCCCACGGCGGTCGTCGTCGGGGACAGGGTCGCCCTGCTCTACCGTGCCCACGCCGACGACATCGTTTCGCACGTCGGACTCGCCTGGAGTGACGACGGGTTCTGCTTCGAACGCGAATCCGAGCCTGTGCTGTCCCCCAGCGAGGACTACGACCGGTTCGGATGCGAAGACCCCCGGGTGAGCCAGGTCGGCGACACGTTCTACCTCACGTACACGGGGTGGGACCGGGACACGGCCCTGCTGTGCCTGGCCACATCACAGGACCTGCGCAACTGGACCAAGCACGGCCCGCTGTTTCCCGACTTCGACACCTTCCAGCCCCAGGGCCACGGGCAGGTGGGACCGTGGTCCAAGGCGGGCGGCATCCTGCCCCAAGCCGTGGACGGTCGCTACCTCATGTTCTTCGGCGAGGGCTCGATCTGGGCCGCGACCTCCGAGGATCTCATCCACTGGACCCCCCTTACCGCGGATGACCAACCGCCAGTGATGGCGCCGCGGCCGGGCACCTTCTCGGACTTCCTCGTCGAGGTCGGCCCGGCCCCGCTCATCACCGACAACGGCCTGATCCTCCTCATCCACAACGCCGCCATCAAGAACGCCGACGGCAGCGTCAGGTACACCGCAGGCCAGATCCTCGTGCACCCGGACCGACCCACCGAGATCCTCGCCGAGCTCACCAGGCCGTGGATCGAGCCGACAACGTATGAGGACACCCATGGGCTGGTCTCGAACGTCACGTTCGTCGAGGGGCTTGTGTGGTTCCGCGACCGCTGGTTCGCCTACTACGGCCAGTCCGACTCCACGCTGGGGGTCGCGACCCACCGGCCGGGCGAGCGGCACTCCGAGCTGCAGGGGTGAGACGGTCGTGACCCCGGACGCCTGGGCCGAGCACGCCGACCAGCTCGCGGCACTTGTCCCGAGGGCTCTGCACCCAGCCGGGGGCTTTGGGTGGCTCGACCCCACGAACACCCTTGCCCCGGGCCGGGGCGTCGCAACCTGGATCACCTGCCGGATGACCCACGTCGCGGCCCTGGCCACATTGCGTCACCCAGAGGCCGGACTGTCCCTCGCCCAGTGTCTTGACCACGGAGCCAAGGCCCTTGACGCCGGTGGGCTCTTGCGCGACGACCGACACGGTGGCTGGTTCTCCGGGGTCGTCGTCGGGGACGAGCCAGGCGTTGACGGGACCAAGGCCGCCTACGCGCATGCCTTCGTGATCCTGGCAAGCGCCTCGCTGACGGCCGTGGGCCATCCCCAGGGCCGGTCCCTCCTTGAGGATGCACTGTCCGTCTTCGACCTGCGTTTCTGGGACGAGGCCGAGGGCATGGCCCGCGAGTCCTGGGACAGGCGGTGGCGCGCCAGTGAGCCCTACCGCGGCGTCAACGCCAACATGCACACCGTCGAAGCCATGCTGGCAGCTGGAGAGGTGCTCCGTGACCCCTCGCTGACGGACCGGGCACGCCGCATCGTCGATCGAGTGGTCTGTGGCTACGCCCGCGAGGCCGACTGGCGGCTGCCCGAGCACTTCACCGACGCCTGGGAGCCGCAACTGGACTACAACCGGGAGCGGGCGGACGATCAGTTCCGGCCCTTCGGCGTCACGATCGGCCATGTTCTGGAGTGGGCGCGCCTGGCCCTGAACACTCGGGCTGCTGTGGCCCGCGACGGGACACCGCGGCCCGACCTCCTGGAAGCCGCTGCGGCCATGTTCGCCGCCGCGATGGACCGCGGCTGGGCGGTCGACGGCTCGCCAGGTCTGGTCTACACCACGGACTTCGCCGACCAACCGGTCGTCCGGCAGCGCCTGCACTGGGTGCTGTGCGAGGCGTTCGCCACTGCCGCGGCACTCCACCACGAGACGAACGACTCCGTCTATCGCCAGTGGCTCGACACGCTCTGGGGCTATGCCGAGGAACATCTCATCGACCATGAGAACGGCGGCTGGCTCCACGAGCTCGGCCCGGACAACACGCCGGATGACTCCATCTGGTGGGGCAAGCCCGACATCTACCACGCGTACCAGGCCGCGCTCGTTCCCTCGCTGCCTTCGATGGTGTCGTTCGCCGGGTCGGTGGGATCCCCCGACCTCGGCCAGCGGTAACACCCTGGGCTCGCCGCAGACAGGGCGACGGGAGCCGGGCCTCAACCACCGACGCGACGCGTCGGTTCGACCTAGGAGGGCCATTGCGTTTCAGATCACGACCGGGACGGGCAGCAACCACCGCTGCGGTAGGTCTCGTCAGCCTCGCCGTGACGGTGGGCACCGCCACGGCGCCCACCGCTGTTGCGGTGCCCGCGGCGTCGCACCAGCGGCTGACGAACCTGGCGCACCTCGACTCCCTTGGCAGCACCGTCACCCCTCGCAGCCAGCAAGGCCACACCACATACCGTCTGGAAGACGAGCCAGCCGTGGGGGTCCTGTGGGTCTACGCCAACCACAACCCCGACGGCACCTACCGCAATGTGGGGGGAGGCGACTACAACGCCGCGACGAACACCTACGGCCAGGGTGCCTACGACGCCGACGACATCAGTCGAGCGGCGGTCGCCTACCTGACCGCCTGGAAGCAGCTCGGCGACGACGATGCCCGGCGTCACGCCTACCAGCTCCTGCGCGGGCTGACCTACATGCAGGATGCGTCCGGGCCTGACGCGGGCAACGTCGTGCTCTGGATGCAGCCTGACGGGACGCTCAACCCGACCCCCACTCCCGCGGACGACCCGAATCCCTCTGACGCGGGGTCCTCCTTCTGGCTCGGGCGCACCATCTGGGCGCTGGGCACGGGCTATGCCGCCTTCAAGGACGTCGACCCCGGGTTCGCCGACTTCCTGCGCGGCCGCCTCTCGCTCGCCTTGGGCGCCGTGGAACGGCAGGACCTCAACACGTTCGGCACCTGGCAGGAAGTCGACGGCCTCCGCTGGCCCTCGTGGCTCATCGCCGATGGTGCCGATATCTCCTCCGAGGCCATCTACGGTCTGCTGGCGTATGTCCGCGCCAGTGGCGACGAGCGAGCGCGCCGTGACCTGACCGAACTCGCCGACGGTGTTGCGGCGATGAAGACGCCCGGGTGGCCCGGTGGAGCTCTGATGCCCTGGGCCAGGTCACGGTCGATGTGGCACTCCTGGGCGGACGACATGGCTGGCTCCCTTGCCGCGGCCGGGGAGGCCCTCAACCGCGGTGACTGGGTCAGGACGGCGGTCGGCGAAACAGCCCAGTTCACCCCCCACCTGCTCGCGCAAGGCGGACCCGACAACGAGTGGCTGCCCGCTCCCATCTACCGGGACCAGATCTCGTACAGCGCAGACGTGACCCTGCGTAACCTCCTGAAGACGGCCGAGGCGACACATCAAACCTCGTTCCGCCACCTCGCGGGTATCGCTGGGAGCTGGTACTTCGGGAACAACCCGGCTCACGCACCCATGTACGACCCAAGCACCGGGGTCACGTACGACGGAATCAGCCCCGACGGGCAGATCAACTACAACGCCGGTGCCGAGTCAACCATCCATGGGGTGATGTCGATGTTGGCGCTCGACGCAGCCCCCGACGTCGCATCCGCGTCTCGGATCGCCGAGGTGCGCGACCGGGTGACGTGGAGCTACGCAGAAGCCGAGTCGGGACTTCTCACCGGGGATGCCGCCGTCATCGAACCCACCGAGTCCTGGACGGGCGAGAGCCAGTGGAGCGGCGACCGGTACGTGGCGCTACGGCCGGGAGGCCGGGTCGTCATCCCGGTGCGGCTGCCCACCCAGGATCGGTACGTGGTGATGCCTGTGTTCGACAGGCAGATCGCCCCGCCTGACGCTGTCGGCGCGCGGCTCTCGCTGGGTGGCGTCTCGGCCGGCGTTCAGCTCCAGGGCGGCGCGGGAGCCCAAGGAGTAACGGCCGTCCCGGGCTATTTGGACGTCGGTTCGCTGCCGACCCCGAAGTCTCTGCCTGCCGGCAGCACCCGGCTGACAGCCGCCTACGTCGGTGATGGCCGTACAGCTCGGATAGACGGCGTCCTCCTCCAGCCGGAGGTCGAGTGGGCCACCCTTGGCGGGGCCGGGGGCCTTGGCCAAGCCCTCCTGAAGAGCTTCGCCACGCACATGCGCCACAAGGTGATGGTCTTGGGCAGCGGCCATGTCACCGCGTACGCGTACGACCGACAGGGTCGACTCGTCGCGACCACGACCGCCGCCCACGGTCAGGTGAACGCAGCAGTTGCCCCGTTTGGCTTCACCATCGTGTTGGCCAGCTAGCTTGCTCGCCGCCCCCGGCCGCCACGCGGCGGGGGCGGCGGCCTCGCTCGTTGTGCACCGCGTTTGCGGTGGGGTGGATGAGTCGGTCGGTACGCCGGGTTCTGTGCACCGCGGCCGTTACCGGCACTGCGGGCGACGGCCATCCATCTCGGGTGCCCGTTGCCGGACACCTCCAGCGGTCTACCCGGAAGCTCGGGCGGGCCGCCCTCGAACGCTTCCTGTCTGACCTTGCTCCAGGTGGGGTTTACCTAGCCACGCCAGTCACCTGGCGTGCTGGTGGTCTCTTACACCACCGTTTCACCCTTACCGCGGCGCCTGCCCGGCCGGAGCCGGGTGGTTCGCCGAGGCGGTCTGCTCTCTGTGGCACTGTCCCGCGGGTCGCCCCGGGTGGCCGTTAGCCACCACCTTGCCCTGTGGAGCCCGGACGTTCCTCGGCGGCACCCCGAGGGGCGCCGACGCGGCCGTCTGACCGACTCATCCGCCGCTGATCCTAACGGCTCCCCCGGACCCGGTATGCCGTGTGCGTCCCCGCCACTGCGAGCAGCCCCACCCCCGCGGCCCCGGCCGCCGCTACTCCCGCGGCGGCCCCCCGGGCGAGGTGGCCGCCGGGTTGAGCCGCTCGCTGTCCTCCGGGGACAGCCCCTCCTCCGGGTGGACCGCCGGACGACCCCGCTGGACCCGCCACGCGCTGAACAGGGCGGCCATGGCCGCCAGCCACGCTCCCCCCAGGACGAAACCGGCCAGCACGTCGGAGACGTAGTGGGCGGCCAGGGCCACGCGGGAGAAGCCGATGCCCAGCACCATGACGACCGCGATCGCGACCGCGACCCGGCGCCAGACCCCCTTGAGGACCGGCAGGAACACCAGCAGCAGCACGCCATAGCCGACGATGGCCGCCTGGGCGTGCCCGCTGGGGAAGCTGGCCCCGGGCTCGTGGACGAACGGGTGCGGCACGACGGGACGCTGACGGTTCACCATCGCCTTCACCGCGGTGTTCAGGAGCGAGGACACGGCGGTGGTGACGACCACGAACAGCGCCAGGCGCCACAGCCGGCGCCAGAGCAGCCACACCGCCACGGCGAGCATGACCAGCTGCCACGCCAGCGCCGACCCGGAGTCACTGAACGCGCGCATGAGCCAGACGAACGCCGGCTGCGTCAGCGCGAAGCGGTGCAGGCCGTCCCGGGCGCCGCGGTCGGCCTCGGCGAGGGGCCCCCAGTGGTCCTCGACCAGCAGGAGGAGCAGCGCGAACGGCACCGCCACCAGGGCGAGGGCCGCGGCGACCAGGGCCGCCCTCGTGGTGTCACGCTGACGCCGCGAGGCGGCGCCGGCTGCCGGGTCTGCCATGGGGGGCCTCCATCACCGTCAGGAGCCCCCACGGTACCCACCGTGCCGCCGCGCCGGGCACTCCCGTGCTCGGCGGGCCACGTGGCTCCCGCTGAGCGGTCGGCCCTACAGGTCCACGTTCAGGCTGGTCCCGACGCTGGGACGGTTCACCCAGCGCTGCGTCGAGTGGTAGCCGGTCGTGCCACAGAACACGTCGAAGCGCACCGACTCCCCATGTGCCGGCACCTGGCTGAAGGTGAGGGCGTAGCCACCCCAGGGACCGAAGTTCCCCGAGAGCCACTCACCGTTGGGGGCGAGGGCGTAGATCGTGGCGAGCTGGTCGCCGTCGCACCCGTCGTCGCCGTACGTCATGACGGTCGGGTCCTGCGGCCACGCCTGTGCCGGTGCGGCCGCAAACACCATCGCCGCCGCCACCCCCGTTGCCGCCGCCAGAGCCGCCAGCCTCCTGTGCACCATGGCTGTCCTCATTCGTCGCAAGTCCATCCCGACGCATCCCACGCTGCTCTGAGCGACCGGCGCGGACATCCACCCAAAGGCGCACCTGCGCTCCGCACCCTGCAGGTGGTCGCCTACCTGATTCGGCGGGGTCAGACGGGCTCGAAGCGGACCGAGCGCCGCGCGATGTCGGCCTCGACCAGCCGCACCTGCAACGCCTCGCCCAGCGACACCGTGCCGCGGCACGGCGCCAGGATCGCCGGGTTGGCCACCTGGACCAATCCGCCGTGCGCGTTCAGGTCGACCACGACGGCGTCGTAGACCTCGCCCACGTGGTGGCGCAGAGCGGCCGCCTCGACCGCGTCGGTGCAGGCGCGCTCGACGGACGCGGCCCGCTGGTCGGAAGAGGCCATCGCCTTCGGCAGCGCCGGCAGGGCCTCACGCACCCAGTCGGGCACCTCGGCCCCCGCGCACAGCGCCTCGCACACCAACAGCCCGAACCGGTCCACGAGCCGGCGCAGCGGCGCGGTGACGTGGGCGTAGGGCGCCGCCACAGCGGCGTGCATGCTGACCTCGGGCAGGTCCCCCACGAACGGGGTGTAGCCGGCGCCGCGGAACAGGCTGGTCGCCTCGTGGACCAGCGCGAGCTGACGCGGGTCGGTCCGGTCGAGGGAGCGCAGGAACTCGCCGTAGAGCCACTCCGCCGGCCACACCACCCCGAGGGCCCGGGCCTGGCGGTGGAACCGGGCCACCGCCTGGTGGTCCGGCTCGGGCATGGTCCGCAGGATGCCGATGTCGCCGTGGAGCATCATCTCGGCGGCCGCCATGCCGGTCAGCAACGAGATCTGGGCGTTCCAGTCCTCGACCACCATCGGCGGCCGGAAGCGCAGGTGGTAGCGGCCCTCGTCGTCGACAGTCACCTCCTGCTCGGGCAGCGGCAGGCTGGCTCCGCCTCGCCCCTGCTCCAGCGCGATCCGCCGCTCGCCGACCTCCCGCAGCAGCGCCATCCGCTCACCACCGGACCCGGCGTCGACCGCCTGCTGCACCGTGGCGTAGTCCAGCCGCTCACGGCTGCGCACCATCGCGCGGTAGACCTCGACCGCGACCTCCTCACCGTCCTCGTCCAGGCGCAGGTCCCACACGAAGGCCGGCCGGTCCTGGTCCGGCAGCAGGCTCGCGGCGTCCTCCGCGATCCGCTCGGGGTGCAGCGGGGTGCGCCGGTCGGGGGCGTAGATCGTCTGGCCGCGCCGGCGGGCCTCCGTGTCGATGGCTCCCCCGGCGGCGACGAACGCCGGCACGTCGGCGATCGCGTAGCGCACGCGGTAGCCGTCGCCGGCGCGCTCGAGGCACATGGCCTGGTCGAGGTCCTTGGACCCCGGGGGGTCGATGGTGAAGAACCCGACGTCGGTGGCGTCTCGCTCCGGCAGCCGCACCGAGGCTGCCGCGGCGTCGGCCTCGGCCAGCACCTCCGCCGGGAACTCGGCCGGCACGTCCAGCTCGGCACGGACGGCGTCGAAGGCCGCCCGCAGCTCGGCCCCGTCGACGCCGGCCGCCTCGACGCGGGCGGTCGGCCTGAGCGTGATCCTGCGCATCGACATGGCCCTCACACTACGCACGCGCGGCCGCCTGCGCGCCCGAAGCGAGCGCGGTCGACGGCGCCTCCTACGCTGTCCCCCGTGCTGATCCTGCTGCCGCCCTCCGAGTCCAAGCGCGGCCGCCCGCGCGGCGCACCCACCAGGCTGGACCGCCTCTCCTTCCCCGAGCTGACCGGCACCCGCGCACAGGTCGCCGCCGCCGTGGCCGAGGTCAGCGCCCGCCCGGACGCTCCGGAGGCGCTGGGGGTCAGCGCCAACCTGGCCGACGACATCGCCCGCAACACCCGGCTGGCCACCGCGCCGGCGCTGCCCGCCGCGGACCTCTACACCGGCGTCCTCTACGACGCGCTGGACCTGGCCTCCCTGGACGCCGCCGCGCTGCGCCGCGCGCGCCGCTGGCTGCTGGTCGTCTCCGCCCTCTACGGCGCGGTGCGCCCCGGCGACAAGGTCGCCCCCTACCGGCTCTCGATGGGGGTCAACCTCGAGGGCCTGGGCCCGCTCGCCTCGGTCTGGCGCGAGCCGCTCGCGCGGGTGCTCCCCGACGCCGCCGGCCGCGGCGTCATCGTCGACTGCCGCTCCAGCACGTATGCCGCCGCTTGGACTCCCAGCGGTGACCTCACCCGCCGCTGGGTGCAGGTCAAGGTGCCCGGCGCCACGCACATGGCCAAGCACACCCGCGGCCTCGTGGCCCGTGCGCTCTGCGTCGCGGGGGTGGACGCCCGCACCCCGGCCGCCCTGGAGAAGATCCTGGCGCCCGACTTCGAGACCGCGCTGCACGAGCCGAGGCGGTCCGGCCAGCCCTGGGTGCTGGAGACGACGGCCAGATGAGCGGAGCCGAGCTGGCCGACCTCGCCGCCCGCGTCGGGCCGGTCCTCGTCTTCCTCGTCGCCATCACCGTCGTGGCCGAGATCGCCGCCGCCGCAGGGGTGTTCGACGTTGCCGGCCACTGGGCCGCCCGGGCGGGCCGGCACCGCACCTGGGCGCTGTGGCTGCTCGTCGTGGCCCTGTCGGTGGGCGCGACGATCGTCCTGAGCCTGGACACCACAGCGGTGCTGCTCACCCCGGTGGTCATCGCGGTCGCCCGCCAGCTCGACGTCAGCCCGCTGCCCTTCGCCATGACCACGGTCTGGCTGGCCAACACCGCCTCGCTGCTGCTGCCGGTGTCCAACCTGACCAACCTGCTGGCGCTGCACCGGTTCGAGGCGCTGGGACTCGGCCACGCGGGATACCTCCGGCTGGCCGCGCTGCCCGCAGCCGCAGCGGTCCTGGCCACCGTCTGCGTCCTGGCGCTGCTGCACCGGCGCGCGCTGCGCGGGCGCTACACCCTCGACGCCCCGCCACAGCCGCACGACCGGGTGCTGCTCGGCGTCGCCGGCGGGGTGTGCCTGGCGCTCGGTCCGGCGTTCGTCAGCGGCATCACCCCGGCCATCCCCGCGGCTGCCGCCGCGGCCGTGCTGGCCGTGACGGCGCTCGTGCGCCAGCCCAAGGTCCTGCGCGAGACGAAGGTGCCGTGGCTGGTCGTCGCCGGCGTCTGCGTGCTGTTCGTCGTCGTCGACGTCGCGCTGCGCCACGGTCTGCAGGACCTGCTCGCCTCCGCCGTCGGGAGCGGCACCGACCTGCCGGCCCTGGCCCGGGTCACCGGCGTGGGCGCCGCCTCGGCCAACGTGGTCGACAACCTGCCGGCCTACCTGGCCCTCGAGTCGGTCACCGACACCGAGCCGCACCGGCTCATGGCGTTGCTCATCGGCGTCAACTGCGGACCACTGGTGACCGTGTGGGCCAGCCTGGCGACGATCCTGTGGCGCGAGCGGTGCCGCAGCGCCGGCGTGAGCGTCCCCGCCCGGACCTTCGCCTGGCAGGGCGCCCTCTGCGCCGTGGTCACCATGGCAGCGGCGGTCCTGGCCCTCAGCCTGGCCTGAGCCGCGGCTCGAGCCGACAGTGCGGGCCGGCCCGGAAGCCGGCGTCCACCGCGTCGCGTCAGGCCTGGAGCGCCTGCACCAGGTCGTCGACCAGGTCGCGCACGTCCTCCAGCCCGACCGAGACCCGCAGCACGCCGTCGGTGATGCCGATCCGTCGCCGTGCCTCCTCACCGAGGCGTCGGTGCGTCGTCGTGGCCGGGTGGGTGATGAGGGACTTGGAGTCGCCCAGGTTGTTGGAGATGTCGATGACCTCCAGGGCGTTCATCAGCGCGAACGCCTCGTCCTTGCCACCGGCGACCTCGAACGTGACCACCGTGCCGCCGCCGAGCATCTGCGCCCGGGCGAGCTCGTGCTGGGGGTGCGACTCCAGCCAGGGGTAGACGACCCGGGACACCCGGGGGTGCGCCTCGAGGGTCCGGGCGATCTCCAGCGCGGAGGCGGCCATCCGCTCGACGCGCAGGCGCAGCGTCTCCAGGCCCTTGAGCAGCACCCAGGCGTTGAAGGGCGACATCGACGGGCCCGTGTGGCGCATGAGGTTGCGCACCGGGCCGTTGATGAACTCCGCCGTCCCCAGCACCGCCCCGCCGAGGGTGCGGCCCTGGCCGTCGATGTGCTTGGTGGCCGAGTAGACGATGACGTCCGCGCCCTGCTCCAGCGGTCGGGAGAACACGGGCGTGCCGAACACGTTGTCGACGACGACCTGGGCCCCCGACGCGTGCGCGAGGTCGCACACCGCGCGCACGTCGACCAGCTCCTGCATCGGGTTGCTCGGCGACTCGAAGAACACCGCGGTCGTGGGCACCGACAGGGCCTCGCGCCACTGGTCCAGGTCCGGGCCGTCGACGAAGACGGTCTCCACGCCCCAGCGCGGCAGGATCTCGTCCAGGATGACGAAGCACGAGCCGAACAGCCCGCGCGCCGCCACGACCCGGTCGCCCTTGCCGAGCAGGGCGGCCAGCGCGACGAACACCGCGGCCATGCCGGAGCCGGTGGCGAAGCAGGCCTCGGTGCCCTCCAGCAGCCGCATCCGCTCCTCGAACATGGCCACGGTGGGGTTGCCGTAGCGGGAGTAGACGAAGCGGTCGACCTCTTCCTTGAACGCCGCCTCGGCCTCCTCGGCGCTGGAGTAGACGAAGCCGGAGGTCAGGTAGAGGGCCTCGGCGGTCTCCTCGAAACCGCTGCGGGCCAGCCCTCCCCGGACCGCGAGGGTGTCCGGTCGCAGCTCGCTCATCCCTGCCTCCACGGCAGCCCGGCGACCTTCCAGCCGGCCACGCTGCGGTGCCCGTGACCGTCCAGCGGACCCTCGAAGCCGTCCGTCACGTTGTAGGCCGGGCCCAGGCCGGCGCGCGTCGCGGCGGCCGCGGCCGCGGCAGAGCGGACCCCGGAGCGGCACAGGAAGTAGATCGGGGCGCCCTCGGTGACGCCGGCGTCGCGCAGCTCGTCCAGGAAGCCCTCGTTGACCGACCCGTCAGGGAAGCGCTGCCACTCCACCGGCAGGACCCGCTTGCCCAGCCCGGTCAGGTCCGGCAGCCCGACGTAGCTCCACTCCGCGGAGGTGCGCACGTCCACCAGGACGGCCGCGGGGTCGGACTCCAGCGCGGCATACGCCTCCTGCGGCGGGACGTCGCCCGCGTAGCTCACCGCCACTCCCCCTCGCGGCGCAGCACCAGGGCCTGGGCGACGATGACGCGCTGGCCGTCGAAGGTCAGCGCGGGGGCGCCGTGCAGCTCGTAACCCTCGGCCAGGGCGGCGCTGACCCGCTCGCAGAAGGCCCGGTCGTCCGGTCCGGTGAGGACCCGGTAGGCAAGTCGCTCGTCCATGGCCGCACCCTGCCACAGCCGTCCGCATGGCGGATGCCCGGGCTCAGCACGTGGGACGCGTCCGCCGGCGCTCAGCCCTGCCGCAGGTGGGCGGTGTGGTTGACGAACGCCACCGACGCCCCGCCGTCGGCCCACACCTCGACCGCGGACAGCGACCCGGGGGCGGTCAGCAGCCGCCAGATCCGCTCGTGCGGTATGCCGAGCAGCTCGGTGAGCACCACGAGGATGGGCTTGCGGTGGGTCGCCACGACGACCACGCCACCGGGCTCGACCGCCCGGCGGTAGGCGGCGAGGACCCGCTCGGCGAGCGCCGAGTGGCTCTCGCCGCCCGGGCGGGCGTAGGCCAGGTCGCCCCGCAGCCGCCCCAGCTCCTCGGGCCAGCGCGCGGAGATCTGGCCCATGCTCCGGCCGTCCCAGTCACCGAAGGACTGCTCGTCCCAGTCGGCGTCGACCTCGGCCTCGATGCCCAGGGTCCGGGCGATGGCCTCGCCGGTCTGGCGCGCGCGGGTCAGGGAGGAGGTCACCAGCCGGGCGTGGCTGTGCCCGACGAGGTTGGCCACGGCACGCCCCGCGGCCTGGGCCTGCGCCTGGCCGGCGGCGTTGAGCGCGGGGTCGGTGCCACCGCGCCCGTCGAGCTTGCCGGCGACGGTGAAGTCGGTGACGCCGTGGCGCACCAGCACCAGGCGGGTGGGCACGCCCAGGTCCGGCGCGGTGGTGGTGGACTCCCCGGAGGCCGCGGCCACCGGCTCGGTGGACGTGGCGCCCACCTGCCGGCTGATGGACTCCCCGTCCATCGCGGCGTTGGCCAGCTTGTCGGCGGCGGAGTTCTCGGCGCGCGGCACCCAGGTGAAGCGCACCGAGCCCCCGGCGTCGCTGATCCGGGCAGCCACGTCCCGCGCCTCGAGAGCCAGCCGGCGCATGTCCTCGTGCTTGATCTTCCAGCGGCCCGCCATCTGCTCGATGACGAGCTTGGAGTCCATCCGCACCTCGACGTCGGCCGCCCCGGGCTCGATGTCCAGGACGGCCTGCAGGCCGGCGACCAGCCCGGAGTACTCCGCGACGTTGTTGCTGGCGATGCCGACGGACTCGGCCCGCTCGGCGAGCACCGCACCGGTGGCCGCGTCACGGACGAGGGCGCCGTAGCCGGCGTTGCCGGGGTTGCCCCGGGACCCGCCGTCGGCCTCGACGACCAGCCTGCGCGCCACCGGGCTCAGATGCCGGACTCGGAGGTGCGCACGAGGATGCGACGGCACTCCTCGCAGCGCAGCACCTCGTCGTCGGCCGCCGCGGCGATGCGGTTGATGTCGACCTGGTTGAGCTCGAGCCGACAGCCCTCGCAACGGCGCTGGTGCAGGGCCGCAGCCCCGACGCCTCCGCTGTTGGCGCGGATCTTCTCGTAGAGAGCCACGAGGTCCTCGCCGACCCCGGGCACGACGTTGGCGCGGTTGGCCGTCACCTGGGCCGCCTCGGCGTCGAGGTCGGCCAGCGCCTTGTCCCGGGCGGCCTCGAGCGCGTCGACCTTGACCGTCAGCTCGGCGCGGGCCGCCTCGAGCTCGCGCACCCGCGCCTCGAGGGCCTCGGCCCGCTCCATGACCTCGAGCTCGACGTCCTCGAGCTCGCCCTGGCGGCGGGCCAGCGAGGCGACCTCGTGCTGGAGGGCCTGCAGGTCCTTGGCCGTGCCCTGCCCCGAGTCCAGGCGGGCCTGGTCGCGGGCCGCGCGGTCACGCACGAGCTGCACGTCGGCCTCGGCCTTGGCCACCTCCCGCTGCACGTCGCCGTGGGCGGTGCGGGCGCGGACGAGCTCGCTGTCCAGGGCGCCGGTCTGCACCTCCAGCGCGGCCAGCTCCTTCAGCTCCGGGAGCGTGGCCTTGCGGTGCGCGATCTGGTCCAGGCGCGTGTCCAGCGCCTGCAGGTCGAGCAGTCGCCACTGACGGCTGGTGTCGGCTTTCAGGGCGTACCTCCGGGCGACTCGGCGCCGACCACGAAGTCCCAGGGGTCGGTGCGCAGTGTGGAAATGTGAACCTCCACCGTAGTGCCCCGCTCGCCGAGGGCGCGCAGCAACTCCTCACGCGCGCTGCCCAGCCACAGCGACTCGGTGGCCCAGTGCCCGGCGTCGACGAGGTACGGCGTGCCGCCGCGGTCCTCCTCGCGGGCCTCCAGCACGGGGTGGTGTCGCAGGTCGGCGGTGACGTAGACGTCGGCCCCGCTCGCGCGCACCGCCTCGAACATGTCGTCGCCCGCGCCGCCGACCACCGCGACCCGGCGGACCCGGCCCTCGGGCGGACCCGCC
>NZ_DASVZH010000089.1:0-9830 GCF_036391795.1 Oryzihumus sp.
GAAGCCACCCTCGCCGTTCTTGAGCACGATGGTGATCTCCTGGCCCTGCTCGAAGTCGGAGGTCCAGGGGGTGGCGGCGTTCTCGACTCGCAGCACCTGGTCGCGGCAGACGAACTTGCGGTGGTCGTTGCGGATCAGCGCGCCGGGCAGCAGGTGCGACTCGCACAGCACCTGGAAGCCGTTGCAGATGCCGAGCACCGGCAGGCCGCCCTGCGCGGCCGGCACGAGCACGTCCATGACCGGGGCGAAGCGGGCGATGGCGCCGCAGCGCAGGTAGTCCCCGTAGGAGAAGCCACCGGGGAGCACGACGGCGTCGACGCCGTGCAGGTCGGCGTCGCCGTGCCACAGGGCGACCGGCTCACCGCCGGCGACCCGGATCGCCCGGGTCGCGTCGTGGTCGTCCAGGGACCCGGGGAAGGTCACGACCCCGATCCTCATGCGGGCTGCCCGGCGGTCTCGTCGGTCAGCTCGGCGACGCGGACGACGTCCTCGATGACCGGGTTGGACAGCAGCTTCTCGGCCGCCTCACGGGCCGCGGCGAGGACCTCCTCGGTCACCTCACCGTCGACGGTCAGCTCGAACCGCTTGCCCTGGCGGACGTCGGTGAACTGGGTGAACCCGAGCCGCGGCAAGGCGCCGGCGACGGCCTGCCCCTGGGGATCGAGAATCTCGGACTTCAGCATCACGTCGATGACGACGGTTCCCATGCGAGGTGCTCCTCGGGGCGCGGCCCTGCCGGGCCTGGCGTGCGGGGTCGCCCTGAGGATATCTGCCGACGTCAGCGGCCCCGACGGCGCGTCCACCCGGCGGCCGGCCGCGCCCGCTCAGCCGAACCGGCGGCCGGTCAGCGCCTCGTAGGCCTCGACGTACTTGGCCCGGGTCTGGTCGACGATCGCCTGCGGCAGCGCCGGGGGGGCCTCGCCGGAGTGGCGGTCCCACCCGCTGGCCGGGGAGGTCAGCCAGTCGCGGACGAACTGCTTGTCGTAGGACGGCTGGGCCCGGCCCGGCTGCCACTGGTCGGCCGGCCAGAAGCGCGAGGAGTCGGGGGTGAGCACCTCGTCGGCCAGGACGATGCCCGGCCGGCCCTGCTCGTCGGTGGCGGCCGGGTCCAGCCCGAACTCCACCTTGGTGTCCGCCAGGAGGATGCCGCGCTCCGCCGCCACCGCGTTGCCGCGCGCCAGGATCGCCGTGGTCAGGTCGCGCACCCGGGAGGCCAGGTCGGCCCCCAGCTCCGCCTCGACCTGCGCGTAGGTCATCGGCTGGTCGTGCTCGCCCACCGGCGCCTTGGTCGTGGGCGTGAAGATCGGCTCCGGCAGCCGCGAGCCGTCCTCCAGCCCTTCGGGCAGGGGGACCCCGCAGACCGAGGAGGTCTGGCGGTACTCGGCCAGGCCGCTGCCGGTGAGGTAGGCCCGGCCGATGCACTCCACCGGGACCATCTGCAGCCGGCGCACCAGCACCGCCCGGCCGGCCACCGCCGCCGGCACGTCGGTGGAGATGACGTGGTTGGGCAGGATGTCGGCGAGCTGCTCGAACCACCACAGCGACAGCTGGGTCAGCACCGCGCCCTTGTCGGGGATCTCGGTGTCCAGGATGAAGTCGTAGGCCGAGATCCGGTCGGAGGCCACGAGCAGCAGCTGGTCCTCGCGGGGCTGCCCGGTGCCGGGGTCGACCGGCGCGTAGAGCTCACGGACCTTGCCGGAGTAGACGTGGGCGAAGCCGGGAAGGGCGGGCGGCGTGGTGGGGACGACCGAGGTCATGCCCCCATCCTCGCAGCCCGCCCGCCCGGTCCCGTGCGCCGGTGACGACGCGCCGGGTCAGGCGGGAGGTTGGGTCGGCACCGCGACCTCGCCGCGCTGCGCGGCGAGCGCGATGTCGGTGCGGTGGTGGGAGCCGTCCAGGCTGATCCGCTCGACCGCCCGGTATGCGCGGTCGCGCGCCTCCTCGAGGTCACCGCCCATGGCGACGACGGACAGCACGCGCCCGCCCGCGGACACCACGGCACCGTCGCGACCCGGCGCGGTGCCGGCGTGCAGCACCCAGGCGTCGTCACCGACCTGGTCCAGGCCGTGGATCTCGTCACCTGTCCGCGGGCTGTCGGGGTAGCCCTTGGAGGCGATGACCACGGTGACGGCGTGCTCGGGGTGCCAGCGCAGCTCGCCCACCTGGTCGAGGGTGCCGGTGGCACAGGCGAGCAGCAGCCCGCCGAGCGGGGTGGCCAGGCGCGCGAGCACGACCTGCGTCTCGGGGTCGCCGAACCGGGCGTTGAACTCGACCACGCGGGGCCCGCGTGAGGTCAGCGCGAGGCCGACGTAGAGGACCCCGGCGAACGGCGTCCCGCGGTGACGCATCTCGTCGACGGTCGGCTGGGCGACCCGGGCGACGACGTCGGCGACCAGGCCCTCGGGGGCCCAGTCCAGCGGCGAGTAGGCCCCCATGCCGCCGGTGTTGGGCCCCTCGTCCCCGTCGCCGACCCGCTTGAAGTCCTGCGCCGGGGTCAGCGGCACGACGGTGGTGCCGTCGGTCAGGCAGAACAGCGACACCTCGGGCCCGTCGAGGTACTCCTCGACGACGACCCGGCCACCCTCCTTGGCCAGGCACTGTGCGGCGTGCGCGACCGCCTGGGCGCGGCTCTGGGTGACCACGACGCCCTTGCCGGCCGCCAGGCCGTCGTCCTTGACCACGTAGGGGGCGCCGAGCGCGTCCAGCGCGTCGGTCACCTCGTCCAGGCTCGTGCACACGTGGGCCAGCGCGGTGGGCACGCCGGCGGCGGCCATGACCTCCTTGGCGAACGCCTTGCTGCCCTCGAGCCGGGCGGCCTGCGCGGTCGGCCCGAAGCAGGCGATCCCGCGGGAGCGCACGGCGTCGGCGACTCCGGCCACCAGGGGCGCCTCCGGGCCGATGACGACCAGGTCGGCGTGCACCTCGGCGGCGAGGTGGGCGACGCCGGGACCGTCGAGCAGGCCGCCTGGCAGGTCGCGGCACAGCGCGATCGTGTCGATCCCCGGGTTGCCCGGGGCGGCGATGACGGCGTCGACCGCGGGGTCGGCGGTCAGGGCGCGGACGATGGCGTGCTCGCGGGCACCGGATCCGATGACGAGAACCTTCACCCGCGAGAGCCTAGGGGAGCCGCCTCGGCGGTGGTCCCGGGTGGCACGGTGAAGTGGCCGACCCGGCATACCGGCGGGAAAAGGGGCGAAAAATGATGTGCGCGGCGTCCCCGGGAGGCAGGGGGGGCTTCTCCCGGGGACGCCGCGACCAGCGCGTGGTCGCCCGGCGGGGGGACCGGCGACTCTTCGCGCCTCGGCCGGTCTAGCCGGCTGACATCACTCTCGCAAAGATCACGGAGGGGTGTAAACCCTTTGGCTGGCGGGCTACAGTCAATGTCGGTATTCCGCCACTTCGACCGGGCCCCTCACCTCGGGGGCTGGGGTGGACTGGGGGCCGAAGGAGGCATCGCCGTGGTGAAGGCCCCACACTTCGCCAACCGCACCCCCGGTCTGGCGTCCGAACCGCCTGACGCGGTCACCGAAGGGCTGGTCACGCGCGTCTACCTGGCCATCCTCCAGCACGCCCACCCCACCCGGGAGCTGCTGGTCGCGCAGGGGATCGAGGGCGAGTCGGTCGACCGGGTCGTGCACATCCTGGCCCAGCGCGGACTGGTCGACGTCCACGCCGACGGCAGCTGGGACCCGACGCCGCCGGACGTGGCGCTGCCCGCGCACGCGGTCAACCTGGAGCGCCGCGCCCGCGAGGCCCGCTCCGCGGCCCACGAGCTCAGCCAGGTCTACTACCAGGCGCGCTCCGACAGCTCCCGTCGGCTGGAGGGCATCACGGTCCTGACCTCGCTGGACGACCTCCACACCGCCACCGCCGAGATCGTGGCCACGGCCACCCAGCAGCTGCGCTCCGCGCGCAACATCTCACCGCGCACCCGGGTGCTGTTCGAGGCGCCGCTGTCCAGCCACCGGGACCGCAGCTACTCCTCGGAGGGCGTCGAGCTCAGCCTGCGGACCACCTACGACGCCAAGGTGCTGGAGTGGGACAACGCCAGCGAGGTGCTGGCGGCCCGCGCCGAGGGCGGGGAGAAGTACCGCTTCACCTATGACCTGCCCTTCTCCGCCGTGGTGGTCGACGACACCGCCGCGGTGCTCGACCTGTCGTCCTACGACGAGAGCGGGCACGGGTCGCTGCTGATCCGCTCCCGCCCGCTCGTCCTGGCGCTGGGGGCGACCCTCGATGCCATCTGGCGCCTGGCCATCCCCACCTCGCGGATGTCGGCCCAGGGCGTCGACAAGCGTGACCTGCACATCCTGTCGCTTCTGGCCGGAGGCGCCTCCGACGCGACCATCTCCCGGCAGACCGGCGTCTCCCAGCGCACCGTCGAGCGCCGGGTGCGGGCGCTGATGGACCAGCTCGGCGCCGGCACCCGCTTCCAGGCCGGCGTGCAGGCCGCCCGGCGCGGGCTCATCTAGATCGGGATCCGGCCCGGACCGGACCAGCCGTGGCCGGACCCAGCCGGGGCCCTAGTCGCCGAAGACCTCGGTCAGCGCCTCGTCGAGGAGCCGCAGCCCGAGCCGGGCCTCCGCCTCGGTGATGATGCACGGCGGGACGACGTGCAGGCGGTTCATGTTGACGAACGGCAGCAGGCCGCGCCGCTTGCACGCCCCGAGGAGGTCGTTCATCGGCTTGGCGGCCGCGCCGGCGGCGTTGTAGGGCACCAGCGGCTCGCGGGTCCCGCGATCGGCGACCAGCTCCAGGGCCCAGAACACGCCCCGGCCGCGGACCTCGCCGATGACGGCGTGGCGGCCGGCCAGCTCGCGCAGGCCCGGGCCGAGGACGTCCTGCCCGATCCGGCGGGCGTTGTCGACGATCCCGTCCTGGTCCATGGCGCGGATCGTCGCCACCGCGGCAGCGCAGGCCAGCGGGTGGCCCGAGTAGGTCAGGCCGCCGGGGTAGGGGCGCTCACGGAACGTCTCGTGGACGGCGTCGCTCAGGATGACGCCGCCGAGCGGCACGTAGCCGGAGTTGACCCCCTTGGCGAAGGTGATGAGGTCGGGGGCCACGCCGCCGTCGATGCCGTCGAGCGCGAACCACTCGCCGGTGCGCCCGAAACCGGCCATGACCTCGTCGAGGATGAGCAGGATCCCGTGCCGGTCGCACAGCTCGCGCACCCCGGCCAGGTAGCCCGGCGGCGGGGTCATGATGCCGGCGGTGCCCGGGATGGTCTCCAGCACGATGGCCGCGATCGTGGCCGGCCCCTCCATCTCGACCACGTGGGCCAGGTGCGCCAGGGCGCGCTCGGACTCCTCCGCCTCGGTCGTGGCGTGGAACTGCGAGCGGTAGAGGAACGGGCCGACGAAGTGCACGACGCCCTCGGCGCCGGAGTCGTTGGGCCAGCGGCGCGGGTCGCCGGTCAGGTGGATCGCCGCCTGGGTGTGCCCGTGGTAGCTGCGGTAGCGGGACAGCACCTTGCGCCGGCCCGTGTGCAGCCGCGCCATCCGCACGGCGTTCTCGATGGCCTCGGCGCCGCCGTTGGTGAAGAAGACGTGGTCCAGTCCCTGCGGGGCCCGCTCGGTGATCAGCCGCGCCGCCTCGCTGCGGACGTCGTTGGCGTGCTGCGGGGCGATGGTGCACAGGCGGCCGGCCTGCTCCTGGATGGCCGCGACGACCGCCGGGTGCTGGTGGCCGATGTTGGTGTTGACCAGCTGGGAGGAGAAGTCCAGGTAGCGGTTGCCCTCGCCGTCCCACAGCCAGCAGCCCTGCGCAGCAGCCACCACCATCGGGGTCAGCGCGCCCTGGGCGGACCAGGAGTGGAACACGTGGGCCCGGTCGTCGTCGTAGGCCCGCCGCGCCGCCTCCCGGTCGATGACCGGGGTGGGCGGGGCGAGCTCGTCGGCAGTGGGCTGGGCGGCGACGTCGGTCATGCCAGCGAGCGTATCCGCGCGACCAGCCCTTCCTCCACGGTCGGCCACTCCTCGCGCAGGATGCTGAACACCACGGTGTCGCGGAACGACCCGTCGGCCCGGCGCAGGTGTCGCCGCAGGACCCCTTCGCGGGTGGCGCCGAGCCTGGCGATCGCGGCCTGGGAGCGGTCGTTGAGCAGGTCGGTCTGGATCTTGACCCGGCCGAAGCCACAGTCCACGAACGCGTGCCGCAGGATCAGCAGCTTGGCCTCGGGGTTGACCGCGGTCCCCCACCACCGCGGGCCGTACGCCGTCCAGCCCAGGTGCGCACGCTCGTTGGCCAGGTCGATGTCGCCCAGGCTGGTCGTCCCCACGACGGTGCCCGCGGCGCCGAGGTCGCCGTCCGCCACCAGCCGCAACGTGTATGCCGTGCGGCCGGTCTCGCGGGCCGAGGCGAGCGAGCGCGCCACCCAGGCCTGCATGGCCTCGAGGTCCGCCGGACGACCGGCCGGACCTCCCCCGTAGCCCTTCGCCCAGACCCGCTCGTCGTCGAGCGCGGCGAAGAGCCCGGGCGCGTCGTCGGCGGTGGTGACGTCGAGACGGACCACGGAGCCGACCAGCGGCTGCCCGGACGGTGGGCGAACGCCTGATGTGGACACGCGGGCAGATTAGACTCGTGCGTTCGCACCTTGACGTGCGACCCCGTTGACCCCACCACGAGCCGACAGGCGGAGAACGTGACCGTGCCGGACCAGTCGAACCACCAGCCGAAGCAGCCCTCGGCGGAGGTCGCCCACGAGATCGCGGTCGAGCAGGCACACGTCGACCGCGTCTACGCCGAGCTGGGCAAGGCCGCCGAGCGCGCCTCCCTGGTCGAGGCCGAGGGTCTGGCACGCGGCCGCACGGACCGCACCGGTGACGTGCGCGAGGAGGAGCTGACCGGCCTGTTCGAGCGGGATGCACTGGTCTTCAACGCGGCCCGCCGTCGGACCACCCTCGACACGCAGTACGAAGGCCTGGTCTTCGGCCGGCTGGACCTGGTCCACGAGACCCGGTCCGGCGGGGAGGACCGCGAGGTCCGCTACGTCGGCCGCCTCGGCGTCCGCGACGACGACTACGAGCCGCTGGTCATCGACTGGCGCGCCCCCGCCGCGGCGCCGTTCTACCGCTCCACCCCGGTCGACCCGATGGGCGTGCTGCGCCGGCGGGTGCTGCGCTGCAAGGGCGCCGACGTCATCGGGGTCGAGGACGACCTCATGGTCCCGGAGGCCCCCGAGGGCATGGTCGTCGTCGGCGACGGCGCCCTGATGGCGGCGCTGACGCGCAGCCGTGGCGCGCAGATGCGCGACATCGTGGCCACCATCCAGCGCCACCAGGACGAGGCCATCCGGGCCTCGGCCCGGGGCGTCACCGAGATCACCGGCGGCCCCGGCACCGGCAAGACCGTGGTGGCCCTGCACCGCGCCGCCTACCTGCTCTACTCCGACCGCCGGCGGTTCGAGAGCGGCGGCATCCTGGTGGCCGGCCCCTCGGCCGCCTACACGGCATACATCGAGCGGGTGCTGCCCTCCCTCGGTGAGGAGACGGTCACGCTCCGCTCGCTCGGCGACGTCGTGGACGGGGTCACCACCGAGCGGCTCGACTCCAACGAGGCGGCGGCGATCAAGGGGTCGCTGCGGATCCGCCGGGTGCTCTCCCGCGCCGCGCGGGACCTCACCCCGGACGCGCCGACGCAGTTCCGGGCGTTCATCGGCGGCCGGCCGATCCGCCTCGACGCACCGGTCCTCAACCGGGTCCGCAACCAGGTGCTGCGCCACCACCAGCGCAACCTCGCCGCCGAGGCCGCCGAGCAGGCGCTCGCCGAGGCGGCGTGGGCCAGCGACCGGCACGGCGAGAAGGCCGACTTCCTCGACCGGTTCACCGACCACCTCGAGGTCGAGGCGTTCATGCAGAAGTGGTGGCGCCCGGTCGACCCGCGCGAGGTGCTGCTCTGGCTCGCCGACCGCGAGCGCACCGAGCGCTACGCCCAGGGCCTGCTGACCCCGGCCGAGGTCGACGTGCTCGTCGACTCGATGCAGGTGGCGCTGGAGACCGGCCAGTGGTCGGTCGCCGACGTCGCGCTGATCGACGACCTCGCCGGCCGGCTCGGCGCGATGCGGGAGGCCCCGCGTGAGGAGCGCGGGTTCTACGAGATCGAAGAGCTCGACGACCTGTCGCAGTACGGCGTGGCGGAGGTGCAGTCCCAGCGGCTGACCCCGTCGGGCACGCCCCGGCAGTCGGAGGTCACGCCACACACCATGCGCGAACGCCTCATGTACGGCCGGATCGGGCGGCCGGAGGAGTACGCCCACGTCCTCGTCGACGAGGCCCAGGACCTCTCGCCGATGCAGTGGCGGATGCTCGGGCGCCGGGGCCGGTGGGCCTCGTGGACGGTCGTCGGCGACGCGGCACAGAGCTCGTGGCCCGACGGTGCGGAGTCGCTGCGTGCCCGGGACGAGGCGTTCGGCACCCAGCAACGCCAGACGTTCCACATGGACACCAACTACCGCAACGCGCGCGAGATCTTCGACTACGCCGCGGTCGTCGTGCGCCGCGAGGTGCCCGACGCCGACATCCCGCAGGCCGTGCGCGAGACCGGGGTGCAGCCCCAGGAGGTCCGGGTGCCCGTGGCTGAGCTGGAGCACGGGCTCGTCGACGCCGTCGAGGACCTGCTCGCCGAGGTCGAGGGCTCGATCGCGGTGATCACCCCGCGCGCCTGGGAGGACCTTGCCGCACCGCTCGGCAAGCACGCCTCGGAGCGTGTCTACGTCGTCGACCCCATGTCCACCAAGGGCCTGGAGTACGACGCGACCGTCATCCTCGACCCGGCGGAGATCACTCGCGAGTCGCCCGGTGGCGTCCGGGTCCTCTACGTGGCACTCACCCGAGCCGCCCACCGGATGACCGTCCTGGAGCCGGCGGGCTGAGACGGCGGGGTCCGGTTTCGGCGGCTCTGCCCGCCAGGGCCGGATCGCCCCCCTTTGGGTCGGCCATTGGGTCGACCCTCCCCCTCGACCCAACCGGTCGAGAATCCCGGCGAACGGATGATGCTCCCCGCAACCGGCTTTACCGAATCCTGACCAATGCGAGCGTGATCGTTACAGAGCAAACCCCTTCGAGGATGACCCCCGCCGGGGTGCCGACCGTCGGCAGTGCTCTTGCGGTCAAGGGAGCGCTCACATGGCTCAGAGGTCCAACCGACGGGGCGCATGGGGGGAAAAGCTGGCAATCGGTGTCGTGGCGGGGGCCATGGTGGTGGCACCGAGCGTGACCGCGGCCGCGGCGTCCGGCAGCACCGGCGCGGCCGCGAACACCACTGCTTCAGCCAGCGGCAACGGCAACGGCCAGAGTGACGTGCCCCCGGGCTCGAACGGCAGCGGCAACGCCAACGACGGCAACAACGGCAACCCGAATGCCAACCCGGGCAACAACGGCAACGGGAGCGGCGGCACCGACACCGGCGGGGGCAGCTCTGGCAATGGCGGGTCCAGCAGCGGCGGCTCCACCAACGGCAACGGTGGCGGCTCCACCAACGGCGGTGGGTCCGACAACGGCAATGGCGGTGGGTCCACCAACGGCGGTGGGTCCGACAACGGCAACGGCGGCGGGTCGACCAACGGCAACGGCGGCGGGTCGACCAACGGCAACGGCGGCGGGTCCACCAACGGTGGCGGCTCCACCAACGGCAACGGCGGCGGGTCCACCAACGGTGGCGGCTCCACCAACGGCGGCGGCGGCTCCCAGGGCAACGGCGGCCAGGGCAATGGCGGCCAGGGCAACGGGGGCGGCAACGGCCAAGGCAATGGCGGCCAAGGCAACGGCGGCCAGGGCAACGGCGGCCAGGGCAATGGCGGCCAGGGCAACGGGGGCGGCAACGGCCAAGGCAAT
>NZ_DASVZH010000090.1:0-13040 GCF_036391795.1 Oryzihumus sp.
TTCGAACAGCTTGCGTCGGGCGAGGTTGGTCGAGCACATGAACGGGCTGCCCGAGCCGGTGTTGCCGACGCAGTAGTTCGTGAAGTGCCCCCCGGCGTACACCGAGTCGCCGTCGACCGCCACGCCCTGCACGCCGCCGTCGGTCTGGTAGACGGGGCGCTGGAGCGAGCCGTCGAGGTTCCAGATGACGAAGTGGCCACCCGAGCCACCCGCGCCGGCGTAGACCCCGCGCTGGTCGGCCGCCAGGGCGATGATCGGGAAGGTCGGCGCCGGGTCGAACGACGGGTCCACGGTCCCCTTGCCGTCGGTCTTGACCGCCGCCAGGTAGGCCGCGGAGCTCGTGCCGCTGATCGCGGTGAACGTGCCGCCGACGTAAACGTCCGCGCCGTCGGACGACATCGCGAGCGCGTTGACGGCGCCTGACGCCTTGGGCTTCCACGTGGTGAGGCTGCCATCCGCGGTGGAGAACGCCGCCAGCTTCCCCCGCGAGGTCCCGTTGACCGAGGTGAACGTCCCGCCGGCGTACAGCGTCGAGGTCGAGGCGGCCAGCGCCCGCACGGTGTTGCTGACGTTGGGGTTGAACGAGGTCAGCGCCCCGGTGCCGGCGTCGAGGGCTGCCAGGTGGTTGCGGACCGTCGTGCCGATGTGGGTGAAGTCGCCGCCGGCCCACACGGTGCTGCCGCGCACGGCCAGGGCGAGGACGTTGTTGTCCGCGGACGGTGCCCACGGCAGCACGGTGCAGGTTGCGGTATCGACCGCCGCCAGCCGGTTGCGCACCACCGTGGCGCCCCCCTTGTCCTTGACGTGCGTGAAGCTGCCGGCGAGGTATGCCGTGCCACCGCTGATCGCGATGGCGCTCACCCTGCCGTCGGGCTGGACGCAGGACACGGGGTTGCTGCTGACGGAGGCCTGCGCTGCTGCGGCACCGGCCAGGACCACGGTGGCGGCCAGGGAGGTGGCCAGGACGCTGCGTGTGTTCATCGCGCCACCCCGGTGGGGTGTGTGGGCAGGACGATGTCGGACGCCGCCTCCGCGGCCGGGTTCGGCGGTGCCGTGAGCATGGCTCTCCTTTGTGCGCTCATGGCGCACCGCGTCGGTCCGGAAGGCCGCGTCAGCCCCCGGGTCGACCCGGTGCCGCCCCCTAGTAGGCCCCCGCGCCGCGAACCACGGCGCGCAGCGTGCGGATCAGGATCTGCACGTCCAGCACGAGCGACCAGTTGTCGACGTACCAGAGATCGAGCCGCAGCGACTCCTCCCAGGACAGGTCACTGCGGCCGCTGACCTGCCACAGCCCGGTCAGGCCCGGTTGCACCCGCAGGCGTCGGACCGCGTCGGGCTCGTACTTCTCGACCTCCTGCGGCAACGGGGGCCGCGGGCCGACGAGGGACATGTCGCCCCGGAGCACGTTCAGCAGCTGGGGCAGCTCGTCCAGGGAGTACCGCCGCAGGATCTTGCCCACGCGGGTGACCCGCGGGTCATTGCGCTTCTTGAACAGCACAGCGTTGGTCTCGTGGCCATCGTTGATCTCGGCGAGCCGGGCCTCGGCATCGGTGACCATCGTGCGGAACTTGAGCATCTCGAAAGGCTCGCCGCGGGCCCCAACCCGCTTCTGCCGGAACAGGATCGGGCCCGCGGAGTCCAGGTGCACGGCGAGCGCGACCAGCTCGATCGCCGGCAGTGCGGCGACGGCGATGCAGATGGCCATGGCCCGCTCGACCACGACCTTGACGGCCCGTCGCGCCCCGGACATGACCGGGCGCTCGACGTGCAGCAGCGGGGTGCCGGCCACGGGCCGGATGGACAGGCGGGGGCCGGCGACCTCGAGGATCCCGGGCGCCACGACGAGGTCGACGTCGCGCTCCTCCAGGGCCCACGCCAACCGGCGCAGCACCGGGCCGCCGAGGTCGGGGTGGCTGGCGACGGCGACGACGTCGGCGTCGAAGAGGTCGACGGCGGCCACGGCGTCCTCCGGGCAGCCGAAGACGGTGACGCCCTCCAGCTCGGGCGCGTCGTCCCAGGCACCGTCGAGGCCCGAAACGCACGCAGCCACAACGGACAGGCCGTGCACCGGCGAGGCGTGGATCTGGCGGATCAGGTCGCGCGCGGAGTCGGCACGGCCCAGGACGATGGTGCGCTGCATGAACAGCCCGCCACGACGCTGCGCGTGCAGCCAGCGGCGCAAACCCTTGCGTCCCATCAGCGAGAGCAAGAACAGTGCCGGGAGCACGAGCACGACGTAGCCGCGGGCGATGGTGATCTGGCCCGCGAACGCCACCACCGACACGACCGCCAGCAGGCCGAGCGCGGCGTCGACGAGCGCGCGGTACTCCTCGGTGCTGACGCCCATGTAGCGGCTCTCGTAGCCGTGCGTGCACGTCACCGCGACGATCCACGCGACCGGGACGGCCATGCTGAGGAGCACGTAGGCCAGGCGCGGCTCGGCACCGAAGCGCACGACACAACCCAGCACGGCGGCGACGCAGCCGGCGAGCAGGTCCATGAGGACGGCGGTGTGCCGGTAGCGGCGCTCCCAGACGCGCGCGCGGACGGTCAGCTGCGGTGGCGCGTCGAGGACGTCGGGCGCGGTGGTCATGGTGGTGGTGGTGACTGCCGGGGGGAGGGGGTCCGCGGTCGCGACCTGCTGCGGAGGCACGAGCCCGGCGCCGCGCGCGCGCCTGCGCCTGCGGCGGCGGGTCGGGCGCGCGTAGTCGGTCATCTGCGGTCCGCCTTCCCACCCCACCCTGCATGGAAGGACCGTGCACCGGCGAGCGGGAGAGGCATGGTCGGAACTCGCCGGTCCAACCACGGTGCCGCACAATCGAATTCGGACGATCGCCCTGCTGGACGAGCGGCGTTGCGCTGTTGGCAGGAGCGCAAAGCTCATGCAAACGTATGGAGCCACGCTGCGTAGCGGCCGCCTCGGCTCGGCGGCCTCGGTTCAGCGCGAGTGGAAGACCTGCTGGGTCGCCTCGAGCCCGTCGGTGACCAGCTTCTCGACGGCGTCGGCGCTGTCGCCGAGCAGGAACGGCAGCTCGGTGCGCTCGGTGCCGGAGAAGTCCTTGAGGACAAAGGCCGCTGCGTCCATGCGGCCGGGCGGGCGGCCGATGCCGACCCGGACGCGCAGGTATTCACGGCTGCCGACCGACTTGGTGATCGACTTCAGCCCGTTGTGGCCGCCCTCGCCGCCACCGCGCTTGAGACGCACGTCGGCGAAGGGGATGTCGAGCTCGTCGTGGACGACGACGAGACGCTCGACGGGGATCTTGAAGAACGACAGCAGCCCGGCCACCGGACCACCGGACTCGTTCATGTACGACAGCGGCCGGGCGATGACCGCCTTCGGCCCGGGAGCCCCGTCCGGCAGCGTGCCGATGCGGATCTCGGACGCGGCCGCCCGCGCCTTGTGCGACCGCAGGGTCGCACCGGCGCGGGCGGCCAGTTCGTCGATGACCATGGCGCCGACGTTGTGCCGGTTACCGGCATAGGACGGACCGGGGTTGCCGAGTCCGACGATGAGCCAGGTGTCCATGGGAGATGCAGTATGCCGTGTGGCCCGGGGCGCGCGCCCCGGGCCGTGCAGCGGCTCAGGCCTCGTCGGAGCCCTCGGCGGCAGCCTCGGTCTCGCCCTCGGCAGCGGCCTCGCCCTCGGCGGCCTCGCCGGCCTCCTCGTGCTCGATGCCGGCCTCGGCCTCGGCCTCGGCGAGCTCGGCCTCGAGCGCCTCGGCGGTGATGGCCTGGCTGATGTTGACGATGAGATGCTCGGCGTCGGTGACCAGCGACGTGCCCTGCGGCAGGGTCAGGTCGGAGGCGTGGATCTGGGTGCCGGCCTGGGCGCCCTCGACCGAGACCTCGATGCTCTCCGGCAGGTGCGTGGCCTCGGCCTCGAGCTGCACGGTCTGCTGCTCGACGGTCACGACGGTCTCCGGGGCGGCGTCGCCGGTCACGTGGACCTGCACGTCGACGGTGACCTTCTCGCCCTTCTTCACCACGACGAGGTCGACGTGGTCGATGACCGGCTTGATGGCGTCACGCTGGACGTCCTTGGCCAGGGCCAGGTGGTCCTTGCCGTCGATCTCGATGGTCAGCAGCGCGTTGGCGTGCTTGAGCGCCATCATCGTGTCGTGGCCCGGAAGGGTGATGTGCAGCGGCTCGGTGCCGTGGCCGTACATCACGGCGGGGATCTGGTGGGCGCGGCGGATGCGGCGGGCGGCACCCTTGCCGAACTCGGTGCGGGTCTCGGCGACGAGCTTGATCTCGGACACGATGTCTCTCCTGTGCTTGCTTCACGGTCGCGCACGGGCCGGATGAGGGCGGCACGCGCACGGTGGGTGGTGTTCTGGTGTGCGGTGGGCCTCGACGCGGGGCGCGGCACGACGCGGGTGAACCGGCGCGTGCGGGCGCGAGACAGACGTCCAGCACCACCGCGTCGATCACGGACTGCTTCACGGGCTCTGGTTCGCACCAGCCCTGCAGCGTCCCTCGCCGAGGCAACCTCGCGATTCTAGGCGACGCGCGGCGGGATACGGAAATCGGCGGGGCGGCTGCCCCGCCGATCTCCACGCACGTGGGTGGCCCTGTGCTGGTCAGGCCTTGCCGTCGAACAGCTTGGTGACCGAGCCGTCCTCGAAGACCTCGCGGATGGCCTGGCTGATCAGCGGTGCGATCGACAGCTCGGTGAGCTTGTCGAAGTGGCGCTCGGCGGCGATGGGCAGGGTGTTGGTCACGATGACCTCGCGCACCGCGCAGTTCTTGAGCCGGTCCACGGCCGGACCGGACAGGATCGCGTGGGTCGCGGCGATGATGACGTCGGAGGCGCCGTCGGCGATGAGCGCGTCGGCCGCCTTGGTGATCGTGCCGGCGGTGTCGATCATGTCGTCGACGAGGATGCAGGTGCGGCCCTTGACCTCACCGACAACCCGGTTGGCCACCGTCTCGTTGGGACGGGTGATGTCGCGGGTCTTGTGGATGAACGCCAGCGGGGCCCCGCCGAGGCGGTCGGACCACTGCTCGGCGACCTTGATCCGCCCGGCGTCCGGGGAGACCACCGCGAGCTGCTCGCGGCCGTACTTCTGGCGCACGTAGTCGGACAGGATCGGCAGTGCCATGAGGTGGTCGACCGGGCCGTCGAAGAAGCCCTGGATCTGGCTGGTGTGCAGGTCGACGCAGATGAGCCGGTCGGCGCCGGCCGTCCTGAACAGGTCGGCCATGAGGCGGGCGGAGATCGGCTCGCGGCCGCGGTGCTTCTTGTCCTGGCGGGCGTAGCCGTAGAACGGCATGACCACGGTGATCCGCTTGGCCGAGGCGCGCTTGAGCGCGTCGACCATGATCAGGTGCTCCATGATCCACTCGTTCACCGGCGCCGTGTGGCTCTGGATGACGAAGGCGTCGGAGCCGCGGACCGACTCCTCGTAGCGGACGTAGATCTCGCTGTTGGCGAACTCGTAGGCCTGCATGGGCACGAGGTCGGTGCCGAGCTGGTAGGCGACCTCCTCCGCGAGCTGGCGGTGGGCCCGACCGGAGAAGACCATGAGGTTCTTCTCGGTGGTGCGCTTCAGACCGGTCATGAGGCAGGGGTCCCTTCGGGGGCGTCGGGGCGGTCGGTCGGGCTGGTGGCCGCCTCGGCGGCGTCTGCGGTGCGGGTGCCGGCGCGGGCCCGGGCGACCCACCCGGCGATGTTGCGCTGCCGGCCGCGGGCGACGGCGAGCTCGCCGGGCTCGACGTCGACGGTGACGGCCGAGCCGGCCGCGACGTAGCTGCCCGCGGCGATCGTGCGGGGGGCGACGATGACCGAGTTGGACCCGACGAAGCTGTGGTCCCCGACCACGGTGGGGTACTTCTTGACCCCGTCGTAGTTGGCGAAGATCGTGCCGGCCCCGATGTTGGCGCCGGCACCGATCGTGGCGTCGCCGGCGTAGGTCAGGTGCGGCACCTTGCCGCCCTCGCCGATCGTGGTGTTCTTCGTCTCGACGAAGGTGCCGATCTTGCCCTTGGTGCCGAGCTCGGTGCCGGGGCGCAGGTAGGCGAACGGCCCGACGCTGGCCCCCTCGCCGATCACCGCGAGCGAGCCGTGGGTGCGCACGACGCTGGCGCCGTCGCGGACCTCCACGTCCTCCAGGGTGGTGTCCGGGCCGAGCGTGACGCCGGAGCCGATCGTGGTCGCGCCCTTGAGCTGGGTGCCGGGCTGGATCACGGTGTCGCGGCCGATGGTGACGTCGGCGTCCACCCACGTGCTGGCCGGGTCGACGACCGTGACACCCTCGCGCATCCACCCCTCGAGGATGCGGCGGTTGAGCTCGGCGCCGAGCCGGGCGAGCTGCACGCGGTCGTTGACGCCCTCGGTCTGCCACAGGTCGGCGACGAGGTGCGCGCTGACCTTCAGACCCTCGCGCCGGGCGATGGCGAGCACGTCGGTGAGGTACTTCTCGCCCTGGGCGTTGTCGGTGCCCACCTCGGCGAGCGCCTTGCGCAGCACGGTGGCGTCGAAGGCGTAGAGGCCGGAGTTGATCTCCGTGATCGCCCGCTGCTCGTCCGTGGCGTCCTTCTGCTCGACGATGCCGGCGACCTCGCCGTGCTCGTCGCGCAGGATGCGGCCGTAGCCGTGCGGGTCCTCCAGCGTCGCCGTGATCACGGTGGCCGCGCTGCCACTGGCGTGGTGGGCCTCGATCAGGTCGTGCAGCGTGGCCGCGGTCAGCAGCGGCACGTCGCCGTAGGTCACCAGCACGGTGCCCTCGAGCTCGGACGGCAGCAGGTCCAGGGCGCACTCGGTGGCCCGGCCGGTGCCCGGCACCTCGTCCTGGTCGGCGATGACCGCCGCCGGGTCGACCTCGGCCACGTGGGCGGCGACGCGGTCCCGCTCGTGGCGGACGACCACCGCGAGGTGCTCGGGGTCGGCGCCGCGGGCGGCGGCGATGGCGTGACCCAAGAGGGTCCGCCCTGCGATGGGGTGCAACACCTTGGGGGTGGCCGACTTCATGCGGGTGCCTTCGCCTGCGGCGAGGACGATGACGGCAGCCGGGCGGGAGGTAGTCACGCGGGTGGGCTCCAGAAGGTCGACGTCGGAGGCCGACAGCGCACCGAGGGTTCCCGGCCACACTGCCGCCGCCATGCTACCCGCCGGTCACGCCCGGTTCACCGCCGCGGTCCCGGCCGGTGCGCACCCACGCACGGCACGGCATACCGGCCCTGATCTGCGCGGACGCGCGCGTCCGGGCGGACGTCCGGGCCGATCCGGGGCTGACGTCCGGGCCGATCATGGGGCTCAGTCGACGTCGTCGCCGTCGGGCAGCCGGTGCAGCCGCACCCGGCCGTCCTCGACCAGCATCGTCGTGAGCGAGCCGCGCCCCACCGGGATGCGCCACTGCTCGCCCTCGGTGTGCTCCAGGGCGGCCACCACGAGCCGGATCATCACGGCGTGGGAGACCACGGCGACGTGCTCGCCGGGGTGGCGCGAGCCGATGAGCTGCAGGGCCGCGACCATCCGCTCCTGGGCGTCGCGCAGCCGCTCGCCGTTGGGGCACACGGCCCGCGACGGCGAGGTCTTGTACAGCCGGAACGCGACGGGGTCGTACATCTCGGCCTCCTGGGAGGTCATCCCCTCCCACGCGCCGTAGTCGACGTTGATGAGGCCGTGCATGATCCGGAGGTCCGGCACCCCGGCCTCGTCGGCGATGATCTGCCCCGTGGCGATGGTGCGCCGCAGGCTGCCGGTGTAGACCGCGGCCAGCCCCACCTTCGACAGCTGTCGCGCCGCGTCGACCGCGTCCTGGTAGCCCTGCGCGTCGAGCGGGATGTCCCGACGCCCGCGGTAGCGGTTCTCCACGTTCATCGTCGTCGTGCCGTGGCGGACGACGTAGATCGTGCAGGTGCGGGTCGAGAGGGTCTCGGCGGTGGGGACGGCCATGTCCTGGGACACGAGAGGCTCCTTGTCGTTCTGCCGACGCCGTGCGTCAGCGGGTCCGGTGGGCGGGTCGGGGTTCGGTCAGCTCGTAGCCGTGCTCCAGCAACGGCTTGGCGATGACACGCTCGAGCTGTTCGACCTGGGCGTCGTTGAGGTCCCGCCGCCAGGCCTGGCCGCGGCTGGCCTGGAAGGAGTGCCGGGCGAACCCGGCCTCGTACTGCGGGGTCCACTCCAGCCCGAGGAAGTCCATGACGGCCTCCATCTGGCCGCGCGGGTCGACCATGAAGTCCTCGAGGCGCACGTCGAGCCAGTGCCCCTCCGGCGCCTTCTGCCGGGCCTGCTCGATGGCGTCCATGAGCACCTTCCAGCCGAGGCCGGCCAGCACGACGAAGGAGCGTCCCGACTCCTCCCACTCCTCGCGGTAGGCCTCCGGCAGCGGGCCGAGGTACCAGCGTTCCGGCCCCTGGTAGCCGTCCCACCAGCCCATCTGCAGCCAGGAGTTGGCGACCGCCCGCCCGTCGCGGATCACGTTGACGTACTTCGCCTCGGGGTAGGCGGCGGACAGCAGGCCCGAGCGCGGCCACCCGGTGAGGTGGTGCATGAACATCGGCTTGCCCTGGGCCTCGATCCGGCTGTCGAAGAACTCGCGGATCCGCCCGAGGAGCCAGGGCGTCGCGTCTGCGGCGGTCAGGTCGCGCGTGGGTTGGGGGAAGATGCCGGACACCTGCCGCTCGAGCACCGACCAGCCCTCCGACGGCGCCACCCGCAGCCGGCCGCGCTCCAGCGCGCGCCGACGGTCGCGGAACGGCCGCAGCGCAGGGTCACGCTCGTCCGCCCTGGCGAACAGCGCGTTGTTCCAGCGGCCCTTGAGGTTGAGCCGTGAGAGCTTGTCGTCGACGTTGGACACGAAGCCGACGTCGGGGTGACGCGCCACCAGCTCGGCGATCAGCGTCGAGCCGCAACGGCCGCTGCCCAGGACGAAGGTCAGCATCGGTCGGTCAAACCCCCTGGTGTCGAAGGAGTCCGGGGGCGGGCGGTCCGCGTTCCCCACATCTCCATTGCACGGGGCGCGCCCGGCCGGCAGATCCGACGAAGGGGTGAGCGCGAGCCCATGCACTTGCCCGTCCCGGGCTCGGGCGTTCGCGGGAATCGTGGGCGGGGACCCGCTCGGCCGCGAGCCCCGGGGGGAACGGGGCCCCGGCCCGGGTCAGCCGGAGACGCGCCCGGCGCCACACCCGAAGGAGAGCCACCATGCATGCACCGATCGCCCTTGCCCTCTCGGCTGCGCTGTCGCCGGCCGCCGGGGACGCGGGATCCACGACGTTCGCGGACTGGGAGATGAACGACCCGCCGTCATCGTCCACCGTGTCCGACAGCGGGCCGAACCACCTCGACGGCACGATCAAGGGAGGCGTGACCCCCGATGGGAGCACGCTGACGTTCGACGGGAAGTCGGGCCAGGTCACCGTCAAGGGCGCCACCAAGGTGCCCATCGGCAGCAAACCCGTGACGGTGTCGGCCAGGCTGAAGTTCGCCGACGTCCCTGGCACCGACGTGGGTGACTACGACATCGTCCGCGCCACGCCGGGTGGGACGTTCCGGCTGGAGGTGGTGGCCCGCAAGAACCGCACCATGGCGCAGGCCCTGTTCTTCTTCAACGGCAGCAGCGCCAAGGCCAGCCTCGTGGCCGGGCCGGACCTCGCCGACAACGCGTGGCACACGCTGGTGTGCAGGAAGACCGACAACGCGGTCACCCTGACCGTCGACGGCAACCAGGTCGGCTCCACGTCGGTCAAGATCGGCAACATCACCGTGAGCAAGGAGCCGCTCTACATCGGCTCCAAACCCGGTGGCGACTGGTTCAAGGGCCAGCTCGACTGGGCCCGCATCGACCTCGGCTGACTCCCCCGTATGCCGTGTGCCCGGCCGGGAGCCGGGCACACGGCGTACGGGCGCACCACTCAGCGGGCCACGAGCCCCTGCACCAGCAGCGCCACCCCGAAGACCAGGAACGCCGCCGCGGCACCCACCCGGATGACGCGCTCGGGGAGCCTGCGTCCCAGCACGGCCCCGACGCCGATCGCCAGCGCGTCGGCCAGCACCATGCCCACCGTGCTGCCGACCCAGGTGCCCAGCCAGCCCTCGCGGGTGGCGAGCGTGACCGTCGCGAGCATGGTCTTGTCGCCGAGCTCGGCCAGGAAGAAGGCCAGCCCCACCGCGAGCACGCCGGCACGCCTGCTGCTGCTGGCCTGTTCCGCCTCCGCCTCGGTGAGCTCGTCCCCGCGCAGGGTCCACGCGGCGAAGCCGAGGAACGCCACTCCCGCAACGACGTTGACGAGCCACTGGGCGGCGGCGAGCTGGTCGCCGATGAGCCGCCCCAGGCCGACCGAGACGAGGTGGACCAGGGCGGTGGCCAGCGTGATGCCGACGAGCACCGTCCTGGCGCGGTCGCGGGCCGCGAAAGTCTCGTCCGCCACCGGAGGTGGCCCGTCGCACCGGACCCGCGGGTCAGTGTGTCGATACGGCGGTTGGGGACTACTCCCTTTCGCGCCGCAGCCTATCCGGCGCGACACGTCCCGGGCGCCACGGCACCGGTGCGGGCCGCCGCGTCCGGTCGTCGACCGCGCCCAGGAGCCGGTCGCGCGGCACCCGCTCCAGCCAGCTGCCGGCCAGCAGCGAGGTCACGATGGCCAGCAGCACGAGGACGGCGTAGAACGACTGGTTGATGATGCCGGCGCCGAAGACCACTGAGGCGAGCACGATCCCGGGCCCACCACGTGCGTTCATGGCCACCGCGAGGTTGACCGCAGCCGAGGAGGGCTGGCCCCCGAACCGGGCACCGGCATACACGCTGACCGCCTTCACCGCGCAGGCGAAGCTCAGGTAGGCCAGGAAGAACCATGGGTTGAAGCTGCGCAGCAGGTCCAGCTGCAGGCCCACGATCGCAAAGTAGACCGGGACGAAGAACGCGAACGCGAAGTCCTTGATGGCGACCGTGGCTCCCTCGACCACCGGGTCGGGCGCCGTGGTGGCCGAGCCGACGATGATCCCGGCCACGAAGGCCCCGAAGAACGGCTGGATGCCGAGGAAGAGGCACAGCAGGCAGGCCAGCAGCAGGAAGACGAGCTGGAACGCCACGGGGCTGTGGCGGGCGACCAGGTTGGCCCGCGAGCCCGCAACGGCGCGGTAGAGCGGTCGGCCCACGAGCAGGCCGAGGCCGAGCACGGCCACCGTCGCGGCCGAGTGGTAGGCGAAGTCCCACGACGAGCCGGGCGCGACGCCGAGGACGCCGGGCAGCCCGAACAACGCACTGGAGGGCTCGGCAGCGGCACCGAGGGCCACCGCGAGCACGATGTAGAGCAGCACGTCCTCGACCACGGCCGCGCCGATCACGATGCGGGAGAACGGAGTTCCCAGGATCCCGAGGTCGAACATGATCCGGGAGATGACGGGGATGCTGGTGACCGCCATGGCGATGCCGAAGACCAGGAGGAACGAGGTGTGGTTGCCCGACGGGCCGTAGAACGTGCGCTCGGCGACGAACGGGAGGACGGCCAGGCCTGCGAGGAACGGCAGGACGGTGCCCGTGCCGAGGATCCACGCCACGGTGCGGCCCTCGCGACGCTGCACGGCGGAGCGCACCTCGATGCCGGAGCAGTACATCAGCAGCAGCAGGCCGAGCTGGTAGGTCGAGCCCAGGACGGTCGCGGTCGTCCCGCTCTTCGGGAAGAGCCAGTGCTGCGCGGCCGGGGCCAGCGCGCCCAGCACGGTCGGGCCGAGCAGGAGACCGCCGAGGATCTCGCCGATGACGCGGGGCTGTCGCATCCGGGCGAATAGCTCACCCACGCCGTGAGCGGCGACCAGGATGACGACCAGCGCGAGCAGGATGTGGGCGACGTCCACCGTTCCAAGTGCCACGCTGCTCCCCGTCCGCCGGCCCGTCCCACGTCCCTTCGATTACAGGGCCGTTCCGCGCCGCGGCCCTCGTCCACCCGTCGTAGCGGTGGGGAACCCGCCCCGGAGCACCCCTCGCCCGGATGCAGGAGCCGCAGCTCGGGCATGTGGTGGAGACGGCCGGCTCGTGTCCCCCGGGATGCGCGTTGTCGAAATCGCCGTGCCCGCTCGACACAGGGGTGTCAGGCTCACGTTGACCGAGAAGGAGAAGACCATGGCTCAGTACGCCGTCCTGATCTACGCGGCGGACGCCGCCCACGGCGAGAACCCGTCACAGGACGAGCTCGACCTCCACGAGCGCCACGCCCGGGAGCTGGTGGAGGAGGGCTGGATGTCGGCCGCCTTCGCGCTCGAGTCGATCGCCACCGCCACGTCCATCCGCGGCGACGCGGTGACGGACGGCCCGTTCCTGGAGGGCAAGGAAGTAGTGGCCGGCTTCTACATCATCGAGGCGCCGGACCTGGACGAGGCGCTGAGGATCGCCGGGCGCAACCCGGTCATGCAGTCCGGCGGCGGGGTCGAGGTCCGGCCCGTCGCCGGCAGCTTCCTGCGGGAGTCGGTCACGGCGTGAGTGACGGCGTGCCCGCTGCCGTGGGAGCAGCGGTCGCTGACGCGCACCGTCGGGGCTGGGCCATCGTGCTCGCCTCGACGGTGCGCGTGGCGCGGGACCTCGACCTGGCTGAGGAGTGCGTCCAGGAGGCGTACGCCTCGGCCCTGAGGGCCTGGCCCCGGGACGGGGTCCCGACCAGCCCCCTGGGCTGGCTGACGACCGCAGCCCGGCGCCGGGCCATCGACGCAACCCGGCGCGAGCAGGTCCTGCGCTCCAAGCTGCCCCTGCTCGTGGAGCCGGAGGAGGCCCCCGTCCACGAGACGAACGGTCCGGACGGGGCGACGGCGGAGGAGGCGGCCGACCACATCGCTGACGAGCGGCTGCGGCTGGTCTTCCTGTGCTGCCACCCGGCGCTCGCCCAGGAAGCCCAGCTCGCGCTGACCCTGAGGCTGGTGTGCGGCATCCCCACCGCCGACATCGCCCGGGCGCTCCTCGTGTCCGAGACCACCATGAGCGCCCGGCTGACCCGGGCCAAGAGGAAGATCTCGACCGCGCGGATCCCCTTCCGCGTGCCGACCTACGCCGAGCTCCCCGACCGGCTGCGCGGGGTGCTCGGGGTGATCCACCTCGTGTTCACGA
>NZ_DASVZH010000091.1:0-29894 GCF_036391795.1 Oryzihumus sp.
CACGGGCACGGGTTGGCGGCCATGACCAGCTGGAACCGTGCTGGGTAGGTCACCACCCCCGAGGCCCGCGCCACGACGACGCGCCCGGCCTCGACCGGCTGGCGCAGCGCCTGGAGCACGTTGGTGCGGAACTCCGGCCCCCCATCGTCCAGGAACAGGACCCCGTGGTGGGCCTGGCTGATGGCACCGGGGCGGATGACCCCGCTGCCGCCGCCGATGATCGCGGGCATCGAGGCACCGTGGTGCGGGGCGACGAACGGTGGCCGGCGCACCAGCGCTCCCTCTCCCGGGAGGACGCCGAGCACGGACTGGATCGCCGTGACCTCCAGCGCCTGGTCGTGGTCGAGCTCCGGCAGGAGGCCGGGAAGCCGTTCGGCCAGCATCGTCTTGCCGGCACCGGGCGGACCGACCATGAACACGTGGTGCCCGCCCGCCGCCGCGATCTCCAGCGCCAGCCGCGCCTCGTCCTGCCCGACGACGTCGCGCAGGTCCGGCGGAGGGGCCAGCTCCGGCTCGGCCACCGCCACGGCCGCCGGCTCCTCGGGCCGGCCACCCCGGCCGAGGACGACGTAGCGCTGCACCAGCTCGGCGAGGGACCTCACCGGGTGGACCCGCACGTCGGTCACGAGGGACGCCTCGGCGGCGTTGGCGGCCGGGACCACCACCTCGCGCACCCCGGCCCGGGCCGCGGCGAGCACGGCCGGGAGCACCCCGCGCACCGGGCGGACGGTGCCGTCGAGGGCCAGCTCCCCGAGGTGCACCACGTCCTCCACGACGCGTCCGGGCAGCGCACCGGCGGCCGCGAGCACCGCGACCGCGATGGGCAGGTCGAAGCCGGACCCGGCCTTGGGCAGCGACGCCGGCGACAGGTTGACCGTGACCCGGCGATGGGGCACGGGCACCCCCGAGTTGGACGCTGCCGCGCGGATCCGGTCCGGTGACTGCTTGCAGGCCGCGTCGGGCAGGCCACTGACGGCGAACTGCGGCAGCCCCTGCGCGAAGTCGGCCTCCACCTCGACCATGGCGCCCTCGATGCCTGCGAGGGCCACCGACCGGGTGCGTCCGAGGGTCATGCCCACACCCCCACGAGGTGGTCGACCACGGCCGGACCCCGCGGCGGTCGCAGGATGCCGATCACGTCGATGCGCACGTCGCGGGCACCGACCTCGTGGTCGGCCAGTCAGCACGCCGCGAGTCGGCGCAACCGCGCTGCCTTGCGCCAGGTCACCGCCTCGACCGGGCTGCCGAACGCGGTGCTGCGCCGGGTCTTGACCTCACAGACCACCAGGCAGTCGCCGTCCAGCGCGACGATGTCGATCTCGCCCTGGTCGCAGCGCCAGTTGCGGTCGACCACCTCCAGGCCCGCCTCGGTGAGGTAGCGCGCGGCCAGCCGCTCGCCATACGCACCGACCGCACTGGCGACCCGGTGCGGCATGCCGCCGGTCGCGCTCCCCTGCCCCGTCGCCCCCACGGCAACCACCTCCGGCCACCGATGCTGGCCGTCGCGGCCACCCGGCGACAGCGGCGGTGAGGGGCCTGTGGACGGTGGGACGAGCCGTGACCCCCCATGTGGACAACCGGCTCAGAGGCGGGTGTCCTCCGGGACCCCGCGGGCTGCCAGCAGGGCGGAGCGCTGGAACGCGTAACCCACCATCCACGTCGGTTCGACCCGGCAGTAGACGATGTCCTCACCCCACGACGACGGGGAGGAACCGTAGTGCGCCGTCAGGTGCGCCTCGACCTCCGCTCGGTCGGGGTGGTCCGGCCCGAGGAACTCCACGTGGCCGTGCGTGAACACCCCCAGGTCGTCCCCCTCGAGGTATGCCGCGCTGGTCGCCGGCCGGGCGCGCAGGTGGTGGGCCTTGTGCGCGCTGCCGCTGGTCGTGAACACCCAGCGCCCGTGCAGCAGGTGGCCGTCGAGCCCGCTGATGCGCGGCTCGCCGGCGGCGGTCACGGTGGCCACAGCGAGCGTGCGCATGCCGGTGAGCAGGCCGGTCAGCTCGCGGGCGGTCAGGGTGCGCTCGTCGGTGATGATGCCGCGCAGGTGCCCGCCGGCCCCGGCGTGGGAGCGGTCGAGCAGGGCCTGCAGCCGGTGGAGGTCGGCGGGTGTCTCGAGCATGCCCCGATCATCACCCCGGGCGCCGACAGGCGGGCGCCCACGAGCTCGCCAGCACGGGCGGCCCACCCGGTCAGCCTGGCTCAGCCGGGTCAGCCGGAGAAGCCGCCCTCCTTGGGCAGCTCGAGGTCGCTCTTGGCCAGCTCCTCGACGTTGACGTCCTTGAACGTCACGACGCGGACGTTCTTGACGAAGCGCGCCGGGCGGTAGACGTCCCACACCCAGGCATCGGCCATGGTCACGTCGAAGTAGACGTCGCCGCCGTCGTTGCACACCTTCACGTCGACGGAGTTGGCGAGGTAGAACCGGCGCTCGGTCTCCACCACGTGGGAGAACAGGCCGACGACGTCGCGGTACTCCCGGTAGAGCTGCAGCTCCATCTCGGTCTCGTACTTCTCGAGGTCCTCGGCACTCATACGACGCTCATCTCCACGGTCTCCGGCGGGGTGCTGCCGTCCTCATCATCTCCCAAAGGACGCGCCTCGGGGTCCGTCTGCGCCGGCACCACGCCGGGCAGCCGCCAGGACCGGCGGTGGTGCTCGCAGGGACCGTGCTGCTCCAGCGCGGCGAGGTGCTCGGGCGCGGAGTAGCCCTTGTTGAGCTCCCAGCTGTATGCCGGGGACCCGGCGGCGAGCCGCACCATGATCGCGTCGCGCTCGACCTTGGCCAGCACGCTGGCCGCGGCCACCGAGGAGCACTTCATGTCGGCCTTGATCATCGTGGTGACCGGCGGCGTGGCGGGGCCGGTGCCGTCGTCGAGCAGGCCGAGCAGGCCCACCCGCGCGGGGTCGGTGAGCCAGTCGTGGTTGCCGTCGAGGATGACCAGGTCCGGGGTCATCGGCAGCGCGGCCAGCGCCCGGGTGCCGGCCAGCCGCAGCGCGGCCATGATGCCGATCGCGTCGATCTCCTCCGGCGAGGCGTGTCCGACCGCGTGGGCCAGCGCCCAGCGCTCGATCTTGGGCACCATCCGCTCGCGGGCCAGGTGGCTGAGCAGCTTGGAGTCCTTGACACCCTGCGGCGCGGTCCGGCAGGTCTCGTCGATCACGACGACACCCACGCTCACCGGCCCCGCGAGGGCACCCCGGCCGACCTCGTCCATGCCGGCCAGGACGCGGTGACCCTGCCGTTGCAGCTCGCGCTCGACCCGCAGTGAGGGCTTCCGGCTCGCGGTCGCCCCGGCCATCAGTGCCCCGAGGCTGCGGTCTGCGGCGGCGGCACCTTGGCGAACGTCGCCGTGGGCCGGCTCAGCCAGGACCAGTCCGAGATGGGCCAGACCACGGACAGGGCTCGGCCGACGATCTTGGACTCGGGCACCGACCCGGTCTTGCCCCCGTCGCCGTTGTCGTGGAAGCGGGAGTCGGAGGAGTCGGAGCGATGGTCGCCCATCACCCACACCCGCCCGGCGGGGACGGTGATGTCGAACTCCTGCCGGCTCGGCTCGTCGCCCGGCTTGATGTAGGGCTCGTTCAGCGGCGCGCCGTTGACGGTGATGCGGTGCTGGTCGTCGCAGCAGACCACGTGGTCGCCGGGCAGGCCGATGACCCGCTTGATGAGGTGGTTGCCCTCGTCGGTGGGCAGGAGTCCGACGAAGGTCAGGGTGTTGTGGATGGCCGCACCGACCGGGCCGCGCTGCACCGGCACCGGCTCGCCGAGCCAGTTGGCCGGGTCCTCGAAGACGATGACGTCGCCGCGCTCCAGGGCGAACGGTCCCGGGGTGAGCTTGCTGACGATGACCCGGTCGCCGTTGACGAGGGTGTTCTCCATCGACCCGGAGGGGATGTAGAACGCCTGCATCAGCCAGGTCTTGACCACCAGGGACAGGACCAGGGCCATGCCCACGACGATCGCGGCCTCCTTGACGGCGGAGAGCACGGCGCGTCCCGGACCCTGACGGCGGTCACCGGGGCCGATCTCGTAGACCGTCTCCTCGTGCTCGAAGTCGTCGTGCTCGAGCTCGTCGTCGGTCTCGGGTGCCGGGTCGGCTGCCGACGCCCCGGACGCGGGCACGCCGGCGGCCGGCGCCCCGGCGGCCGACCCGGCTACCGGCGTACCGGGTGCGGAGGACGCGGAGGCTGCCGGCGTACCGGGCGCGGACCCGGCGGAGGCGGGCGCCTCGGCCGCCGCCGGGGCGGTGCCGTCGCCGGGCGTCCGTCCGGGCGGGCCGTGGGGCATGGGCTCCTGGACGTCCTCGGGGAGGTCGGGGCGAGGGTTCCCGGTCACGTTCACCGCTGACCCTGGGCAGCCGGGATGTCGGCCAGGCCGCCGGGAGAGCTCAGCGTCGCCGTCCGGCCCAGGGGCCAGTACACGAGCGCCGCTCGCCCGATCACGTCATCCAGCCGCACCATTCCTCCTCCGGGGTCGCCCAGGTGGGCGCGTGAGTCTGCCGAGTCGCTGCGGTGGTCACCCATGACCCAGATGTGTCCCGCCGGGACGGTGACGTCGAAGGTCAGGTCACTGGGCTTGTCACCGGGGTAGAGGTAGGGCTCGTGCACGGCCACCCCGTTGACGCGCAGGGCTCCCTGGGCGTCACAGCAGACGACGTGGTCGCCGGCGACCCCGACGACCCGCTTGACGTAGTCGCTCTCGTGCGTCTGGACCGACAGCAGCGAGGCCACGCCGCTGACGACCTTGGTGACCAGGCCGGTCGGCGCCGGCGCGGTGGAGCCGCCGGCGGCGAACGTGGTGCTGCCGTCGAACACGACGATGTCCCCCCGGTGCACCACCCCCACCCGGGTCACCATGATCCGGTCACCGGGCTGCAGCGTGGGCTGCATCGAGGCGGACGGCACGTAGAACGACTGGACGAGAAAACCCCGGACCACCAGCGTCACCAGCAGCGCGACGACCACCACGACCAGCCAGCGCAGTCGCGTGGCGTGACGTGGCGCGACCTCCCGCGCAGCGGGGGTCGGCGTGGTCTCGGCAGGTGCCGTGGGTGGTCCGGGGTTCATCGGTCCCGAGCCTAGTCTGCGAGCCTGTGAGGGCACGCGCAGGCGGAGCAGTCGATGTCGACCTGCCTCAGCGGGCCGGGGTCTTCTCGCGCTTCTCCTTGATCTTGGCGGCCTTGCCGCGCAGGTCGCGCAGGTAGTACAGCTTGGCGCGACGGACGTCACCGCGGGTCATGACCTCGATCTTGTCGATGATCGGGGTGTGCACCGGGAAGGTGCGCTCCACGCCGACACCGAAGCTGACCTTGCGGACGGTGAAGGTCTCGCCGACGCCGCGGCCGTGGCGGCGGATGACGACACCCTGGAAGACCTGGACACGCGAGCGGTTGCCCTCGACGACCTTGACGTGGACCTTGAGGGTGTCACCGGCGCGGAAGGCCGGGACGTCGTCGCGGAGGCTCGTCTGGTCGATGGCGTCGAGCTGGTGCATGATCAGTTCGCTTTCCCGCCGGTGCCACAGGTCACCGTGCGCGTCTGGTGCTGGAGCAGGGGCGTGGCCCGGCCCAGCGTCATCTCGTATGGGTGCTCCCGCGAGCCGTGGATCGCAGCACTCCCCCTGTGGCAGGGGCGCGAATCGGTGCAGGACGCGAGGAGTCAGTCTGCCACAGCGGACGGTCCGGACTGAAATCCGGCGGCCACCTCGGCGAGCACGGCCCGGTCCCGCTCGTCCAGGGCGCCCGGGTCGAGCGCGGCGAGCATGTCCGGGCGGCGCTGCGCGGTGCGCCGCAGCCGCTCGTCGCGCCGCCAGCGGGCGATCTGGCCGTGGTGCCCGGACAGCAGCACCTCCGGTATGCCGCGCCCGCGCCACACCGGGGGCTTGGTGTAGACGGGGTACTCCAGCAGGCCGTCCTCGTGCGACTCCTCGACGAGGGACTCGGCGTTGCCGATGACCCCGGGGACGAGCCGGGCGATCGCCTCGACCATGGCCAGCACCGCCACCTCGCCGCCGTTGAGGACGTAGTCGCCCAGGGACAGCACGCTGACCGGCATGTGCTCGCGCGCCTCGTCGTAGACGCGCTCGTCGATGCCCTCGTAGCGCCCGCAGGCGAAGGCGAGCCAGGGCTGCTGCGCGAGCTCGCGGGCCAGGTCCTGGGTGAACGGGCGGCCGCCGGGGCCGGGCACGACCAGGTGCGGCACTCCCCCACCGACGGCCGGGGCCCCTGCGGCCACGACGTGGTCCAGCGCCTCCCCCCACGGCTCGGGCCGCATCACCATGCCGGCACCGCCGCCATAGGGCGTGTCGTCGACGGTGCGGTGCCGGTCGTGGGTGAAGTCGCGCAGGTCGTGGACGTGCAGGTCCACCAGGCCCTCCCGTCGGGCCTTGCCGATCAGCGACAGGTCCAGCGGGGCCAGGTAGTCGGGGAAGATCGAGACCACGTCCAGGCGCATGGTCAGCCCTCGTCCAGCTCGAGCAGGCCGGCCGGCGGGTCGATGACGACCCGGCCGCCCTCGACGTCGACCTCGGGCACCAGCGCCTCGACGAACGGCACCAGCGCCTCGCGGCCGCTCGCGAGCCGCACGACCAGCAGGTCCTGCGCGGGGCGGCTGTCGACGCCGGCGACCTCGCCGACGTCCTCACCGGCGACGGTCAGGACGCGCAGCCCGACGAGGTCCTTCTCGTACCACGCGTTCTCGTCGTCCTCGTCCTCCTCGACGTCGGCGATGAGCAGCGTCCCCCGCAGCCGCTCGGCGGCCGTCCGGTCGGGCGCCTCCTCGAAGCCGAGCAGGATGATGCCGTTGTGGTCGCGGACGCTGCGCAGGTGCAGCGGGCCGGCCGAGGCCGGGTCGGTGGTGAACGACGCGCCCACGACGAACCGCTCCTGCGGCGCGTCCGTGCGCACCTCCACGGTCACCTCTCCACGCAGCCCGTGCGCCTTGCCGATGCGTGCCACCACGACGTCCATGGCGCAGATCCTCTCAGGTCCCGCGGGCCCGGCCGGACGGCATACCGGCGGGGGTGGTGCCGGGGAGGTGGTCAGGGACCAGGAAGGGCTTGGTCAAGATCGCGTATGCCCCGTTGACCGCGCCCTCGGCGCGTCCCTAGCGTCGGCCCACTTTCGTTGACCAGTCACCAATGGCGGAGGCACCGGGATGGTCGAGAGCTCGAGCAAGGCCCTGCACGAACAGCTGCAACGGATCTACGTCCTGCTCGACGACGGCGACCGTCGAGCCCTCCGCGGGGCGGGGGTGAGCCCGACGCAGTACACCCTGTTGCGCCACCTCGCCGCCTCCCCCTCCGACGCGCTGACCATCAGCCGCCTCGCGGAGGTGTTGCTGTGCACCCGCGGCAACGCGACCCGCCTGGTGCGCCGGCTCGTCGAGCACGGCCTGGTGTGCACCCGCGGCGACGAGTCCGACCTGCGGGTCGTGCTGGTCGCCCTCACCGGGGAGGGCCGGCGCCGCCTCGGCATCGCCGAGCGGGCCCTGGACAAGACCAACCAGCGCCGCTTCGGCGGCCTGAGCGAGCAGGAGCGCTTGACCCTGCACGACCTGACCCAGACCGTCGCCGAGGTCCTCGGCAAGGACCTGGAGAACGCGACGACGGTCGGCTGGCAGTACTGACCCCGGACACGACGAACGGCGGGGTATGCCGCGGACGTGAGTCCACGGCGTACCCCGCCGTTGCGGTTCGTGCGGGTCGCGTCGGGGACGCGACCGGGGCGCGTCAGCGCACTCGGTCGGTGTCGACGATGTCGACGCGGACCGGCTGGCCACCGGCGAGCGCACCCATGACGGTGCGCAGGGCGCTGGCGGTGCGGCCGGACCGACCGATCACGCGGCCGAGGTCGTCCGGGTGGACGCGGACCTCGAGGACCTCACCGCGGCGCAGCTCCTTGCGCCGGACGGCGACCTCGTCCTCGTGGTCGACGATGCCCTTGACGAGGTGCTCGAGCGCCTCCTCGAGCACGGTCAGGCCTCGGCCTTCGCGGTCTCGTCGGCAGCGGCCTCCTCGGCGGCGGGGGCCTCGGCGGGCGCCTCGTCAGCCTTCTTGGCGGCCTTCTTCTTCGGCGTGGTGGCGGCAGCGCCGCTCTCCTCGGCCTTGCCGGCGGCGGCGATGGCGGCCTCGTACAGGTCCTTCTTGGAGGGCTTGGGCTCCTTGACCTTGAGGGTGCCCTCGGTGCCCGGCTCGCCCTTGAACTTCTGCCAGTCGCCGGTGATCTTCAGCAGCTTCTCGACCTGCTCGGTCGGCTGGGCCCCGACGGAGAGCCAGTGCTGGGCCCGCTCGGAGTTGATCTCGATGAGCGAGGGCTCCTCAGTGGGGTGGTACTTGCCGATCTCCTCGATCGCACGACCATCGCGCTTGGCGCGGGAGTCCATGACGACGACGCGGTAGAACGGTGCACGGATCTTGCCCATGCGCTTCAGACGAATCTTGACGGCCACGGTTGTGGTGTCTCCTGTTTCTGGTTGTGAGCACGGCGAGACCGGGTGGGGAACACGCGGGGTGCCGACGCTCGGTGTGTAGGCGTTCCAGCCAGCCAAGAGGGTGCTGGCTGGACGGGTACAGCCGACCATTCTGCCAGACGCGGGCGGGGACCCCGACCACGAGCGGTCAGCGGCTCTGCCACGCCCCCGGGTCGGTGGCCAGCTCGCGCACGTGCTCGGGCAGTGCGCCGGTGCGCAGCTGCTCCAGGCTGGTCTCGTCCAGGACGCGGCGCAGGCTGGCGCGCACGGCCACCCAGACCACGGGCAGGTGCTTGGCCACCCCCTCGTATGCCGTCTCGTGCGGCCGGAGCCCGCGCACCTCCGCGAGCGGCCCGTCCACGACCCGGAACACCTCGCCGAGGGTGATCTCGGAGGCGGGCCGGGCCAGGGTGTAGCCGCCGGAGGCGCCGCGCTGGCTGGTCACGATGCCGGCCCGGCGCAGGTCGGACAGGATCGCCTCAAGGAACTTCTTCGGCAGCGTCTGGGCGGAGGCGAGCGCCTCGACCGACACGGGGCCGCCGGGGCGCTCGGCCAGTGCGAGCAGCGCCCGGATCGCGTAGTCGGTCTTGGCGGAGATGTCCACGCGCTGATTCTGTCCCACCCGAAGCCCGGCGTGCGGGACGGGCTGGGGTGCAGCATCGGAACATGTCGTTCTTCCCGCCCCTGCGCGAGCCCGATCCGGAGCTGCCCCGACCGCGGCACTACCCCGTCTGGCCCGGCCAGCAGCCACAGAACTGGCTGCCCCGCGCCCTGGGCTGGTCGGTCGAGCTGGCCCGGACACAGGACACCGCGGTCTGGCTGACGGATGCCTTTGCCTACCCGCAGGGGATGACCTTCACGGTCCGCACGCTGCAGCGGCCGGGGACCGAGGCCGACGAGCCGCGCCACTGGCGGCAGCAACACTCGCCCGGGACCGCTCTCCGGGTCGGCGTCATGGCGGCGGACGGGCGGCGGGCGCTGGCCGAGGACGAGCGCCTGCCCTCGCCGGAGAGCGCAGCGCAGGACCCCTCGGCCCTCCACCTGTCCCCGCACGAAGGGGGCGGAGACGGCCTGAGCTTCCGCCAGGTCTACTGGCTGTGGCCGCTGCCGCCGGCCGGCCCACTGCGCATCTACTGCGAGTGGCGTGACCGCGGCGTCCCCGAGACCAGCGTCGAGCTCGACGCGGGCGAGGCCGTTGCCGCAGCCTCCCGCGCGGTCGAGCTGTGGCCGATGCCCCAGCCGCCCGAGGGCGAGGAGTCCGGGGGCGGCTGGTGGATGTACGGCGGGAGGTGAGGCTCAGGCGCTGACCCCGCGACGGCGACGGATGCCGGAGTCCACCGAGGCGAAGACCGCGTCGACGGCGATGCCGATCGCGAGGATGGCGATCATCAGCGCGATCATGTAGGTCGTGTCGCCGAGCTCGCGGCTCTGGGTGAGGAAGACCCCCAGGCTCGGGCGGTTGGCGATCGAGACCAGCAGCTCGCCGGCGAGCAGCGAGCGCCAGGCGAACGCCCAGCCCTGCTTGAGGCCGGAGACGATGCTCGGCAGCGCCGCCGGCAGCACGACGTGGCGGTAGAGGGACAACCCGCTGGCGCCGATGTTGCGACCGGCGCGCAGCAGCAGCGGCGGCACGTAGTCCACTCCCCCGATGACGCCGTTGGCGATCGAGGGCACCGCGCCGATGAGGATGACGAACAGGATCGCCTGCTCGGAGAGCTGGAACAGCAGGATCGCCAGGGGGAACCACGCGATCGAGGGCATGGTCTGCAGCCCGGTGATGAGCGACCCGATCGCAGCGCGCAGCACCCGCGAGCGGGAGACCACGACGCCGAGCACGAGGCCGATCACGGCGGCGATGAGGAAGCCGACCACGCCACGGGTCATGGTGATCGAGACGGCCTTCCAGAAGTCGCCGGTGGTGACCTGGTCGCCGAGCTCGGCGAAGACCGGCGCCGGGCCGGGCAGCAGGTAGCTCGGCTTCCAGCCGCTGAGCACGACGGCCTGCCACGCGCCGAGGGCGAGCACGATGGCGGCCAGCTTGGGCCATGCGGCCTGCCAGATCTTCCGGCCGCGGCGGGGCGAGCCCTCACCCAGGTCCAGCGCGTCCAGGCCGCGCAGCTCGCTGTTGTCCCGGCCGGGGGCCCGCTCGGTGACCTCAAGCGCCATGGCGGGCCACCTCCTCCCGCAGGGCCGTGGTGATCTCGCCGGAGAGCCTCGACACGGCACTGTCCTCGATCCGGCGGGGACGGGTGATGTCGACGGGGTACTCCTTGACGATCCGTCCCGGCCGGCTGGACAGCAGCACCACGCGGTCGCCCAGGCGAACGGCCTCGCGGACGTTGTGGGTGACGAACAGGACGCTGAGCGAGCGCTCGCGCCAGATCGACTCGAGCTCGTCGTGGAGCAGGTCGCGGGTCATGGCGTCGAGCGCCCCGAACGGCTCGTCCATGAGCAGCACGGGTGCCTGGGTGGCCAGGGTCCGGGCCAGGGCGACGCGCTGGCGCATGCCACCGGAGAGCTCGTGCGGGCGCCGGTCGGCGAAGTCGCCGAGGTGCACCACGTCGAGGTACTCCCGTGCCCGGGCCTCGCGGTCCTTGCGCCCGACCCCCTTGAGCCGCAACGGTGTCGCGACGTTGTCCAGCGCCGAGAGCCACGGGAACAGCGCCGACTCCTGGAACATCAGGGCGGCGTGGCCGTCGACCCCGACCTCCCCGGAGGAGACGTCATCGAGCCCGCTGACCAGGTTGAGCAGCGTGGACTTGCCACAGCCGGAGGCGCCGACGAGGCACACGAACTCCCCGGGCTGCACCTGCAGGTCGATCCCGTCGAGGGCGAGGACGCCGTGCTCACCGGCATACCGCTTGGTGACCCCCCTGAGGGTGACGGCGTGGCGGGTGCTGGTCGCCACGCCGTCCTCCCCCCTGGCGGCAGCGGTCGTGACGGCCGCTGTCATGACGCCACCGCCGGCTTGCCGCGCTCCTTGAGCAGCGCGTTGAGGAGCTTGAGGTCGATCAGGGTGCCCAGCTCGGGCTTCTTCTTCAGGACGCCCACGTCGTAGGCGTTCTGGGCCCCGGTGATGATCGAGGAGGCCACCGGGTCGACGGTGAAGGTCAGCTGCGGCCAGGCCGCGGTGATGACCTCGGGCTTGAGCGGCTTGCCGGACACCTTGGCGATGACGTCGGCCACGTCCTGCTGGCTCTTGGTCGGGTCCTTGGCGATGAAGTCCGCGGCGTCGAGGTCACCGGCCAGCAGCGCCCGCACGGTCCCGGGGTGGGCCTTGAGGAAGTCGGTGCGGACCGCGAGGACCGTGGTGGCGAACTTCTGGTTCGGCCACAGGGAGCGCTCGTCGACGAGGACCTTGCCGCCGGCCTGGACCATCCGGGTGGCGTAGGGCTCGGGGACCCACGCGCCGGCGATGAGGTGCTGCTTGAACGCGTCCAGGGTCTGGGAGTTGTCCTGCGGGGCGATGTTGACGTCGCCGCCACCCTGGAGGTCGGTGCTCAGGCCCTGGCCCTTGAGCCAGTAGCGCAGGGCGATGTCCTGCGTGTTGCCCAGCTGGGGCGAGCTGACCTTCTTGCCCTTGAGGTCCGTGGCGGTCCTGATCGACTTGTCGACGACCAGCGAGGCACCGCCGGAGGCTGCCCCGGCGACGATGGTGACCGCCTGCCCGTCCGTGTTGATGTAGGCGTTGGTCGCCGGGCCCGGCCCGACGTAGGTGGCGTCGATCGCGCCGGACTTCAGGGCCTCCATCGCGGCCGGGCCGGCGTTGAACGTCTTGACCTCGAGCTTGGTCCGGCCGAGCTCCTTGGCGAAGAAGCCCTCCTTGTCCGCGACGATCGCCGTGGCGTGGGTCAGGTTCGGGAAGTAGCCCAGCTTGACGGAGGCGACGGGGGCGTCACTCGCTGAGGAGCTCCCCCCGCAGGCGGCCATCGAGAGGGCGGAGGCGAGCGCACCGATCGCGAGGGCGACGCGGCCCAGGGGACGGGACATGCGGTTCTCCTGCCTGCACGAGCCGGGTGCGGCGACCCGACTTCTCCTATGCACCTAGTAGGTCTTGTGGGTACGACTGTGCGGTTGGCACGGGATTCATGGACTCGACGAAGCGCGGATCCTTCCTCACCCCTTTGATCGAGCACCGTTGCCCGACAGGGGACGGAGGTCGCGGCCAGGAACTCCGCGGTATGCCGCGCCCGTCACCGCCGGTGGCGGGCAGGCGCGGCTCTCCTACGTCATGACTAGGATTTTGGATAGCGTGGCGTTATCAGTCAAATAACCTGACGTTACTTCTCGGATGCTGGGAACCCGCCGCCGACGGAGGGGGCTGGGTCAGACAGCCGCGGCGCGGACCGCGAGCGCCAGGCGGGCCACCTGCCCCGCGCTGACCGGCACCGACGTGTCGACCCGGTGCACCGGCCCCACCCCCAGCGGCCGGGCGGCCTCGGCCACGCTCTCCCACCACGACCCGAGCCCGGACTGGGGCCCGTGGACGACGTGTCGCTCCCCCGCCCTGGCCTCGAACCGCTGGCGCGCCAGCTGCACCGGCACGTCGCACCACACCTCGGGCACGGCCACCGGGTCGACCCCGGCCTCGGCGAGCCCCGCGCGGACGTGGCGTTCGTCGTGCGGCCAGAACCAGCTCTCCACCACCCCACCCACCGGCGAGCGGGCCAGCAGGCGCCACAGGGCGATGCTGGCACCTGCCCCGAGGGCAGACTGGCCCGCGCCGTGCACCGCGACCACGTCGTCCGGCAGCGCGTCGGCCACGGCCTCCTTGACGATGTCCTTCGACAGCAACGGCACCCCGAGCTCCTCGGCGAGGGCACGCGCCAGCGTCGTCTTGCCGGAGCCGGGCACCCCACCCACGAGGACGACCAGGCGCGGGCGCCGCTGCGGGGCGTAGGGCCGGGCCGGCCACTCCTCGGCGGTCATCGCGTAGCGGTCGTGGTCGCGCCAGGCCTCCCGACCCGAGGCGTCCGCCAGCCACAGCATCCGAGGGGTGTAGCCCTCGTGCCGGAAGCCGACCGAGCGCAGCAGGCCGGCCGAGACGACGTTGCCCGGCTGGACGCTCGCCTCGAGCCGGTGCAGCCCCATCCCGTGCGGTTCGGCGGCGAAGGCCAGCCCGACGACCAGCCGCATGCCCTCGGCAAAGAGCCCGCGCCCGGCATACGGGTCGTAGGCGTCGTAGCCCATGGCCGCGGACAGGAACCGGCCGTGGACCACGTTGGTGACGTTGACCTTGCCGACGATGTCGTGCTCACCCTCGGGCCGGCGGGCCCGGATGACGAACGTGCGGTGGCCGCGGGACTGGGCCCCGAGGTGGGTGGCCAGGTCGTCGGGGTTGACCGGGTTCCAGCGGGACAGGCGGTCACGGGAGCGCTCCACCGCGCGGCGGTAGGGGTCGAGGTCCTCGCGGCGCACGGGGCTGACCCACACCCGCTCCCCGACCGCGTGCAGCTCGGGCAGACCGTGGCCCTCAGGCGACAACCCGGCCTCGCAGCACGACGTGGGTCGGGTGGGCCAGCACGCCGATCTCCTCGCGCGGGTCGGCGGCGTAGACGACCAGGTCGGCCCCGGCGCCCTCCTCCAGCCCCGGCCGGCCGAGCCAGCGGCGCGCACCCCAGGTCGCGGCCTCCAGGGCCTGCTCGGCCGGGAGTCCCGCCCGCACGAGCTCGGCGGCCTCGGCGGCGACCAGGCCGTGCGGCAGCGACCCCCCGGCGTCGGTGCCGAGGTAGATCGGGATGCCGGCGTCGTGGGCGGCGGCGACGGTCTCGTAGCGGCGGGCGTGCAGGTCGCGCATGTGCTTGGCGTAGAGCGGGAACTTCTCCTCGGCCGAGGCGGCGATGGCGGGGAAGGTGTCGATGTTGACCAGGGTCGGCACGATGGCGATGCCCTGCGCGGCGAAGGCGTCGATGGTGTCCGGCTCCAGGCCGGTGGCGTGCTCGATGCAGTCGGTGCCGGCGGCCGCGAAGTCGCGCAGCGACTCCTCACCGAAGCAGTGCGCGGTGACCCGTGCGCCCTCCTCGTGGGCCGCGGCGATCGCGGTCACCAGCGCCTCCCGCGGCCAGCACGGGGCGAGGTCGCCGGAGTCGCGCTCGATCCAGTCCCCCACCAGCTTGACCCAGCCATCACCGCGCCGGGCCTCCTGCCGCACGTAGGCGGCCAGGTCCTCGGGCTCGATCTCGTGGGCGTAGTTGCGGATGTAGCGCCGGGTCCGGGCGATGTGCCGGCCGGCCCGGATGACCCGCGGCAGGTCCTCGCGATCGTCGATCCAGCGGGTGTCCGCCGGCGACCCCGCGTCGCGGATCAGCAGCGTGCCGGCCTCCCGGTCGGCGAGCGCCTGCGCCTCGCTCGTGGCGGCGTCGACGGCGCCGTGCGCGTCCAGGCCGACGTGGCAGTGGGCGTCGACCAGCCCCGGCAGGACCCAGCCGGAGACGGTCTGGACGTCCGCGCCCGGCTGCGGCGCGGCATACGACAGGCGGCCGTCGACCACCCAGACCTCGTCGCGCACCTCCTCGGGGCCGACGAGGACCTGTCCCCTGACGTGCAGCACCGGCGCGCTCATGGCGCGACCCTACCCAGCCGCGGGAGCCCGTGCGCAGCGGCGGTCAGCGGTACTCGGGGTTGAAGTCGAAGCGCTGCCCCTGCTCCCACGCCGAGCGCTGGTTGCCCCACGCGGGGATGCCGCCGGCGTCGGTGACCATCTTCGCCAGGTGCATGAGGTTCCACGTCATGAACGTCGTGTTGCGGTTGGTGAAGTCATTCTCCGGCCCACCGGAGCCCGGGTCGAGGTAGGACGGGCCCGGCCCGACCTCGCCGATCCAGCCGGCGTCGGCCTGCGGCGGGATGACGTAGCCGAGGTGCTGCAGGCTGTAGAGGATGTTGCTCGTGCAGTGCTTGACGCCGTCCTCGTTGCCGGTGATCAGCGCCCCGCCGACCCGGCCGTAGAAGGCGTACTGTCCCTGCTCGTTGAGCTGGCTGGACTGGGCGTAGAGCCGCTCGATCACCCGTTTGGTGACGCTGGAGTTGTCCCCCAGCCAGATCGGGCCGGCCACGACGAGGATGTGCGCGGCCTGCACCCGCGGCCACAGCTGCGGCCACTCGTCGGTGGCCCAGCCGTGCTCGGTCATGTCGGGGTAGACGCCGGTGGCGATGTCGTGGTCGACCGCCCGGATCTGGTCGACCTGCACGCCGTGCTGGCGCATGATCGCCGCGCTGCGGTCCACCAGGCCCTGGGTGTGCGAGAGCTCGGGCGAGCGCTTGAGGGTGCAGTTGATGTACAGGGCCCGCAGGCCGCTGAAGTCCCAGTCGCGGTCTCCGTCCTGGCTCATGGGCCGGACGGTACGCCCGTCGCCGGGCCCCGGCGACCGTCTGCTGCCGTATGCCGGGTGGCCGGGTCGCGCCCTCACCCCGCCAGCGGGGCGGGCACGGCCACGACGTCCACCAGCGCCTCGCCGCGCACCGCGGTGACCTCGGTGCGGCGACCGACCGCCTCGGCGAACAGCAGCCGTTGCAGCGACTGGGCGTCCCGCAGGGGCTGGCCGTCGACGGCCAGCAGCAGATCACCGCGGCGCAACCCCGCCCGCTCGGCCGGGCTGCCGGTCACGACCTCGACCACGCGCAGGGCGCTGCGCTGGCCGGTGGCGTCGGCGAACCGTGGCGGCAGCGGGGCGGGGGTGGTGACCAGGCCCAGGTAGGCGCGGCGCACCCGGCCGTCGGCACGCAGGGCCTCGATGATCCGCCAGCTGGTGGCGTTGACCGGCACGGCCAGGCCGACCCCGATGCCGGCCACGGCGGTGTTGATGCCGACCACCCGGGCCCGGGCGTCGGCCAGCGCGCCGCCGGAGCTGCCGGGGTTGAGCGCCGCGTCGGTCTGGATGACGTCCTCCACGATCCGGCTGGCGGTGCCGGAGCGGGTGGGCAGCGAGCGTCCCAGGGCGCTAACCACGCCGGCGGTCACGCTGCCGGCCAGGCCGAGCGGGTTGCCGACCGCCACGACGAGGGTGCCGACGCGCAGCCGCTCGGCGCTGCCGAACTCCGGCGGGTCGGGCACCTCCCCCTCGGCGCGCAGCACGGCCAGGTCGGACAGAGGGTCGGAGCCGACGACGTGGACCGGGACGGTGACGCCGCTGGCGAACTCGGCGCTGCCCGAGGTCGCGCCGTCGACGACGTGGGCGTTGGTCAGCAGGTGCCCGTCGGTGGTGAGCACCACCGCCGAGCCGCCGGCCTCAGCCTCCCCGCCGCGGACCCGTCGGCGCACCCGGATGCTGGCCACCCGGGGGATGAGCCGGTCGGCCACCCCGGTGACAACCTGCGAGTAGGCGTCCAGCGCCTCCTGCTCGGACCGGTTCTCGAAGACGTCCATCGCGCACTCCTGCTTACACCGTTACACGTGCAAACGGTGGACATGCCCGGGCTGTTCCACGCGGCCGCTCGCCGCTGACCGAGCCCGGTCAGGACGCCGCGGCCGGCGTGGTGAGGCCGTGGGCCACGACCGTCTTGTATGCCGCTATGGCCAGCTCCTCGATGTGGTCCTGCGTGGGAGCGCTGTTGAGCCCCATCGCCACCAGGAGGTCGGACTTGGGGAACCAGACGTGCAGGGTGCGGAACCCGAGGGTGCCGCCCTCGTAGAGCCAGACGGTGCCGAAGCCGGTGAAGGTGGCCTGGGCGACGCCGAGGCCGAACCCGCTCGGGTCGCTCGGCGACGTGCTCGCGATGGGCTTGCCGGTGCGTGTCGAGATGAGGCTGAGCAGCTCCGCCTGCTGTGCGCGCGGCAGCACCTGGCCGCGGTAGAGCGCCCGCTCCCAGCGGATCATGTCGGCGGTGGTGCTGATGATGCCGCCGGCTCCCCGGGCCCAGGACAGGGTGTCGCGGCTGACGTCCCTGCCCCTGATCGGCGCCAGCACCGAGGGCTGGTCGCTGAAGTAGTACCCGGCGGGCTCCCGGGCGGTCACCGAGCGCGGGTACACGTCGGTCCGGTACCAGAGGTCGCGCAGGTGCAGGGGCCGGATGAGCCGGGAGTAGAGCTCGCGCTGGTAGCTGTGACCGGTCGCCTTCTCGATGACCATCTCGGCGAGGACGTAGTTGGTGTTGGAGTAGTGGTAGCTGGTCGTCGTCGGGGCGACGCCGACCACCGAGGAGACGAGGTGTCGCACCGACACGTACCGGTGCGGGTGTGCCACGTACTCGGCGAGCAGCGGGGCCTGCTCGGTGTAGTTCGGGATGCCGCTGGTCATGTTCAGCAGCCGCTTGATGGTCACGCCCCGCCACTGCGGGTACTGCGGCAGCCAGCGGCCCAGCGTGTCGTTGATGGACAGACGGTGCTCCGCCTCGAGCTGGAGCAGCAGCACCGACGTGAACGCCTTGGTGTTGCTGCCGATCTGCCAGACGCTGTCGCTGTCCACGGCGCGGGACCCACCGAACCGGGTGGTCCCGGCAGCCACGTCGATGCTGTCGCGCCGGCCGCGCAGGCTGACGCTGAGGGCGCCCGCCGAGATGTGCTCGGCCGTGCCGTACTTCTGCAGGTAGCCCTGCAGGTCGGCACGCAGCTCCCCCGCGAGGCAGGAGCGGTCGCAGGCGCTGCTCGCACCGGTGACCCGCGCCAGCACGGCCTGTGGCGCACCGGTTGCGACCATGGGGACGGCGGCCACCCCGAGGGCGAGCGCCGCTGCGATGACCAGCCGGGTCAGGCGGACCCGGGTCCAGGCAGGACCGTTGCGTCGTTCCATGGTGACGGCTCCAGCGCCGAGGGATCACGCCGGGCGCGGTGCCTGCAGCCCGGCGCTCCCACCACCCTCGTCGCCGCGCCGCAGGGGCGTCAATCACCCTAAAGGCGTGACGCGGCCGGCGTCAGGATGACCGGACGCGGGCCGCACGGCCCGGGCCGACGCGTCAGCGGCCGAGGAACTTCTCGAAGCCCTTGGGCAGCTCCACGTTGGCCGGGTCCGTTGAGGCGGGCTGGCCGTCGTCCTGGCCACCCGGCATACCGAAGGCCTGGTTGGCGGCGTTGATCCGGGCGTTGGCGGCCTTCTCGGCCGCCGCCTTCTCCTCCGCGGCGCGCTTGGCCGGGTTGCCGCTCTTGCCCTTCTTGCGCTGCTGACCCTTGGCGGCCTTCTTGCCGCCGCCCATGCCCGGCATCCCCGGCATCCCCGGCATGCCGGGGACCCCACCGCCGCGGCGCAAGCTGCGCATCATCTTCTGGGCCTGGGTGAAGCGCTCGAGCAGCTGGTTGACCTCGGAGACCGAGACACCCGAGCCGCGGGCGATCCGGGCGCGGCGCGAGCCGTTGATCTGCTTGGGGTGGGTGCGCTCGAACGGGGTCATCGAGCGCACCATGGCCTCGACCCGGTCGAACTCGCGCTCGTCGAGGGAGTCGAGCTGGGCGCGCATCTGGCCCATGCCCGGCATCATGCCGAGCATCTGCTTGAGCGAGCCCATCTTCTTGATCGCGGCCATCTGCTGCAGGAAGTCGTCGAAGGTGAAGTCCTCCTCCTCGAGGAACTTCCGCGTCATCTCCTGCGCCTGGCGCTGGTCGAAGGCCTTCTCGGCCTGCTCGATCAGGGTGAGCACGTCACCCATGTCGAGGATGCGCGAGGCCATCCGGTCGGGGTGGAAGACCTCGATGTCCTTGGTCTGCTCACCCACGGAGGCGAACATGATCGGCCGGCCGGTGACCTTGGCGACCGACAGCGCGGCACCACCACGGGCGTCGCCGTCGAGCTTGCCGAGCACGACACCGGTGAAGTCGACGCCCTCGGCGAACGCCTGGGCGGTCTCCACCGCCGCCTGGCCGATCATCGCGTCGATGACGAACAGGACCTCGTCGGGGGTGATCGCCGCACGGATGTCGGCGGCCTGCTGCATCAGCGCCTCGTCGATGGCGAGGCGGCCGGCGGTGTCGACGATGACCACGTCGTGCTGGCGCGCGCGGGCCTCGTCGATGCCCTGGCGAGACACGAGGACCGGGTCGCCAAAGGAGCGGGTGCCCTCGCCGGACTCGACCGCGGCGTCGTAGCCGGCCACGTTGCCCCGCTCGGGGGCGAAGACCGGCACGCCGGCACGCTCGCCGACGACCTGGAGCTGGGTCACCGCGTTGGGGCGCTGCAGGTCGGCGGCCACGAGCATCGGGGTGTGGCCCTGGTCCTTGAGCCACTTGGCCAGCTTGCCGGCGAACGTGGTCTTGCCGGAGCCCTGGAGGCCGGCCAGCATGATGACCGTGGGCGGGTTCTTGGCGAACTGGATCCGCCGGGTCTGCCCGCCGAGGATCGCGACGAGCTCGTCGTTGACGATCTTGACGACCTGCTGTGCCGGGTTGAGGGCGCCGCTGACCTCCGCACCGAGGGCGCGCTCGCGCACCGCGTGGGTGAACTCCTTGACGACGGGCAGGGCCACGTCGGCGTCGAGCAGGGCCATCCGGATGTCGCGGATCGTCGCGTTGACGTCGCTCTCGGACAGGCGGCCCTTGCCGCGGAGGTTCTTGAAGGTCGCGGTCAGGCGGTCAGACAGACTGGTGAACACCGGGCAAGGTTATCTTCCCTGCGCACCTGTCCCGTCGCACGCGTCGATCAGGACCGACACGGCCTGCGCCACACGGGCCGGCGGAAGGGCCCGACCGGCGAACTCGGTCAGGTAGAACGTGTCCAGCGTCTGCCCGGCGTAGGTGGCGATGTGGGCGCTGCGCACGCTCAGGCCGGCCTTGGCCAGGGCCAGCCCGACGTCGTGCAGCAGGCCGGGGCGGTCCTGGGCGCGGACCTCGACCACGGTGGCGTCCAGCGAGGCCTGCGGCACCACCATCGCCCGGGTCTGCCCCGGCGAGCCGGAGCTGGCATGGGCGCTCGCCGTCGGGCGCGGCGGGCGGCGGCGCTCCAGCGCCATCAGCGGCGCCCGGTCACCCCGGGCGAGGCGGAACAGCCCGCGCGCCAGCACGACGCCGTCGGGCGCGTCGCCGCCGGGTGACTCCACGTGCCACTCGTTGGCGGCGATGCCGTCCACGGTGCGCACGACCGCCGTCCGCACGACCAGGCCGTGCGAGGCGAGCAGGCCCGCCGTGTCGGCGAACAGCCCCAGACGGTCGCGGTCGTAGACGTCGAGACGGTGCACCCCGCCGACGCTGGTCACCTCCACGTGCGGCTCGCCGGCCACGACGGAGGCGACGACCTCCGGGGACAGCGGCCCTTCGAGCTCGTCGGGGACGGGACGGGCGGAGTCGTCACCCAGCGCGGCGCGCACTCCCCCGGTCAGGCGGTCGAGCAACTGAGCCCTCCAGTCGGTCCAGGCGGCCGGGCCCGCGGCGCAGGCGTCGGCCTCGGTGAGCGCGCGCAGCAGCTCCAGCACCGCGCGCTCGCCGCCGACGGCGTCCACGACCGCCGCCACGGTCTGCGGGTCCTGCGGGTCACGCCGCGTGGCGAGGTCGATGAGGGTGAGGTGCTCGCGCACCAGCAGGGTGACCAGGTCGACCTCCTGCTGCGGCAGCCCCATCCTGGTGGCGACCCGGGCGGCCACGGGCGCGCCGACGGTCGAGTGGTCGTGCGCGCCGGCGACCTTGCCGATGTCGTGCAGCAGCGCCGCCAGCAGCAGCAGGTCGGGGCGCTCGACGTCGCGCAGCAGGGCCTTGGCCTGCACCACGGTCTCGACCAGGTGCCGGTCGACGGTGTGCCGGTGGACCGGGTTGCGCTGCGGGCGGCTGCGCACGTCGGCCCACTCCGGGATCCAGCGCTCGACCACGCCGGCCAGGTCCAGCCCCTCCCACACCGGGATGAGGCCCGGACCGGCGGCGAGCAGGTCGGCGAACAGCGAGCGGGCCAGCACCGACCACGGCTCGGACAGCGGGGCGCTGTGCTCGGCGAGGTTGGTCAGGGTGGCCGGGGAGATGGGCAGGTTGTTGCGGGCGGCCAGCACCGCGGCGCGCAGCGCCAGCAGAGGGTCGCGGGCCGGGTCGACGCTCGGGCCGAGGACGAGCTCGCCGTCGTGCTCGAACAGGCCGTAGCCCAGCGGGTTCAGCTGCGGCCGGCGCGGGCCGATGCGCAGGGTGCGGGCGCGCTGGGACTGCCCCGCGCGGCGTACCGTCGCATCGAGCGCGAAGGCGATGGTCCGCGCGGAGGTGGCCACCCCCGTGAGCATCGCGTCGGCGTCCGGCTCCCCCAGCAGCGCGGCGACCGCGTCGTGCTCCTCGCGGGTCAGTCGGTCCCGACCACGGCCGGTGACGACGTGCAGCGCGTCGCGCACGTCGAGCAGGTGCTCGTATGCCGTGTCGACCGCCCCGTGCGGGCGGTCCGCCAGCCAGGCGGCGGTCAGCGCGCGCAGCACGGTCATGTCACGCAGGCCGCCGTGCGCCTCCTTCAGGTCCGGCTCGATGACGTGCGCGAGGTCGCCGTGGCGCCGGTGGCGGGTCTCCAGGGACTCGACCAGCTCGGGCAGCCGGCGGCGGGCGTTGGCCCGCCAGTCGTGCGCCAGGGTGGCGCTGGCCGCCTGGACGACCTCGCGGTCCCCGGCGACCCAGGTCAGGTCCAGCAGGCCCACCGCAGCGGACAGGTCGGCGGCGGCCACCTGACGGCACTGGTTGACCGTGCGCACGCTGTGGTCGAGCTTGGCCCCGCCGTCCCAGATGGGGTACCAGACGCGGTCGGCCAGCTCGGTCACCTCCCCCTCGGACAGCGAGCGCCCGTAGTGCAGCAGCACCAGGTCGTAGTCGCTGAGCGGGCCGCTGTCGCCGCGGGCCAGGCTGCCCACCGCCGCCAGGGCCACCCCCTCGTACCGGCCGCCCCTGGTCCCCTCCTCCCATATCTCCTGCAGCTGGTCGCGGGCGAACTCGGCCAGGGCGGTGCGGCGCTGCCGGCCGGCACCCGGAGCACCGAAGCTCCGGGTGCCGGCCAGGTCGAGCCGCTGCGCGGTCAGGTCCATGTCCCGACCCATGACCTACAGCGCGTCCGGGCCGCGCTCGCCGGTGCGGACGCGGGCGACGTCCTCAACGGGAACGGTCCAGATCTTGCCGTCGCCGATGCGGCCGGTCTGGGCGGACTTGAGGATCGCCTCGACGACCCCGGTGGCGTCCACGTCGTCGACGAGGACCTCCACCCGCACCTTGGGGACGAAGTCCACGGTGTACTCGGCGCCGCGGTAGACCTCGCTGTGGCCGCGCTGGCGGCCGTAGCCGCTGGCCTCGCTGACCGTCATGCCGGCGATCCCGAAGGCCTCGAGCGCCTCCTTCACCTCCTCGAGCTTGTGCGGCTTGATGATGGCGGTGACGAGCTTCATGCCGGTGCTCCCTGCTTGGTCGTGGCGGGCTGGGGCGTGGCGGCCGGGGTGCCTGCGGGCGGCGGCGAGCCGCCGAAGCGGGAGCCGCCGCTGAGGGTGCCGAGGTCGTACGACGTCTCAGCGTGCTGGTCGAGGTCGATCCCCGCCACCTCGGCGTCGCGCTCGACCCGGAAGCCGAGCACCTTCGCCAGGACCGTGCCGATGGCATAGGTCAGCACGAAGGAGAAGGCGAGGACGGCGAACGCCCCGACGGCCTGGCGCCACAGCTGGTCGACGCCCCCACCGTAGAAGAGGCCGTCGACCCCGGCGGGGGCCGAGGAGGAGGCGAAGAAGCCGATGGCCAGGGTGCCGACGAGGCCGCCGACAAGGTGGACGCCCACCACGTCGAGGCTGTCGTCGAAGCCGAAGCGGAACTTCAGGCCCACCGCCAGGGCGCAGACGACACCGGCGATGACGCCGATCGCGATGGCGCCCACCGGGGTGACCGCGGAACAGGACGGGGTGATGGCGACCAGGCCGGCGACGATGCCGGAGGCGGCGCCCAGGGACGTGGCGTGCCCGTCGCGGAAGCGCTCGGTGGCGAGCCAGCCGACGGCGGCGGCGGCCGTGGCGACCATGGTGTTGACCCAGGTCACGGCGGCGGTGTTGTTGGCGCCGAGCGCCGAGCCGGCGTTGAAGCCGAACCAGCCGAACCACAGCAGGCCGGCGCCGAGCATCACCAGGGTGAGGTTGTGCGGGCGCATCGGCTCCTTGCGGAAGCCGACCCGCTTGCCGATCACCAGCGCCAGGGCCAGGCCGGCGGCGCCGGCGTTGATGTGGACCGCGGTGCCGCCGGCGAAGTCGATCGCCTTGAGCTGGTTGGCGATCCAGCCGCCCTTGTCCGCCGCGTAGCCGTCGAAGGCGAACACCCAGTGGGCGACCGGGAAGTAGACGATGGTGGCCCAGACCACGGTGAAGACCATCCACGTGGAGAACTTGGTGCGGTCCGCGATGGCGCCGCTGATCAGCGCCACCGTGATGATCGCGAAGACGGCCTGGAAGGCGACGAACGCCAGCGCCGGGATGCCGCCGTGGGCCGGCGTCCCGTTCGAGGCGGCGACGTAGCCGAAGATCGAGTCCTTGCTGAGCAGGTTGCTCAGCCCGAAGTGCTGGAAGGGATTGCCGATGAGGCCGTTCCACGAGTTGCCGAACGCCTCGCTGTAGCCCCAGAGGACCCAGACGACGCCGACCGACGCCATGGCCCCGAAGCTCATCATCATCATGTTCAGGACGCTCTTGGCCCTGACCATGCCGCCGTAGAAGAACGCGAGACCGGGGGTCATCAGCAGTACCAGCGCGGCACTGGCGAGAACCCAGGCGGTGTCGCCGCTGTCGATTGTCATGCCGATGAGGATGCTCAGCGACCGTTTCACCAGATGCGGTCTTGTGTTACGGCCGTGTTAGCGATCCCTCGTGCACGTAAGCATCAGGTGAACACCGGCGGGCAGCTCGGGCCCCCGGGCGGCCACGCCTCAGGAGATCAGCGCGTCGACGAAGGCCTCGGGGTCGAACGGCGCCAGGTCGTCCGGGCCCTCGCCGAGGCCCACCAGCTTGACCGGCACGCCCAGCTTGCGCTGCACGGCCACGACGATGCCGCCCTTGGCGGTGCCGTCGAGCTTGGTGAGCACGATGCCCGTGACGTTGACGACCTCGGAGAAGACCTCGGCCTGGCGCAGGCCGTTCTGGCCGGTGGTGGCGTCGAGGACCAGCAGCACCTCGTCGATCGGGGACTGCTTCTCGATGACCCGCTTGACCTTGCCGAGCTCGTCCATGAGGCCGACCTTGTTGTGCAGCCGGCCGGCGGTGTCGATGAGGACCACGTCGGCCTCGGCCTCCGCGGCACCCTTGACCGCGTCGAACGCGACCGCGGCCGGGTCGGCGCCGTCCCGGTCGGAGCGGATGGTCGGCACGCCGACCCGCTCCCCCCAGGTCTGCAGCTGGTCCGCGGCGGCGGCGCGGAACGTGTCGGCCGCGCCCAGCACGACGTCCTTGTCCTCGGCGACGAGCACGCGGGCGAGCTTGCCGACGGTGGTGGTCTTGCCGGTGCCGTTGACGCCGACGACCATCACCACGGCCGGGCGCCCGTCGACCCGCGAGGAGGCGATCTCGCGGTCCATCGCCGGGTCGACCAGGGTCAGCAGGTCGGCACGCAGCCACTCGCGCACGGTGGCCTCGTCGGTCGCGCCCTCGACCTTGACGCGCGTGCGCAGCGAGTCGACCAGCTCGGTGGTGGCCTCGACCCCGAGGTCGGAGGTCAGCAGGGTGTCCTCGACGTCCTCCCATGCCTGCTCGTCCAGGCCGCCGCGGGACAGCAGCAAGAGCAGGCCCTGCCCCATGGCCGAGTTGGAGCGGGCCAGGCGGGCGCGCAGCCGCTGCAGCCGGCCGACCACGGGCGCGGGCGTCTCGACCGTGGGGGTCGGCGCCGGCTCGACCACGGGCGGCTCGAGCAGGTCGACGCCGGCCGTCGACTCGACGGTCCGCTTGGGCGTGTCCCGGGGCGGGGCGGACTCATCACCGACGGAGGGCTCCCGCGTGACCGGGGGCGCGCTGGGCGCCTGCGGCGGCAGCTGCTTGTCCTTGCCGCCGCGGCTGCGCAGCAGCCCGACGAGCAGGCCGACGCCGGCGAGGGCGATGAGGACGACGAGGGCGAGGATCTCCTGGGTCTGGCTCACAACGCACCATTGTCCCAGAACCGCGGGCGTGTGACGCCCGCGCGGACGTGCGCCATCGGGGCGGGCGGCCCCGGACGCAGGTATGCCGTGCCCCTCACCTCACGGTGAGGGACACGGCATACCGGTGCAGGGGTCACTGCGGGGCGGCGATGCTCCAGATCCCGCGACCGTGGGTGGCCACGTAGACGTTGCCGTCCGGCCCGGCCTCGACGTCCATCACCGTGGTGGTGGGCAGCCCGGTGCCGAGCACGGACCAGCCGGTCGCCCCCGGCGCGCGGTAGAACGTCGCCAGGTCGGTGCCGAGCACCAGCCCGCCGTTCGCCAGCTGCTTGACCGAGCTGGCGGGCACGTCGGGCAGGTTGGCGGAGATGTCGCTCCACGTGGCGCCGCCGTCGGTCGTCTCGTAGACGTGGCCGACCCCGGCACCCGGGCCCTCGGTGAACCGGCGGGAGAAGCCGTTGACCGCGACGTAGGCGTGCTGGGTGTTGGTCGGGTCGATACCCACGCCGGCGAGGAACCGGTTCGGGACCGCGTCCGGCAGCGTCACCGCGTGCCACGAACCGCCGGCGTTGGTGGCCAGGCCACGGGTGAACCCGGCGTTGTTGCACGGGCCACACCACGTGACGTAGCCGACGCCGCCGTGCATCGCCACCGCGGTGGCCGAGTGCCCGGCACCGAGGTCGAACGCCTTGGTCCACTCGTCGGCGCTGCGCATGCCCCAGCCCTTGTCCGAGGTGTAGACGTAGCGGCCACCGGTGATGAACCCCTTGGAGTCCTGGGAGTCCACGGCGATCGGGGCGATGAAGCGCGGCGAGGGGTCACCCGGGTTGAGGCTCCACGAGCTCGCCTGGTCCGCGCTGAGGGCGCCCTTGTTGAGCGCGCAGTTGTTCGTGATCTTGATGTCGAGGTTGACGTACTCCTGCAGCTGGTTGCACCCGTTGGCCGGGTCGGCCGCACCGTCGCCGCCGTCACCACCGAAGTTGGAGCCCATGGTGGTGTCGCCGTTGGTGCCGTCGGGCTTGACGGCGAACAGGTTGGAGACGCCGTTGTCCTGCAGGCCGCCGGAGACGACGACGCCACCGTTCGTGGTGTCCTTGCCCACCGAGACCGAGTAGTACTGCAGGGCGTCCATGGTCCCGTCCTCGGTCATGGACTTCCAGTCGGTGCCGTTGCCGTTGGCGTTGTTGGTGCCGTTGACCGGGCGCCGGTAGATGCCGCCGTCGTTGCCGATGAAGACCACGGGGCTGCCGCCGGCCGTGCCGACCGTGACCGAGTGCTGGTCGGAGTGCGGCGCCATCGGGCAGGTGTTCTTGGCGTCACTGATGTCCCAGCACGGGAAGCCGAAGTTCCAGTACGGCGCGATGGCCGCCCAGTGCGATCCGGCGTCCTTGGTCTCGAAGACCTCCTCCAGGCCCGCCCAGACGTGGTCGGGGTTGGCCGGGTCCACCTGCAGGAACTGGTTGTACCAGGCCTGCACGCCCACGGCATACCCCTTGCGGTCCAGGGCGGAGCCGGAGTTGTGCAGCTGCTGCGACGTGGCGATCTGGTTCCACGGACCGTTCGGCGAGCCCGTCTTGGACACGTAGATGCCGGCCAGGCTGCTGGAGGAGTTGATCTTGCTCGGCGCCTGAACCATCGCGTAGAGCCGGGAGCCGTCCTTGCTGAACGCGAAGGTCGTGTAGCCGATGTCCGAGCCGTTGCTGATGCCGCCGAGGACGACCGACAGCTTCTTCCAGCTCGACGGGCCCTTGGTGAAGTCCTGCGTCTCGTAGAACCCGTTGTAGGTGTCGCCCGAGCGCCAGCCGATGGCCGCCACGACGTGCTTGGGGTTCTTCGGGTCGACCGCGATGTCGTTGACGATGTTCTTGTATGCCGCGTTGGTGGGGCCGGAGGCCGAGTCCCCCTTCCACTGCGAGCCGGCCGGGACGAGGACGGTGCCGGCGTCGTCGGTGATCTGCGGCATCCAGTCCGGGTTGGGATAGAACGCCGGCTTCCAGTCACCGGAGGCGCTCGAGGCGTCGTGGTACCAGATGCCACGGTTCGTGGCGGCGAACACCGTGCCGCCGCCCCAGCGGAGGCGGCCGATCGTGGTCGACTCCAGCTCCTTGCCGCCGACGCGGTCGCTCGGCGAGAACGAGCCCGCGGCGGGCGTCGCCAGGCGGTAGACGCCGGCGCCGACGTAGGACGTGCCGCCGGTGTTGGCCTCCCCGGTGGCGTACCAGAGCGCGCCGTCGCCGGCGAGCTGCAGGTCGCCGCCGCTGAGCGAGGGCAGCGCGTCGGCGATCGGGGTCCACGCCCCGCCGCCGGTGCTCGAGCGCCACACGCCACCGTTGGCGCCCGCGGCATAGACGTGCCCCAGGGCGTCGGCGGCCAGGCCGGTGACGCGGCCGGTCACGTGCCCCGCGCCGCCGGAGGAGTTGGAGTACCAGTCGCGGTAGCGCGGGTCGTCGGCGTCGTAGGGCACCTTGGTGACCTCATGCCAGCTTCCGGCGGTGTGCGACATGGAGCTCAGGGCGGTGAACGCGGCACTGTAGGCGCCGGGGGCCACGATCCCCGAGGGCGCGGTGCGCGCCTGGGTGAACTCGTCGGCGATCGAGAACGCTTCCTTGGACTCGTTCTGCGCCTCGGCGGGGTTGCCGCCGGCGATCATGAGCGCCTTCTCCATCACGGCGGCGTTGTAGTGCCGCGCCTCGAACTGGTGCTCGAGCCACTTCTCGCGCAGCTCGTAGCGTCCGGCGTAGCCGCCGACTGCGCCGGCCACGAGGGCCAGTCCGAGCGTGCCGGAAATGATCTTGCGTCGCTTGGTCAGCGAGGTCCGCATGTCCCCTCCTGGGAGACCCGGCGGGGCGTTGCCCCCCTGGTGGCGCGGAGCCGTGTTCTCGACTCCGCCGAAACGCCCCGGGGGTCCCGGGGCACCACCTGCGGACATTAGGCGGACGCCGGCCACCATCGGCAGTGGTAGCAGTGGTTTCTTGAAGAAACCTTTACCTTCGCGACCGGCCCCTCGGCGGCGCCGGCTGGGCGGCGGGCCGGTGCGGCACCGCGAACGTCACTCCGGCGTCTTGGAGGACGTGCTGTCGGTGACCTTGTCCTTGGCGCTCGAGAGCGCTTCGCCGGTCTTCTCCACGGCGGCCTGGGTGACCTCGGTGGCCTTCTCCACGGCGGTGCCGGTCGCCTCCTTGACCTGCGCCACGACCTCCTCGCCGCGGGCGGTGAGGATGTCGCGCCCCTGCCGGCGGGCCGGCACGGCCACCACGCCGACGACTGCCACAGCGAGACCCAGGCACAGCAGCATTCCGACGATGAGGACGACCATGGGTCCACGATGCCCCGGCCTGATGTGGCGCGACAAATCCACCGGTGCCCCTGTGACGGGTGTCACCTGACGCGCCGGAAGGGGCGCGGTCAGGCAGGTTGGACGTCCCTGATCCGCTGGGACACCACGGTCGTCACGCCGTCACCTCGCATGGTCACGCCATAGAGCGCGTCGGCGATCTCCATGGTGCGCTTCTGGTGCGTGATGACGATGAGCTGGCTGGAGTCGCGCAGCTCCTCGAACAGCGTGATGAGCCGGCCGAGGTTGGTGTCGTCGAGGGCGGCCTCGACCTCGTCCATGATGTAGAAGGGGCTGGGGCGCGCCTTGAAGATCGCCACCAGCAGCGCCACGGCGGTCAGCGAGCGCTCGCCACCGGAGAGCAGGGAGAGGCGCTTGATCTTCTTGCCCGGCGGGCGGGCCTCGACCTCGATGCCCGTGGTGAGCATGTTCGCCGGGTCGGTCAGCACCAGCCGGCCCTCGCCACCGGGGAACAGCCGCTGGAACACGCGCTCGAACTGCGCCGCGGTGTCGTGGTAGGCCTCGGTGAAGACCCGCTCGACGCGCTCGTCGACCTCGCGGACGATGTCGAGCAGGTCGCGCTTGGAGCTCTTGAGGTCCTCGAGCTGCTCAGTGAGGAACTTGTGCCGCTCCTCCAGCGCCGCGAACTCCTCCAGGGCCAGCGGGTTGACCCGGCCGAGCTGGGCCAGCTTGCGCTCGGCCGAGCGCAGCCGCTTGGCCTGCACCTCCCGGACGTAGGGCTGCGGCTGCAGCGCGTCCGCCTCGTCCTGGTCCATGTCGGGGTCGGGGACCACCGGCACCAGCTGGTGCGGGCCGAAGTCCTCGATGAGCACCTCGGGGTCGATGCCGAGCTCCTCGACCGCCTTGGTCTGCAGGGTCTCGATCCGCAGCCGCTGCTGCGCCCGGGCCACCTCGTCACGGTGGACCGAGTCGGTCAGCTCGCGCAGCTCGTCGCCCAGGGTGCCCATCTCGCGACGCACCTGCGCCAGGGCCGCGTCCCGCTCCGTGCGCTCCCGCTCGGCTGTGGCCCGCTCGCGGCTGGCCTGCTCCAGCGAGCGGCCCACCGCCTCGACCGCGTATGCCGCGCCGCGGCGCACCGCCTCGGCCACCGTGGCCTGGCGCCGGCGCCG
>NZ_DASVZH010000092.1:0-4074 GCF_036391795.1 Oryzihumus sp.
GCAGCCGCGGGCACCGGCGGCACCGCCCAGGCCGGCGGCGTCGGCGGCGGCGCCGAAGGACGACACAAGCGCGACCGGGACTACCTCACCCACGAGGACGAGGAGAACTGGTACGACGACGAGACCGGCGCGAGCCCGTCCGTCTGGGAGTGACCGCTGCGGTGCGCCGGCCTGCGGACCGGCGCACCCGGCATACCACGGGGTTGTTCGTGAGCTCAGGGAGGAGTCACCCATGGGTGGCGGGGGATTCGACGTCGAGATCGGCCAGATGGACCTGGCCCAGCAGCTCTTCGACCGGCAACAGGGCCACATGGCCGCGATCCGCGGCTACGTCAGCAGCACGTGCTCGGCGCCCGGTGCGTTCCGGGGGCTGATGAGCCTGCTGCACGGTCACTACAGCGGCTGCCTGAGCCAGGCCGAGACGGGTCTGGACCACGGCGGCCAGGTCGCCGAGCACTGCGCGTCCAAGATCGGGCTGACCAGGTCCACCTACCTGCGCATGGACAAGGCCGCCTTCGACCGGTTCGCCGAGAAGGAGAAGGCAGCGGGGCGCACCGTGGCGCCCTACAAGCCGCCGGTCGGTGGCGAGTCCCTGGGCCCGGCACGCGACACCGTGCCCCTGCCCCCGGGCTACGCCAAGCTGTCGCGTTACGGCGCCGACGGCTACGACGAGGGCGAGTCCGCATGGGCCGCCGGGGGGAAGGCGGCGCTCAAGGGTGGCTGGGAGCTGACCAGGGAGTCCGGCAAGGATGCCTGGGCGATCAACGACCCCGAGACCGCACCCGAGCCCAACCGGCTGGACCAGTGGCGGGCGGCCCGCTACAACCGCCGCCTCCACGACCAGGGTGGCGGTGCCGGTCTTGCGCCCGCCGGTGGCTATCGCACGGGCGATGACTACTCGCACGAGACGCGCGTGCAGAGCGGGTTCGACCAGGGCTACCACCGGGGAAGCCGGTATGCCGCGTCGCACGTGCCCGACGGGACCGCCTACTCCGGGGCCGCGGACCAGAGCGGCAACATCACCCAGAACCGGCGGCCCGGCAGCGCCTGGGCGCCGCAGGAGCTCGGCGCACCGGTCGAGCTCGTCCACCAGGGCCAGGAGCTGTGGAAGAACGGTCACGAGCTCGTCGCCGGGATCGGTGACGCCCAGGAGGCGTGGGCCGGCCAGGCCGACGCCCAGCGGCTGGCCGACGGCCCCGCCAACACCGGCGGCGTGAACTGGGCCACGAACGACAAGGGAGGCACCTGGTGAGCATCGCCGAGACGATCGACCCTCGCTCCGCGCTCATCGAGCCGGGCATCCCCGACCCCAGGGACTTCGCCGAGAAGCTCGAGGAGGACAGCGGGTTCATCCTCGGGCACCTGCTCGGGTTCATCCGGGAGGCCTTCGGCATCAGTCCGGTCGAGGAGCTGGTCAAGCCCCTGGTGGGCGACTGGACGGCGATGCAGCGCGCGCAGGGCGGGTGGGTCCAGGCAGGCGAGGCCTGCACCGCCGTCGGCAAGAACTTCGCAGCCCTGCCGGAGCAGACGCGCGAGTCATGGCAGGGAGAGGCCGGTGACGCCTTCCGGTCCCGGATGACCTCGCTCAGTGAGGGCTACTCGACCTACGGCGAGGGGTGCAGGACCCTCTCCGAGCTCTCCTCCGCGATGGTCGGCGCCGCCAAGGCCGCCGCCGAGGGCGTCGCGACGGTGATCTCCTTCATCGGAGACCTGGTCGAGCGGCTGGCCGTCGAGGCCACGGTCCCGGTGATCGGCTGGCTGGCGGGTGCCGCGGACGTCGCCGTGCACATCAAGTCCTTCTGGGACAAGATCCACCGTGGCTACGAGCTCCTGAAGAGGTACCTCGTCATCCTCCACAAGGTGGCGTCGGCGATCGAGACGATCAATGCCGTGCTGAAGGGGATCACCGTGGCGCTGAAGGGCTTCTCGGCCAGCATGCACCTGGTGGCCGCCGACGAGGCCGACGACGCGGCCGGGAAGGCGTTCGCGTGATGGCCGGCGACGGCGGCGCGGCCGACCGGGGCCTCGCGGAGGCCCGGGAGGCGCTTGCGCAGATCCACGGCCTCATCGGCGAGATCCACGCCCTCAACCGCGGCCTCGGCGAGGACCTCGAGCAGCTGCGCGAGCAGATGCGGGCCGCGGACGAGGACCGCGCCGGGCAGGCCCGGCGCGGAGAGCTCGGGCCCGACTGGGCCAGGCTCCAGCGACGGATCGACCTCAACCAGACCAGCGTGTCCGCCGTGGTCCGCGGTGAGGACGACTCCGTCGAGGCCGAGCGCCTGCGGGCGCACGCCGCCCGGCAGGCCCACAGCCTGGCGCAGCTGCAGGAGGCCGAGCCCAAGGACGGCGAGGAGGACGAGACCGGCGCACTCTTCGGGGTGGTCCGCCAGGACCAGGCCGAGCTGCGCGCCCTCGTCGAGCAGCTGCGGGCCCTGCCGGTCAGCCGTCCGGAGGTCTGAGCCGGCGCAGGGGCGTGACCGCGCCGGCTCAGGCCTCCGGCTGACCCGCGGCCTCGGCGTCGGCCTCCTTGCCCAGACGCTGCGCGAGGCTGCGGCGGCGGACGAGCGCGAGCAGACAGGTCAGCTCGACGACCACCCACGCGGCGCCGACGAGCACGAGTCGGACCATCGACGTGGTCTGGCTGCCGTTCGCGTCGGCGTTGCGGGCGTAGGCGTGCCCCGTCGGGTCGTAGAGGACCGAGAGCTTCTGACCCTGGGTGATGGAGTCGAACGGGCCGGTGCGCAGCCCGGGCAGGGACGGGTGGTTGAACTCGTAGGCGCGGCGGGCCCGGCGGTCCACGATCTGCTCGATGTAGTAGCCCTGCACGACCTTCCCGTCGGGGAGGCGGTAGTCCACGCGCTGCATCTCGTTGTCGAGCATGACGACCTTCTCCGCGGTGGCGCCGTCGACCTTGGTCATCACGGTGTGGGCGTAGACGCCCTCGATGGTGGGGACGAGCATCCACACGGCCGCCAGGCAGACGATGAAGGCTCCGACGGCGGCGCCGAGCCGGACACGCGAGGGCACCTGCAGGGTGATCGGGAGGAACACCGCCCACGCGACCAGGACCCCCACCAGGGGGATGCCGCCGGGGTCTGCCGCCCGGCTGCCCAGGTCGGGGCTGAGGGCCCACCACGCGGAGGCGAGCACGACGAGGTGGAACGCCAGGACCAGCGCCAGCCGGTAGCGCAGCCTCATCCCGCTGCCGTCCGGCCTCTCGGAGGACGGCTCGTCGGTGGGCAGCCAGGTGCTCGACTCGGTCACGGGAGGGCTCCTAACCGGAGGTGGTGCGTCGGAGGATCTCGAGGACGTCGCCGGCCACGAGGGCGGCCGGCAGGGCACAGACGACGGCCAGGCCCTCGAGGGCATCGGCCAGACGGGACAGGCGGGGGGACGTCCAGCCTCGGGTGAGAGCCAGGGACCCGGCGAGGGAGGCCAGGGCCAGGACGAGGACCACGGCGACCACCGCACCGGCCGCGGCGGGGCCGGCGACCTGGCCCACGGCATACAGCCCCTCGGCGAGGACCACGGCGGCCGCGCCGAGGAGCGCGAAGCGGGGGAGCCGGTCGCGCACGGTGCGTGACTGGTAGCCCAGGCCCATCACGGTCAGGGTGCACAGCGCCACCGCGCCCCAGCGGGACACGCCCGACCGGCCCGGAGTGGCCAGCAGGACGGCCAGCGTCACGGGGGCGAGGGAGGCGCCCCACAGGGTGCCGGCCGCGACCACGTCGCGGGCCTGGCGGAATCGCTGCTGCAGCTCGGGCACGCGGATCCGGCGCCGGCGCCGACGGGTGGGCTCGCGGACCGACCAGATGGTGGTGGAGAGGCGATCGGTGTCGACCAGCTGCTCGTCGGGCACGTCCAGACCCAGGGAGGGCAGCATCCGCACCACCATCGGCGCCAGGCCGGCGACGACAGCGGCCACGGCGAAGCCCGGCCACTCCAGCAGGACGCCGAGCACGTTGACGAGGCCGAGGAAGGCCAGGACGACCAGGGCGACCCGCGCGGCGCCGTCGCGCGCGCCCGAGCTGACCCGGGCCACGCCGGCGACGACCGCGCCGATGGCACAGCCGG
>NZ_DASVZH010000093.1:0-2104 GCF_036391795.1 Oryzihumus sp.
GCGTCGCGGGCGATCGCCGTTGGGCATTCGTCCGCGACGGGCAGGTGCGCAGCGGCTTTCCGTGGCTGACGATCCGGGAACGGCCCGAGATGGCTCACTACCGGCCTCGCTTCGCAGAGCCGGACCGGCCCAACGCCTCCATGACGATGGTGCGCACGCCTTACGGCTGCGAGTTCGACGTTGCGGACCCAGCGCTCGCTGCGGAGCTCGGGCCGGGCGTGCGCGTCATCAAGCAGGACCGCGGGGTCTTCGACACGATGCCCCTGTCGCTGCTGACGTCTCAGACCCTGAGCAGCCTCGGCCGGCTGACCGGCACCGACCTGGCGGTCGCGCGGTTCCGGCCCAACTTCCTCGTGGATGCTTGCGGGCGCGACTTCCCCGAGGATGCGTGGGTCGGCCGGGTACTGCGCATTGGCGGGCTGCGGATGCGGGTGGACGTGCGCGACAGGCGGTGCGTGGTGGTCACCGTAGACCCGGTGACGCTGCACCGGGACCCGGCGATTCTGCGTGCCATTGTGCGGGAACGCGACGCCAGGCTCGGGGTCTATGGATCGACCGTGGAACCGGGCAGAGTCGTAGTGGGCGACGCAGTCGAGCTCGAACCCTGAGACTGGCCGTCGCCCGGGACTGAGCAACTGGGATCTCGGGAGGTTCGCCAGGTCACGGCCCGGCTGCGGCCTTGGGGGCGCCACCCTCCCAGGGACTTCCGCCTCTAGGAGAGCGTTACAGAAGCAGCCAGAGTGGAGCAGGTGGACACTGTGATTGCTACCTCGTCTGGCAAGGTTCGCGGCTTCACCGCTGACGGCGCGTACGTGGCACTCGGGGTCCCGTACGCGGCACCACCCTTTGGCGCGAACCGGCTCCGGCCGCCGCTGCGGCCCGAACGCTGGGACGGCGTCCGCGATGCGACCAAGTTCGGGCCGTCGCCTCCCCAGGTCGCTCCGCCGCAGGCAGCAGGAGGCGGGTGGGATACCGACGTGGCCGGCGAGGACTGCCTGAATCTCAACATCTGGACGCCTGACCCTGGCACCTCCGGCCTGCCGGTGATGGTCTGGATTCAGGGAGGCCAGTTCGAGATCGGGGCTACGAAGGCATACGACGGCAGCCGTTTCGCCCGCGACGGCGTGGTCTGCGTGGTGATCAACTGGCGGGTCGGCGCCGACGGGTTCGTGTACCTCGGCCACGGCAGCCCTCCCGGCACTGCCAACCTCGGCCTGCTCGACCAGGTCGCGGCGCTGGAGTGGGTGCAGGAGAACATCGCGGCCTTCGGCGGCGATCCCGCGAACGTGACCGTGTTCGGCGAGTCGGCGGGCGCGATGAGCATCGGGATGCTGCTGTCCATGCCCCGCGCCGAGGGCCTGTTCCGGCGGGCGATCACCGAGAGCGGCGCGGCCCACCCGGTGACCTCGGCACGGTCGGCCGAGCGGATCGGGCGGGAACTGGCCGCGAAGCTGGGTGTCGCGCCGGTGCTTGATGCCCTCGCGGCCGTGCCGGTAGAGCGGATGCTCGCTGCCGAGACGGACCTGAAGGCGGACCTGCTCGCCCACCCGGACCCGGACCGATGGGGCGAGGAGGTACTGGGCACCATGATGCCGTGGCAGCCGGTGATCGACGGTGACGTCATTCCCGGTCCCCCGATCGAGCGCGTCGCGGCTGGTGCCAGCGCCGACGTGGACCTGATCACCGGGACGAACGCCGACGACTGGCGGCTGTTCCGCGCCATTACCGGCGAGATTGGCCAGATCACCGACGAGGCCCTGACCGGTCCCGTCACGACGTACGGATCCTGGGCACTGGCCGCCTACGGCTTGCAGGGGCAGGAGGCACTCGCCGAGTACCGGGCCAGGTACCCGGATGCGAGCCCTGGTGAGCTGCTCGCGGACGTGCAGACCGACTGGTGGGTCCGCATCCCGTCCATCCGCCTGGCCGACGCGCACGCCAGTGCCGCAGCGGCCGCCGGCACCGACGCTGGGACCTACATGTACGAGTTCGCCTGGCCCGCGCCTGGCCTGGGCGCCGTGCACGCCCTGGAAGTCCCCTTCGTCTTCGACACCCTGGACGCGAACGCACCCCTCTTCGGCCCCCTGCTCGCCGATGCGAACCC
>NZ_DASVZH010000094.1:0-5595 GCF_036391795.1 Oryzihumus sp.
TCACGACGCTGGGCGCCCGCCTGCGCATCCGGCGCGCCTACACCGTCTACGCGGGAGGTCTGACCCCGGCCGACGGGCTGCCCGACGTGCGCCAGTGCGACCAGCTGCTCTGGGACACCATCGCCGTCGCGGTCCCGAAGGACCTGCGCACTCAGATCACCGAGCTGGTCATCTTCGAGGGCCACGACAGCAACCAGGCGGGCGAGCTGCTCGGGGAGGTCGAGCCCTCGGCGCACGACCACGCGCGCTGGCGGCTCGCCCTGCGCGTGGACGACACCGACCCGCACGAGCTCCTGCTGACGATCGCGCACGAGATCGCCCACCTGCTCAGCCTCGGGCCCGACCAGGTCGCCTACAGCTACACCGACGACGAGTGCCCCACCTACCTGACGTTCACCGGCTGCCTGAACACCTCGAGCATGCTCCTGACCTTCCTCGACGACACGTGGACGATGCCGCTGTTCCGGGAGTGGGCCCGGATCGACGCGGTGGCGTCGGAGCCCACCCGCCTGTCGCGGCTGGATGCCTTCTACGACAAGCACCGCCGCGAGTTCGTCACCCCCTACGCGGTCACCTCCCCGGAGGAGGACTTCGCCGAGTCCTACGCCTCGTGGTGCGTCGACGGCGACCGGTCCGGCGAGGACGGCGCGGACAAGGTCCAGTGGATGGGCGACTCCGCGGCGGTGGCCCTGGGGTCGGTCGACGGCTGCGGTGTCCTGCGCGAGCTGGCGCGCAGGAGCTGAGCAGCCGCGGCGACGCGCGCCACGCCACCTGGCACGCGGCATACCTGCGTGAGACTCCCGGGTGAAGAAGTGACAAGATGCACCCTGACGTCCCCGCCGCCGCCGGTATGCCGCGTGACGGGCTCCGGGGGCAGGACAGAGTCAGCGCCGAACGCAAGGGAGCGTCAGCGATATGTCGGCAGGTGCCGAGAACTTCGACATCGTCATCCTCGGCGGCGGCAGCGGCGGCTACGCCTGCGCGCTCCGGGCCGCGGAGCTGGGCCTGTCGGTGGCCCTGGTGGAGAAGGGCAAGCTCGGCGGCACCTGCCTGCACATGGGCTGCATCCCCACCAAGGCGCTGCTGCACGCCGCCGAGGTCGCCGACACCGCCCGCGAGGGTGAGCAGTTCGGCGTCAAGACCACGTTCGAGTCGGTCGACATGAAGGGCGTCCACGCCTACAAGGACGGCGTCATCAGCCGGCTCTACAAGGGCCTGCAGGGGCTGGTGAAGTCCCGCAAGGTCGAGCTGGTCGAGGCCGAGGGGCGCCTCGTCGCCACGAACACCGTCGAGGCCGGCGGGCGCACCCTGGTCGGCAAGCACGTCGTCCTGGCGACCGGCTCCTACGCGAAGACGCTGCCCGGCCTGGAGATCGGCGGTCGCATCATGACCAGCGACCAGGCGCTCTTCCTCGACGACGTCCCGAGCCGCGTGGTCGTGCTCGGCGGCGGCGTCATCGGCGTCGAGTTCGCCTCCGTGTTCCGCTCCTTCGGTGCCGAGGTCACCATCGTCGAGGCCCTGTCGCGGCTGGTCGCCGCCGAGGACGAGGCCGTGTCCAAGCAGCTCGAGCGCGCCTTCCGCAAGCGCAAGATCGCGTTCAAGACCGGCGTGAAGTTCGCCGGCGCCACCCAGTCCGGCGACACCGTCACGGTCTCGCTCGAGTCGGGCGAGAGCATCGAGGCCGACCTGCTGCTCGTCGCCGTCGGCCGCGGCCCCAACGCCAGCGGCATGGGCTACGAGGAGCAGGGCATCGCCATGGAGCGCGGCTTCGTCCTCGCCGACGAGCGCCTGCGCACCAACGTCGAGGGCGTCTACGCCGTCGGCGACATCGTGCCCGGCCTGCAGCTGGCCCACCGCGGCTTCGCCCAGGGCATCTTCGTCGCCGAGGAGATCGCCGGCCTGAGCCCCGCGGTCATCGACGAGATGGGTATCCCGCGCGTCACCTACTGCGACCCGGAGATCGCCTCCGTGGGCCTCACCGAGGCCCAGGCCCGCGAGAAGTACGCCGAGGTCGAGACCCTCGAGTACAACCTCGGCGGCAACGGCAAGAGCCAGATCCTGCAGACCCAGGGTTTCGTCAAGCTCGTCCGCGAGAAGGACGGCCCGGTCGTCGGGGTCCACATGATCGGCGCCCGCATGGGCGAGCAGGTCGGCGAGGCGCAGCTCATCTACAACTGGGAGGCGCTGCCCTCCGACGTCGCCGGGCTCATCCACGCCCACCCCACCCAGAACGAGGCGCTCGGCGAGGCCCACCTGGCTCTTGCCGGCAAGCCGCTGCACGCCCACGCCTGACAGCCACCGCAGAACGAGGAGACACCACACATGTCCGAACGCGTGACCATGCCGGCCCTTGGTGAGTCCGTCACCGAAGGCACCGTGACGCGCTGGCTGAAGAACGTCGGCGACACCGTCGAGGTCGACGAGCCGCTGCTCGAGGTCTCGACCGACAAGGTCGACACCGAGATCCCCTCGCCGGTCGCCGGCACGCTGCAGGAGATCCTCGTCAGCGAGGACGACACGGTGCCGGTCGGCGCCGACCTGGCTGTCATCGGTGATGGTGCCGCCGCCCCGACCGAGCAGGCATCGGCCGAGCAGGCACCCGCCGAGCAGGCTCCGGCCGAGCCGGCCCAGGAGCAGGCCGCCGAGCAGCCGGTCTCCGAGGCGGCGCCGCAGGAGGCAGCCCCCGAGCAGGCGGCCCCGGCGCAGTCCGCACAGCCCGCCTCCGGTGGCGGCGAGGTCTCCGGCGGCACCACCGTGACCATGCCGGCGCTGGGCGAGTCGGTCACCGAGGGCACCGTGACCCGCTGGCTCAAGGCCGAGGGCGACCAGGTCGAGGTCGACGAGCCGCTGCTCGAGGTCTCCACCGACAAGGTCGACACCGAGATCCCCTCGCCGGTCGCCGGCACGCTCACCAAGATCCTCGTCAGCGAGGACGACACGGTGCCGGTCGGCGCCGACCTGGCCATCGTCGGCGGCGAGGCCGCTGCCGCGCCGGCCCAGGAGGCCCCCCACCAGGAGGCCCCCCAGCAGGAGGCTCCGAAGCAGGAGGCCCCGGCGGCTCCGGCCCCGCAGGCTGCCCCGGCCCCGCAGGCCGCTTCGACCCCGCAGGCCGCTCCCGCGCCGCAGGCTGCCCCGGCTCCCGCTGCCCTGGCCGCGCCCGCGGCCAAGGTCGGCAGCGAGACGGACGCCTCGGCATACGTCACCCCGCTGGTGCGCAAGCTGGCCGCGGAGAACAATGTCGACCTCGGCTCGCTCAAGGGCACCGGCGTCGGCGGCCGCATCCGCAAGCAGGACGTCCTCGACGCCGCGGAGAAGGCCAAGGCCCCCGCCCCGGCAGCCGCTCCCGCCGCGTCTCCGAGCGCACCGGCCGCGAGCGCCCCTGGCGCCCCGGCGGTCTCGCCCAAGCGCGGCACCACCGAGAAGATGAGCCGCCTGCGCAAGGTCATCGCCCAGCGCATGGTCGAGTCGCTGCAGGTCTCGGCCCAGCTGACCACGGTCGTCGAGGTCGACGTCACCAAGATCGCGCGCCTGCGCGGCAAGGCCAAGAGCGAGTTCGAGCGCCGCGAGGGCGTCAAGCTCAGCTACCTGCCGTTCCTGGCGCTGGCCGCGGTCGAGGCCCTCAAGGCCCACCCCAACGTCAACGCCAGCGTCGAGGGCGACCAGATCACCTACCACGGCCAGGAGAACCTCGGCATCGCCGTCGACACCGAGCGTGGCCTGCTCGTGCCGGTGATCAAGAACGCCGGCGACCTCAACATCGCCGGCCTGGCCCGGGGCATCGCCGACCTCGCCGAGCGCACCCGCACCAACAAGATCACCCCCGACGAGCTCGGTGGCGGGACGTTCACGCTGACCAACACCGGCAGCCGGGGTGCGCTGTTCGACACGCCGATCATCAACCAGCCGCAGGTGGCCATCCTCGGCACCGGCGCGGTCGTCAAGCGCCCGGTCGTGGTGACCGACGCGGACGGCGGCGAGACCATCGCGATCCGCTCGATGATGTACCTCGCCCTGTCCTACGACCACCGGATCGTCGACGGCGCCGACGCAGCGCGCTTCCTGTCGACGATGAAGCAGCGGCTCGAGGAGGGCGCCTTCGAGGCGTCCCTCGGCCTCTGAGCGGGGACGACACGATGCCGCAGCGCGTCGCCATCACCGGAGCCTCCGGCCTGGTCGGCGGCGCGCTGTCGGCGTTCCTGAGCGGCCGCGGCGACGAGGTGCTCCACGTCGTGCGCCGCGAGCCGCACACCGCCTCCGAGATCGGCTGGGACCCCCGGCACCGCACGCTCGACCCGGCGGCGCTGTCGGGGGTGACCGCGGTGGTCAACCTCGCCGGCGCCAACGTCGGCGGCAAGCGGTGGACCCCGGCCTACAAGCAGGAGATCTTCGCCTCCCGCGTCGACAGCACCCACACCATCGCCTCGGCCCTGGCCGACCTCGGCGAGCCGGTGCGGCTGGTCAACGCCTCGGCGATCGGGATCTACGGCTCCGACCGCGGCGACGAGGTCCTCACCGAGGACAGCGAGCCGGGCCAGGGCTTCCTCGCCGACGTGGTGCGCGCCTGGGAGTCGGCCACCAAGCCCGCGGCCGACGCCGGGCTGCCCGTGGCGATGGCCCGCACCGGCCTGGTCATGGCGCCCGAGGGCGGGGCGTTCGAACGGCTCCTCACCCTCGGCCGGCTGGGCCTGCTCGGCCCGCTCGGGTCGGGCCGGCAGTACTGGAGCTGGATCACGCTGCGTGACGTCGTCCGCGGCTACGTCCACCTCATCGACCGGGATGACGTCACCGGCCCGGTCAACCTCGTCGGTCCGGCCCCGGCCCACCAGGCCGACGTCGCCCGTGCGGTCGCCACCCAGCTGCACCGGCCCTCCCTGGTGCCGGCCCCTGGGTTCGCGCTCAAGGCCGTGCTCGGCGAGTTCGCCGACGACGTCCTCGGCAGCGCGCGGGTGATGCCGAGCGCCCTCACCGCCTCGGGCTTCTCGTTCGAGCACGACACGCTCGAGCAGGCCGCTGCCTGGCTCGTCGACGAGGCCGGTCTCGCCGCCTGACCCGCGCACGGGACAGCGCCCGGACCAGCGAGCCCACCCTCAGCGGTAGCTGCGGATGCGCCAGCCCTGCGCCGTCCAGGCCAGCGTGAACGTCAGCGGGGGGCCGGGGCCCGCGGGCATGGACCGGGTCGCTCCCCCGGACTCGACCACGACGTAGGCCGCGGTGTCGACGCGCGCCCGCAGCGTCGCCGTGGTGCCGGCCACGGTCCCCGACGCGTCGCGCACCGTGAGCCGCAGCCCCCGGTAGGTCGCCTGCCGCGACAGCAGCGTGCTGACCCGGGTGACGTCGGTCTGCAGGGCCGGTGACCCGGGTGCGTCCACCGCACCGAGCGCGGCCGGGTCGCGCGCCGTCCACGCCGCAGCCCGGCGGTCGGCCAGCTGCTGCCACCGCTCGCGCGGGGCTCGGACCGAGGCCCGCCGGTCCATCACCACCCCGCCGACCACCGGCCCCGGGCGGTCGGTGTGCCGGGTCGCGGCCCAGGCGCCGGAGACCCCCAGCAGGGCCACCGCCAGCAGCGCGCCGCCGGTGAGCGCCCACGGGCGCCAC
>NZ_DASVZH010000095.1:0-18813 GCF_036391795.1 Oryzihumus sp.
TTCGGCACCCGGCGGCTCCAAAGGCTCGTGGGCACGCATGAGAACGGCCCCGCGAACGGGTGCTCGAGGGCCGCGGTGGGTTCGGCGGCGTACGGGCGCCTCACGGGTTGCTGGGTGGCCCTCCGTCCACCGGCAGGTGACACCGCTCGTAGGTGCCCAGGGCGGCGACTCGGACGAGTCGTTGCGGCGCAGGACGGCGACGCTGGCGTGGTCGGGCAGGTGGCAGTCTCGCCGTCCGGTCAACGGGTTTGTCCGCCGGCACGCGGCGCTATTCCGACCGACCCAGGCTGGGGTGTGCGGCACCATGGGCCGCGATGTCGTTTGACGAGGGGTCATCTGTGAACTCGACCGTGCTGCCGGTGCTGGTGCTCGCCGGAGGCCCCGCGGTGGGCAAGAGTGCCACTGCCAGTGGGCTTGCCGCCTCGCTGCCGAGGTGTGCGGTCATTGAGGTCGATGACGTGCGGCAGCTCGTTCGCAGCGGCGCCGCGGCGCCGTGGGAGGGCGAGGAAGGACTGCGCCAGCAGGTCCTGGGGGTGCGCAACGCGTGCGCCCTGGCCCGGGAGTTCACCGCGGCCGGTGTTGCGGTCGTGGTCACCGACGTCGTCACCCCGAGCACGCTGGCGCTGTACCGCGAGCTCCTTCCGGGGGTCGTGGCGATGCACCTGGTCGCCGCGCCCGAGGAGGTACGGCGCCGGGCGGGTACAAGGCCCGTGTACCTGACAGACGCGCAGTTCGCGATGCTGCACGCTCAGGACGAGGAGAACCCGCCGCCGGCCGACGCGCAGCTGGATGTCACCGACGTGTCCCTCGAGGTGCAGGTCCGCATGGTCCGGCAGGCGTGGCTGGCAGCAGCCGCCCACGGCTGGACAGCACCCCGTCATGACCACCAAAACCCGTGAGGTCACGAACCTCATGGAATGCGGTATCGGCGGACGTTCTGGCACGCGAGTGAGGTCCAGCCATCGGTACAGTTGTGCACATGGGTGCTGGTGTGGCCGTGACAGGTTCCGGCCGTTCTTGCTGACAGCGCTGGGACAGTCTCGAGTCAACTTCCTCCGTACCACGCCGTCGGCTTCTTGCCGGGCGACCGAACCGAGTTGCCTGGCCCTGCCGTCCCTCAGGAGCCACACCGCATGCACGGAAATCAGCACGCAGACCCGACCCAGCCTCGCGTCGGACCTGCAACCACCACGCTGTTCCTGATCGTCGGGCTTCCCGGCGCCGGCAAGACGACGTTGGCCCGAGAGCTGGCCAAGTCGCACGGTGCGCTGCGGCTGACTCCGGACGAGTGGCACCTTCCGCTGTTCGGCAAGTCGCTGACGGCCGACGGCAAGCGCGACAGCCTGGAAGGCCGGCTGATCACGGTGGCGCTGCGCACGCTGCGCCTGGGGACCAGCGTGGTCCTCGATTTCGGGCTTTGGGGCCGAGACGAGCGGTCAGCACTGCGCTGGCTGGCGGACGAGGCCGGGGTGCCGTGCCAGGTGGTCTACCTGCCCGTCGAACTGGACGTCCAGCTGGCCCGTATCGCGCACCGTCAGGCGACGACGCCCCACGAGACCTTCCCGATGCCCGAGGCTGACGTTGTCTCGTGGCGTAACCAGTTCCAGGCACCCGATGCCGCCGAGCTCGCGGGCGAGGACCTCCCCTGCCCGCCGCCTGGATGGTCGACCTGGCTCGCGTGGGCGGTCGATCGGTGGCCGACACTCGACCCCTACACGACGTGACCGCTCATCGGCCAACACCGGCACGCGCCGGATGGTGAGCCGGCCGCGGAGTATGCCGACGTCGTCACGAGAAACGTGACGGACCACGAGTTGGCGCGGGTGGGAGGCAGGAACGCGTCCACGCCGTCGCCGGTCAGCCCCCCCTTGTGGGCACCCCACCGAGCGCGTCAACGACAGAAGGCCCGGCCCCTGAGGTCCGGGCCTTCTGTCATCCCTCGCTCGTCCCTTCGCTCGATGTGACCACGGGCCGCCCGGCCCATGGTTGCCCCAGGCCGCACGTCCGGCGGTCGGTGCCGGGATCTCGAAGGAGGCTGACGATGATCGGCGCGACGATGGTGGTGGCGACCCTGCCGGTGACGGACCTGGAACGGGCCAAGGCGTTCTACGCCGACGTCCTTGGCCTGACGTTCCTGTGGGAGACGCCGGTCGGGGTGCGACTGCGGTGCGGCGACGTCAGCGAGGTCTCCCTCTTCAAGCGGCCGCCGGTCACCACCGAGCACACCCTGGCCCACTTCGAGGTCTCCGACATCGAGGCGGTCGTCAAGGACCTCGAGACCAAGGGGGTGGAGTTCGTCGACTACACCGAGGGGCCGCTGACGACCACCGGGCACATCGCCCAGCTCGGCCCGTCCCGCGGCGCCTGGTTCCACGATCCCGACGGCAACACCCTCGGCCTGCGCCAGGCGTAGCCGAGGTCGCCACCGTCGCGCCCCACCGGCGTCGCCGTGGGCGCTGATGCATTCACGGCCTCATCACGGACGGGGACATCGTGCGAGTGACGTCACCGCGCCGGGATGTTTCCTGCCCCTGACTCGTCAGGCCTGGGGGGTCGACCGCACGGCGTCGCGCGCCACCTCCACCATGGCGGGGAAAGACGTGATCCCGTCCTCGACCAGCCGCCGCAGGGCCGCCGCCTGGGCGGCACGCACGGTGTCGCCCACCGGGACCAGGCCGTCGCGTCCCCGGTCGCGCTGCAGCCGGGCGAGCTCCTCGGTCTCCTCGTGCTCCGCGTGGGCCTCGACGTCGTGGCGCAGCTGGCCGAAGCGCTGCTCGAAGTCGTCAGAGTCAGGGTCGAACTGCTCCAGCTCGGTCAGCGCCGCGGCCGCCTTGGACTCCTCGTCCTCCCGTGCGGTGGCGATCGCCTCGCCCCCGGGCAGGTCCTGCCTTGTGAGCCGGTGCACGATGGCCTGCTCTGCGGCCTCGTGTGCCGCCAGGTCGCGGCGCAGCTGGAGGAACCCTCGGGCGCGCTCCTCGCCGTGAGCGCTCGCCACGTGGCGCATCAGCTCGCTGAGTGCGCGATGTTGCCCTACGAGCACGTCCACGAGGTCCGCCGGCGGGGTCTCCACGGACTCCTCCGCCGCTGGCGCGTTGCTGCGGCGCACGCCGACGCCCTGGTTGTAGGCGAGGTGGCCACCCAGCCAGGCCGAGACGGCAGACAGCCCGAGGCCGGCCAGACTCCACCGCATGCCGGCGCTGCGGCGCCCTCGCGTGCGGGCCAGCCAGCTCGTCGAGAAGCACACCAGCGAGGCGGTGTTGAGGGCCCAGTGAGCGACGCCCACCCGCTGCCGGCTCCCGCTCGTGGGCAGCCAGTCGTGGGCACCGGTCAGCGCCGCCGGCACAGCGAGGACGACCCCGGCACCGGTCAGTGTCCGGGCCGCGTCGTGGTGCTCGTCGTTGCCGACCACGTCCAGGATCGAGGCCGAGATCCACGACCCCAGCGGGAGGACGACGATCGCGGGATGTGCGGGGTGGCCGAGCGGTTCTCCGCCGAGCAGTGCGCTGACCAGGGTGTTCTGCCGAAGCGGGGAGAGCAGACGGGCCACGCCGGCCCCGACCGGGTCGAGGAACGCGGCGTTCTCCACTGCACCGGCGGCCCGGTCAGCCAGGGTGTTCAGTCCTGTTTTCACGGCAGATCCGTCCTGTTGTGGAGGTAGGGACACCGTGTCTGTACCCCGTTTGGTGTGGAACCAGCCCTGCCCGTCGCAACCGCCGGGGCACAGTCCCCTGCACGGCCGCGGCGCGCCGAGGCCTGCTCAGTCCCGGCTGGGGACGCCGGGCGCGTGCGGGTCCGGCTCCCCCAGGGGTCCGGGCTCTCCCGGAGCCTCCGGAGAGTGCTCCGGCTGCTCGCTGGGGGCGCGCCCGGGCTCGGGGTCCTCGCCCGGATCGACCGGGTTCGGTTGCTGACTCATCGATGCCCCTCTCTCACTGCGTGGACGTGAGGCGTCGGGCGGCGCGTGCGCCGCGACCCGACTGCGTGCGTACCCGTGGACCGTGCCCGGTGGCGCCGCCCGCGAAACGGGGCCGCCGCGGATACCGTCGCCGGCCCCGGTCCCGGTCCCGGTCCTCAGCATCGCCGGCCGCGCCACACCCTCGTGCCCGGTCTCGCACGTGCGGCCGCTGGACCCGGCGCCCGAGGGACACGAGCACGTCGATCGACGGGGTGAGGAGGGCAGCACATAGCCCAAAAAAGGTTGCGTGAACGCAATCGATGGTGGGTACGGGGCTCGTATGGGGTCGCCAACCGGCAACCCCGACCCGACACCCCTCCGGGACCGTCATGGACGCAACACGACGCACCCACCTCATCGACCGGCCCGGCGACCTTCCGGGGGACACGCAGGGGGCGCTGGACCGCGCCGGCGGTGGGGTGCGACCCCGCCCGGACGCGCCCGGGCACGGGCTCACCGTCCGGTGGCGGGACATCGACGAGCACCGGGTCGCCTGAGCGCCGCCGACAAGGGTGGCGCCGTGCGGGACACCGGAGGAGAGGAGGACCAATGAGTGAGCAAGAGGTCGTCGTGGTCACAGGGGCCAGCGGTGGCATCGGACGGGCCGTGGCGCGGATGTACGGCGAGCGCGGCGCCAGGGTCGGCCTGGTCGCGCGAGGCGAGACCGGCTTGAAGGAGGCGGCCGAGGAGGTGACCCGTGCTGGTGGCACGCCACTGGTCCTGGCCCTCGACGTGGCCGACTTCGCCGCCGTCGAGGAGGCGGCCCAACGGGTCGAGCGCGAGCTCGGGCCGATCGACACGTGGGTCAACGTCGCGTTCACCTCGGTGTTCGCGCCGTTCCACCAGATCCGGCCCGAGGAGTACCGCCGGGTCACCGAGGTCAGCTACCTGGGCTACGTCCACGGCACCATGGCGGCGCTGAGCCGCATGCGCGAGCGCGACCGCGGCACCATCGTCCAGGTCGGCTCGGCCCTGGCCTACCGCGGCATACCCCTTCAGACGGCCTACTGCGGGGCCAAGCACGCGATTCAGGGCTTCCATGAGGCGTTGCGGTGCGAGCTGCTGCACGAGCGCAGTGGTGTGCACGTGACGATGGTGCAGATGCCGGCGGTCAACACCCCGCAGTTCTCCTGGGTGCTCTCGCGGCTGCCCCGGCACGCCCAGCCGGTGCCGCCCATCTACCAGCCGGAGGTCGCCGCTCGTGCGGTCCTGTATGCCGCGGACCACCCGGGGCGCCGCGAGTACTGGGTGGGAGCCAGCACGGCAGCGACCCTGGCGGCCAACGCGCTCGCGCCCGGCCTGCTGGACCGCTACCTGGCGCGCACCGGCTTCTCCTCCCAGCAGACCGACCGGCCCCGGGACCCGGACCAGCCGGCCAACCTGTGGCACCCCGCCGACGGGCGCGCCGGCCACGACTTCGGGGCGCACGGGATCTTCGACCGGGAGTCCACCGCTCGCAGCTGGCAGCTGTGGGCCTCCCAGCACCACGGCGTGCTGGCGGGCGCGGGGGCGGCGTTGCTCGCCGGCGCCGGTGTCCTGGCCTCGAAGGGCCGGGCCGGGCGGTGAGGACAGGCCCGGTGCGCGCGCCGGGAGGGCCCCCGGCGAGGGCGTACCCACCGCACGTGCTGCGCGAGTACGCCCTCGTGGCCGACGGCGAGCGCGGTGCCCTGGTCGGGCCCCGCGGCGACGTGGTGTGGTGGTGCGTTCCACGCTGGGACGACGATGCCGTGCTCTCCAGCCTCATCGGCGGCGACGGGGTCTACGGGGTCACGCCTCGGGACCGGTTCGTCTGGGGCGGCTCCTACGAGCCGGGCAGCCTCATCTGGCGCAGCCGCTGGGTGACCATGAACGCGGGGGTGGTGCAGTGCCGCGAGGCGCTGGCCCTGCCCGCCGACCCGCACACCGCCGTCCTCCTGCGCCGGGTCGAGGCGGGCCCGGAGCCGGCGCGGGTGGCGGTGGTGCTCGACCTGCGCGCCGGCTTCGGGCGCCAGCCGATGACCGACCTGCGGCGCCACCCCGACGGCACCTGGACCGCGTGCACCGGCGGCCTGCACCTGCGGTGGTCCGGGGGCGCAGAGGCCCGGGTGGATGATGCCGGTCGGCTCGCCATGGACCTGACCCTGCCCGCGGGGTCCCACCACGACCTGGTGCTGGAGGTCGGCGACCGGCCGCTCGGCGCCGTGGTGGCGGCGGGGACCGCCTGGGAGCGCACCGAGCGCGCCTGGCGCGAGGCCGCGCCCGGCCTGACCCACAGCGTGGCGCCGCGGGACGCCCGTCAGTCGTGGGCGGTCCTGCACGGGCTCACCGGTCGGGACGGCGGGATGGTGGCGGCCGCGACGATGAGCCTGCCCGAGCGGGCCGAGCGGCACCGCAACTACGACTACCGCTACGTCTGGGTGCGCGACCAGTGCTACGCCGGGCTCGCCGCCGCGGCGGCCGGGCTGGAGGAGCTGTTCGACACCGCCGTGGGCTTCGTGACCGCGCGGTTGCTGGCCGACGGGGACCGGCTGCGACCGGCATACCGGGGTGACGGCAGCGCCGTGCCGCAGGAGCGGGACCTGCACCTGCCGGGCTACCCCGGCGGGCAGGACGTCGCCGGCAACTGGGTCAACCAGCAGTTCCAGCTCGACGCTGTCGGCGAGGTGCTGCAGCTGCTGGCGCGGGCCGCGGCGCTGGACCGTCTCGACCGCGACGGTCGGCGTGCCATGCGGCTCGGCGTCGACGTCGTCGCCCGCGCCTGGCTGCGCCCGGACGCCGGGATCTGGGAGCTGCACGACCACTGGTGGACCCAGTCGCGGCTGGCAGCGGTCGCCGGGCTGCACGCCGTGGCCGGGCAGCTGACGGCCCGGGAGGCCGGGCCGGTGCTGGACCTCGCCGAGACCGTCCTGGCCGAGACCACGACGCGCTGCCTCGACCCGTCCGGGCACTGGCGGCGCAGCCCGACCCATCCCGGTGTCGACGCCTCGCTCCTGCTGCCTCCACTGCGTGGCGCCCCCGCCGCCGACGACCCCCGCACCCTCGCCACCGTCGAGCAGGTCCGGCGCGAGCTGGTGCGGGAGGGCTACGTCTACCGGTTCCGGGCGGGGGATCAGCCGCTCGGCGAGGAGGAGGGCGCCTTCCTGCTGTGCGGTTTCCTGATGGCGATGGCCGAGCGGCAGCAGGGCAACGAGGTCGCGGCGTTCCGCTGGTTCGAGCGCACCCGTGCAGCGTGCGGCTCGCCCGGGCTGTTCGCCGAGGAGTACGACGTGGAGCAGAGGCAGCTGCGCGGCAACCTGCCACAGGCGTTCGTCCACGCCCTGATGCTTGAGACGGCCGTCACCCTCTAGCGTGACGCGGCACCGGCGGGGGCGTCGCGACCGCCGAGCCGAGGTGGAGGCGGTACTTGCGTGGCGAAGCCTCATGGGCACACTGCGGACATGACCGCAGAACAACCCCGGGGCCCCTCCTCGAGGACGGCTGCGCTGGAGAGCCGGCGTCGGGACCCGGTCTTCCTGAGCCAGACCTCGGCCATCGTGCTCGTGGACGCTGCCTTCGTCATCCGTGCGGCGACGCCGACCTACGCCGCCGTGACGCAACGGGACGAGGAGGAGCTGATCACGGTCGGCCTCTTCGAGGCGTTTCCGGACAACCCGGAATGTCCGGAGGACCAGCCCACCCGCACCCTCGCGGCCTCCATCGAGCAGGCCATGCGCACCCGGCAGAGCCAGTACCTGCCACCCATGCGCTACGACATCGCCGACCCCAAGCGCCCGGGGAAGTTCGTGGAGAAGCGTTGGCTGATCGTCAGCTCGCCGGTGACCGCCGGGGACGAGGTCATCGGGGCCAGCGTGAGGGGGCACGACCTGACGCTGGCCGAAGAGAGTCTGGTGGAGAGCCTGGCCCAGTACCGGGAGGTCCTGGCACAGGGGGACCTGCGTGCTCAGGCCTCACGTCGGCGGCTCGAGACCATGGACGCCTTCCTCGAGCTGGTCGACAGTCACGGCCGGCTCAGTGCTGAGGTCGCGAGCCTGCGGGAGGCGCTGCACACCCGCGGGACGATCGGCCAGGCGATGGGTCTGATCATGGCCGACCGCCGGTGCTCCCCCGAGGAGGCGTTCGAGGTGCTCAAGCGGCTTTCGATGAACACCAACGTGCGCGTGGCTGACGTCGCTGCTGCCCTCGTCTACCAGTCAGGACCTCGGTGACGGACCCGATCCACCGCTCGGCGTCCGGGTGCTCGATCGGTGCGGTCACGCAGGGCTGCGTGGGTGGCTCAGGGTTTGCCACATCAGCCGGAGTGAGGCATGGTCGACCGAATGCCCTGCTCCACAGAGCGCGTCTGGTACGTCAGCTACGGCTCGAACATGGCCGCCTCGCGGCTGCGCTACTACCTGACCGGCGGCACCCCACCGGGCGCCCGCCGACCGCACCCGGGCGCGCGCGACCCGCGGCGTCCACGTGCGGCCCGTGGCATCAGCATCCCCGGCGAGGTGTACTTCGCACGGCGCTCGACCCTGTGGGGCGGGGGCATCGCGTTCTTCGACCCGAGCGCCCCCGGGGTGACCGCTGCGCGCGCCTACCTGGTCTCTCGCGGGCAGTTCAGTGACATCGCCGCCCAGGAGATGCGACGGGCGCCGGGCAGCGACCTCGACCTGAGCCGGGCCCTGGCCACGGGTCGGGACGAGCTCGGTCCCGGCTGGTACGACACCCTCCTGCACCTCGGCGACCTCGACGGGATCCCTCAGCTCACGTTCACCGCACCCGGGTCCGCGGACGCCGCGGTCCCCAACGCACCGGCGCGGGCCTACCTGCAGGTGCTCGCGCAGGGGCTCCGGGAGGCGCATGACTGGGAGCCCGCGGAGGTCAGCTCGTACCTGAGCCAGCTGAGCGGAGCCCGTGGCAGCTGGTCACACGCAGCGATCAGCGAGCTCCTGGCTGACGCTGCCTGAACCGCGCGCGCCCGGACCCGGCGTCAGGTCGTCGCCCGGCCGGCTCGCGGCACGTCCCCAGGGCGCAGGGCAGCGGAGCCCTCGGCGTCCAGCCGCCGCCACAGGACCACGGCCAGGACGGCCATCCACAGTAGCCACGCCCCGATGTTGACGCGTTCGTAGAAGCCCATCAGCGGCGTCGGGAGACCCCGGGCGACGTTCGGGGCCTGCGTGCCGGTCAGGGCGCCGAACAGGAGGATCACCACCACGGTCGCGGCGCAGTAGATCCGGAACCCCCACCCGAGGCCGGCGGCGGAGGACCCGATCTCGGCCAGGATGAACACGGCCGTCAGGGCCGTCAGGCCGATGTGGCCGACGTCGTTGGCCGCGAGGGCCGCTCCGACGACGACGTCCTGCCGCGCGGTCATGGGGAACGGGAGCCACAGCAGGCTGGTCACGCCGAAGGCCACCAGCAGGGCGCCGGTGACCCGCAGCCACCGGTTCCCGCGTGCGGCGCGCCAGACCCCGAAACCGAAGGCGACCATGGCCGGCATCCAGATCGCGTCCATGCCGATGAGGAACGGCCGGGCGGCCGCCCCTGTCGCGGACAGCTCGCTCACCGCCTGGTCCATCCGGGTGTACCCGCGGGTCATCGCGGCGGCGATGACGTCGTTCCCCACGACGTAGGAGACCCCGTACAACACCCCGCAGGCCAGGAGCACCTTGGTGAGCCGGTCGGCGCCGGGCGCCGGGTACGCCCTCACCTGCGACATGGCGAACCTCCCCGATCACTCCTGACGAGCCGGCGGACGGCCCCTGCGTTCGCGCTCAGGCTCCCCCCTGGCGGGTTCTCGCGGAAGGGCCTTTGGCCCGTCGGCCCTGCCGCGGTGCCCGGCAGACCGGCCAGGTGGCCGCCCGGCATACCTCCGGGGTTGGAAGCCCGGCGGCGCGCCAGTTGGGGGAGGGGCGCGCCGCCGGGGGTCTGGGTCAGGCGGCGTCGGGTGCGCCGGCCCACAGGTCGGGTCCGAAGACCTCGTAGCGGATGTTGGTCGAGGGCACGCCGCGGCGGATCAGGGCCGCCCGGGCGTCGCGCATGAACGGCAGCGGCCCACACATGAAGACCTTGGCGTCTGTGGGGACGCAGACCTGGCGCAGGTCCATCAGCCCCTCGTGGGCCGCGCGCCCAGCGCCCCGCTCGTCGACCTGCTCGTACCAGGTGTGCACGGTGAGCCGCTCCAGGGCCGAGGCGGCGGAGGTGACGGCGGAGTACAGCGGGTGGTGGGCCGCCGAGCGGTCGGCGTGGGCCACGGTGACCGGACGGCCGGGCTGACGCTCCGAGAGCTCGTCGAGGATCGCCGCGACGGGCGTGATGCCGACCCCGGCGCTGATCAGCAGCAGCGGCTCGGTGCCGTCCTCGAGCACCACGTCACCCGAGGGGGTGCCGACGTCGAGCACGTGCCCGGGCCGCACCGCGTCGTGCAGGAACGAGGAGACCAGGCCGTCGGGGGCGCCGTCGGTGCCGCGCTGGCGACGCACCGTGATCTGCAGCGTGTCCGGCCGGGGCCCGCTGGAGACGGTGTACTGGCGCGGCTGACGGGAGCCGTCCGGCAGGTCGACCGCGACCGAGACGTACTGACCCGGCTGGTGCGCCGGGACCGGTCCCTCGTCGGCGGGGCGCAGCACCAGCGTCACGATGTCGGTGGCCTCCTCGATGCGCTCGGCCACGACGTAGGGACGCCACGGGTGCGCCGGGTCCACGCCGGCGCGGGTGTAGAGGTGGGCCTCCTGGGCGATGAGCTGGGTCGCGAACAGCCAGTACACCTCGTCCCACGCCGCGGCGATCTCCGGCGTCACGGCGTCGCCGAGCACCTCGCCGATGGCGCCCATCAGGTAGCGGCCGACGATCGTGTACTGCTCGGGCCGGATGCCGAGCGACACGTGCTTGTGGGCGATCCGCTCCATCACCGGGGCGAACGACGGGGCGTCGGGGTCGATGAGCTGGGTGGCGTAGGCGACGACCGAGGCCGCCAGGGCGCGGCGCTGGTCACCGTTGGCCTGGTTGCCCTGGTTGAACACGCGCAGCAGCTCCGGGTGCGCCTCGAACATCGCCGGGTAGAAGCGGGAGGTGATCTCGACCGCGTGCTGGGCGACCACGGCAGCGGTGGCCTCGACGACGGCGGTGGACTCGGCAGAAAGCATGGGGAAGCAACTCCACGAGGGGCGCAGGAATCTGACAAATCACATTTTATTAGACTCAATTCCGTGAAAAATGCGCTCAGTCGCCTCGCCCCCGAGCTGGCACCGCTGACCAGCGGCGACGCCCCGACGAAGGGGCCGCTGCCGGCGCGCCCTCGCCGTCGACGGCGCCCGCTGACACGCGCACGGGCCGCGGTGCTGCAGCGTCTGGCGGACCAGCCCGAGCCGTGCCGGGTGGCCGCCCTGGCGGCGGTCACCCGGCAGCACCCCAACACCGTGCGCGAGCACCTCGACGTCCTCGTCGCCGACGGCTACGCCACCCGTGTCGCGGCGGAGCCCGACGGTCGGGGCCGCCCGGCCTGGCTCTACGCGGCGGTGGAGCTCGGGGACGTGGCCGATGACGCCGTCGTCGTGGCCCGCGAGTATGCCGGTCTGGCGGCCACGCTCGCGGCGCACCTGACCCGCACCAGCGCGAACCCTGCCGAGGAGTCGCTCGATGCCGGCTCCTCCTGGGGCCACCAGCTGGCGCTGACCTCCGGTCGGGAGCCGGCCCGCAACGCCACGGCCGCCCGGCGCCAGGTCGTGGCGATGCTCGACGAGCTCGGCTTCGAGCCCGAGGCCGACGCCCGGGCCGCGGTGGTCAGGCTGCGTCGCTGTCCCCTGCTGGAGGCCGCGCACGAGCACCCGGAGGTCGTCTGCAACGTGCACCTCGGGCTGGTGCGCGCCGCGCTGGAGGAGCTCGGGGCCGACGCCGGGGGCGCGGCGCTGACCCCCTTCTCCGAGCCGGGCGCCTGCCGGCTGGACCTGCTGCCGCGACGCGTGCGCAAGCCCGGCGCCTGACGCCGGCCTGCAGCGGCCGTCGTCACGGACGGGGTCTGACGGAGGGCGGGGCGTCGGACTTCGGGACCGGTCCCCCGTGGTCTCGTCAGCGAGACCCGATGGACCACACCTGGCCACCACACTCCCGGCTGACCCGGTCGACCACGACGCCGGCGCCGGTGACGGCCCGGTACTCACGCGTGTCGCAGGCCTGCTGGTCCCCGCCCAGGTTGGTCGCGCCCTGCTGCCCCGCCTTCAAGGTGGCGATCGGCATCGGCCGGCCGGTGGCGTCCATCAGCTGCACAACCACCGTGTCCGGGGTGGTGTTGGTGAACGTGAAGATGTCGTGGCGTTCGCACGTGGCCGCACCGGTGACGACGACGACCGCCGCCAGGAGCAGGCCCCCCAGCCTCCGGCTCACCCGCATACGCCAGCCCTCCGTCCCCGGCGACTGTCCTGTCCCGTCAACGCGGCGATCGCGAAGGCATTGCAGTGGTGACTGGGCGCGGTCGCGCGGTCAGAACCCGCCCCAGGGCCAGTCGCCCGGACGCACCCGGAACGTCCCGGGCGGAGGGTCCTCCTGCCAGTCCTCGTCGTGACGGCCACGGAGCCGGTTGACCGCGACCACCACCAGCCCGGTGACGATGCCCAGGGTTGCGACACCGAACACGCCGATCAGGAAGACCGCGATCACCGTGCTCGCGCTCATCGGACCACCCCCGCCTCGGACGCGAACCGTCCTTGCATGCAGTGTCCGCACCGCGATCTCTCGACGTCAAGAGAAGGGGCGTGCGCGGCGGGGTGACCGCCACATGGTGTGGACGGTCGGGCCGTCGTCGGGCAGGTCGAACGCGCCCACCTGCTCGAAGCCGTAGCGCTCGTACAGCGCCACGTTGGCCGGGTTGCTGGCCTCGAGGTAGGCGCTGGCCCCCTCGGCGTCGATGGCACGCAGGTTGTCGGCGAGCAGGGCGAGGCCGTAGCCGTGGCCGCGCTGCGCCCGGTCCGTGGCCAGCAGGCTGAGGTAGTAGTGCGGCTCGCCGCGCGGGTGCGCGGCCTCGAACCGCTCGAGCGCCTGCGACACCCGAGCCGCGCCCGGACCGAGCAGGTCGGGCAGGAGCGCCTCCAGCCTCACCTCCTGCTCCTCCGACAGGTCGCTGCGCCCCGGCGGGATCCAGATGCTCGTCGCCACGTCGCCGGCGGCGAGCCACACCCAGTCGTGGCGCAGGGCTCCCTCGACGAACAGGCCCCAGAACGCCCGATGCTGCTCCCGGCGGGCGCCCGGGTCCGGGAAGGCCCACGACCAGGTGGGGTCGTCGAAGAAGGCGCCGACGACCAGCTCGGTGACCGTGCCGGAGTCTTCCGGGGTCGCCACCCGCGGTCCGTCCTCCACGGCACACCCTCTCGTCGCGCTGGGGCAGCGGCCGAGCGCCGCGCACCGGTTCACCGTACGGCGGCGGGGGAGGAAGGCGGAACGTCCGGCGCCGCGGTGCCCGTGCGCCGCCGCGGGCGGTACCATCAGTGTGGTACCGGCCTCGGTTCCCTCCTTCCACCTGGACGATCCCAGTGCGGCGGGCCTTGGTCGGTCACAGGTTCCACACCGTGTGCGGGCCGTCTGGGGCGGGCACGTCGATCTCTCGCAGATCCAGGAGCCGGGTCGCGTCGAGGGGCCGCTCTGGCCTCCGGTCCACCCGGGCGTCGTCCCCGGCCGGTGAGCCGCCGTGTCCGCAGGCGGCTGCACCGCCGCCTCGACCGTGCCGTCGTCATCTCAGAGGAGAGCAGTTACTTGGCTCGACCAGCCCACCACCAGTCCGGCGCCACCCGGACCGCCCCGCGCAACCAGCGGCCGCGGCGAGCCCGCGACCTCGGGGAGGCCGGACTCATCCCGGTGCTGGCCCGCGCGGTGCGTGAGGTCGAGGCCCGGGCCCAGCGCGGTCGGGTCGGACCGTCGGCACGCACCAAGTTCCAGGTCGTCGCGCTGCTCGTGCGCGAGGAGCGGGCTCGCCTCAAGGGTGACGGGACGATCGGCGAGTCCCAGCGGGGCGAGCAGCTCAAGCGGCTCGACGGGATCGCCACGATCCTGGCCAAGACCGCCGCACGCGACACCTCGCTGCTGTCGCTGCTCGCCGAGGACGCGGTGATCTCCGAGGCGGCCACGTCGCTGCGCCGGGAGATGCTGCTGGACGCCGGCATCGAGCCGGTGGCCGAGGAGCCCCCGGCCGCCGAGGCCGCGAGCGCCGCCGCCCCCGCCAAGCGGCAGGTGGTGCCGCAGTCGGTCATCTCCCGCCAGCTGGCCAACCCCTTCCTCGCGCCGGACTTCTCCGCCGCCGCGGTCCAGCACCGGCCGGTGACCGGTCGCCTCTCCAGCTGGGAGCTGCTCGGTCCGCTCTTCCGTTCCTTCGAGGAGGGTGGGGACTCCTCGTGCATGGACCTGCCCGCACCGACCTCCCTGAAGGCGCCGCACGGCTTCGAGCTCATGCACCACCAGGCCCAGCTGGTCGCGGCCGCCGCCGCGGGCCACCGGACCTTCCTGCTGGCCGACGAGCCCGGTCTGGGTAAGACCGCCCAGGCGCTGCTCGCGGCGCAGGCCGCCGACGCCTTCCCGCTGCTCGTCGTCGTGCCGAACGTCGTCAAGGCCAACTGGGCCCGCGAGGCCGAGATGTGGACCCCGGGCCACCCGGCCACGGTGATCCACGGTGACGGCGAGACCATCGACGGCTTCGCCGACATCGTGGTCGTCAACTACGAGGTCCTCGACCGGCACGTCGGCTGGCTGGGTGACCTCGGCTTCCGCGGCATGGTCGTCGACGAGGCCCACTTCATCAAGAACAAGACCTCGCAGCGCTCGCAGCACGTCCTGCAGCTCTCCGAGCGCATCCGCGCCCGCGCCCTGAACCCCCTGCTCATGGCCCTGACCGGCACCCCGCTGATCAACGACATCGAGGACTTCAAGGCGATCTGGCAGTTCCTCGGCTGGATCGACGACAAGAAGCCCCGGCCCCGGCTCATGGCCGCGCTGGAGGAGAACGGGTGGTCGCCGGCCGACCCGGCGTTCTACCCCGCCGCCCGGGCCAGCGTGATCGACCTCGGCATCGTCCGCCGACGCAAGGTCGACGTGGCTGCCGACATCCCGGCGCGCCGCATCGCCGACCTGCCGGTCGAGCTCGACGACGAGGCGGGTCGCTCGATCCGGGCCGCCGAGCAGGAGCTGGCCCGCCGCCTCGTGGCGCGCTACGACAGTGCCCTCGCCGCCCGCACCTCCGGTGCCGTCGTCGAGGGCATCGACCACGACCTCGTACGCCGGGTCGCGGCCTGGGAGCGCGAGGAGTCCGGCTCGGCCAAGACCGGGGAGAACGTCTTCGGCGTCATGCGCCGCATCGGCCAGGCCAAGGCCGGGCTCGCGGCCGACTACGCCGCGCAGCTGGCCCGCAGCGTCGGCAAGGTCGTCTTCTTCGCCAAGCACATCGACGTCATGGACGCGGCCGAGGAGACCTTCGCCAAGCGGGGCCTGCGCTACGCCTCGATCCGCGGCGAGCAGACCGCCAAGGCGCGGCAGGCCAACATCGACGCGTTCGTGCAGGACCCCGACGTCGCCGTCGTGGTCTGCTCGCTGACGGCGGCCGGAGTGGGCCTGAACCTGCAGGTGGCCTCCAACGTCGTGCTCGCCGAGCTGTCCTGGACCGCGGCCGAGCAGACCCAGGCCATCGACCGGGTTCACCGCATCGGCCAGGGCGACCCGGTGACGGCCTGGCGGATCATCGCCGCGCAGACCATCGACCCGCGGATCGCCCAGCTCATCGACAGCAAGGCCGGGCTGGCCGCCCGGGCGCTCGACGGCTCGGACGAGGAGGTCTCGTCCTCGGCCGACGTGCAGCTCGAGGCGCTGGTCACCCTGCTGACCGATGCGCTGGCGGCGCGGCAGTAGCGGCCGCGGCCACACCGCATACGGGGCACGACGAAGGCCCGGACCTCATGGTCCGGGCCTTCGTCGTGGAGGCAGTGCAGGCCCGCCCACCGGTGGGGGTCCACCGGGTCAGGCTCCCTCGACGACGGGGTGGATCGCCTCGGCGACCAGGCCGTGTGCCTCGTGGTGCACGGCGCGCGCGGCGTCGGCGCTCGGGGCCTCGACCAGGCAGAAGACCTGCCCCTTGTCCTCGTCGACCCAGTACCGCTGGTAGCTCACGCCGTACCGGTCCTGCGTGCGCAGGTCGGCCGCGTGGGCCGCGGCGGCAGCCTCGGCCGTGACGCCGTCGATCGTGTGGATGTCCAGAAACAGTGCCATTGGTGGTTCCTTCTCATGAGCTTTGCGGTGGGGGGCGCCCCGCCGCGGGCCCGCCGTCGTGGCGGCCTGTCTCCTACTATCGGGAGATGGGATGGCCAGGCCCATGACCCGGACGCCGCCGCCCGTGACCGGGAGTCCGGATCTGCCGCGGGCTGCGCCGGGCGACCCGTTCGACGTCGTGCGGCAGGTGCTCGACCTCGTCCGGCTCGACGGTGCGATCTTCTTCCGGTCCGACTTCCGGGCGCCGTGGGCCTACACGTCCCCGCCCGCGGCCGAGCTGACCGGGGCTCTGCCACCCGGCCCCGGGAGCCTGGTGATGTTCCACGTCATCGCCGAGGGCAGCTGCTGGATCTCGGTCGGTGGCGGCCCGCCGCGTGAGGTCTCCGCCGGGGACGTGGTGGTGATGCCCTACGGCGACGCGAACGCCTGGGGCTCGCGCGAGGCCGCCGACCCGGTGCCCATCACCAGGCTGCTCCCGCCCACCCCGTGGACCGAGTTCCCCCGGATCGAGCACGGCGGCGCGGGGCAGCGCACCCAGGTGGTCTGCGGCTACCTGCGTGGGGACGCCGTCCTGTTCGACCCGGTGCTGCGTGCCCTCCCGTCGCTGTTCGTCGTCCGTCCGCCGCCGGGGCCTGCGGCCGACTGGGTGCGGGCGAGCGTCGACTTCGCGCTCGCCTCGGCGCGGCCCCCGGGCGAAGGCTCAGGCGCGGACCGGCGGCTGCCCGAGCTGCTCTTCGCCGAGGTGCTGCGGCTCTACCTGCACGAGCAGGGGCAGGCAGACCTGACCGGCTGGCTGGCTGCACTGCGCGACCCCGTGGTGGGCCGGGCGCTGTCGCTGCTGCACGCGGACCCGGCCCGTGACTGGTCCGTGGGTGAGCTCTCCCGGTCCGTGGCGGTGTCCCGGACGGTGCTGCTCGACCGCTTCCAGGAGCTCTTGGGCCGCCCGCCGATCCGGTACCTCACCCAGTGGCGGCTCAACCTGGCCTCGGGCCTGCTGCGCACCACGGGGCTGGGTGTCGCCGAGGTCGCCGGCCGCGTGGGCTACCGGTCGGAGGAGGCCTTCAGCCGGGCCTTCAAACGCGCCTTCGGTGCAGCGCCGGCCCATTGGCGGGCCGGTCAGGTCCCCGCCCTCGGCCCGGTCGCAGGATCCTGAGCAGGATGCGCCTCAGACGAGCTTGCCGGCGACGTCACCCGGGCCGGTGCCGCCGGTCGCCGGCAGGCCGGTCCCGGCGGAGGGGTCGGCGACGCTCCCGTCGGGTCGCGCCTCGACCCAGGCATCCACCTCGGCCCACCGGTCGAGGAGCCACCGGGTCCGCGCGTCCTCCTCGCGCGGCACGCGCGCGGCCGGGACGTGCCACCACCGCAACCGCATGGGCACCACGAGGGGGAGCGCTCGCCATACCTGCGAGGGGCTGACGAGCCGGTCCAGGCCCGCATGTGCGGCGACGATGACGTCCAGGTCCGGGCGGGCGTCCAGGCAGGCCAGGACCCCCGACGGGCGCGGCGGCATGACGTGCTCCATGCGTCGGGCCCGCGCTGCCTCGGCGAAGTGGCCCCGTCGGCGCAGGCGCCGGATCGCACGGCGCCGCCGCCGTGGGGTCCAGTTGCCGCCCTCGGGGAAGATCAGGAGCGCCTCTGGCCCGCTCAGGTCCGCGGCGAGCCGTCCCACCCGCGCGGGGAGGTCGTCCCCGGCACCGCTGCGTGAGGGGATGAAGCAGCACGAGAGCCGGTTGAGCAGGACGTCGAGGGCGGGGTCCAGCTGCAGCTTGTCCTTGAGCACGATGCGCGGGCGGCGGTGGTACTCCGTCATCAGCAGGTGCGCGATGGCGAAGGAGTCCCCGGGTCCCGCGTGCCGCGCCAGCACGAGCAGGGGTTCGTCGCCGGGCACGGCGGCGACGTCCCGTCGGGCCGGTTCGTCGACCACGACCCGGAACCCGAAGTGCCGCTCGCCGGCCCGCAGTGCGTCCCGCAGCGCCGACTCCAGCAGCGCCCAGTGGGCGTCCGCCCAGGCCGTCGCGTCGCGTCGCGCCGCGATCGGCGCGCGCAGCCACAACCGCAGGCAGGAGAGCAGGATGCGCAGGTCGACCACCAGGTATGCCGTGCCGAACCGGGCCGCTCGCAGCACCCGGTGGCGTGGGGTCAGCGGCCGGAGCACGGCGGAGACGCCGGTGACCAGCAGCAGGAGCGCCAGCATGGCCACGACGAGGAGGGTCGTCAGCGGGAGCAGCACCCGGCGCAGCCAGCGTGGCGGCATGTCTCAGCCCTCCCTGACCACTGCGGTCCGCAGGTAGCCGGCGGCCGCCTCGCGCGCCCGGTCGATACGCCCGGCCACCCCCGAGGTGCTGCGGTACCGCACCGAGACCAGCGGCGCGCGGTCGTCGCCGCTGGGCAGCACGTGCACCTGCACCCCTTCGGGCAGCGAGGCCATGGTCGAGACGAACTGGTGTCGGCGGGCGACCTCGAACGCCACGAGGCCCACCTCCCAGGGACGGCGGGGCACGTTGAGCGGTCGCTCGATCCGGCCGACGTGCAGGACGTAGACGGTGCGGGCCCCCAGGGCCACCGCCCGGGCGACGGGCACGCTCTGCACGATGCCGCCGTCGATGAAGTGCCGGTCGCCCACCCGCACGGGCGGCAGCAGCCCGGGGACCGCGGAGGAG
>NZ_DASVZH010000096.1:0-10622 GCF_036391795.1 Oryzihumus sp.
CATTCCGAACCCGGAAGCTAAGCCCTTCAGCGCCGATGGTACTGCACTGGTGACGGTGTGGGAGAGTAGGACGCCGCCGGACAAACATTCACGGAAGGCCCCACCCCTGGTGGGGCCTTCCGCATGTCCGGGCCCATTTCCGGGGCAATTCGCGTGCCTTTCGTGCCGGCACGCGCGGCCCAGCCAGGGCCGTGAGAAGCCTCCGCCGGTAAGGTCGGCCGGGCCCAGCGGGGCTGGGCGTGCCAGGGGTCGGAGGTGCATCAGTGGACGAGGTGAAGTTCGCGCCGGACCTGGTGCGGGCGCTGCTGCGGGACCAGCACCCGGACCTCGCCGACCTGGACCTGCGTGACGTCGACGGAGGCTGGGACAACCAGATGTGGCGCCTCGGGGAGGAGCTCGCTGTGCGTCTGCCACGCACCGAACGGGCGCCGGCTCTGTTGCGTACGGAGCAGACGTGGCTGCCGATGTTGGCCGAGCGCCTGCCGCTGCCGACGCCCGCCCCGGTGCGCGTCGGCGAGCCTTCGAGCCTGTTCGAGCACACCTGGACGGTTGCGCGCTGGGTCGAGGGTGAGCCGGCGGACCGTGCGCGGATCACGTGCTTCGATGCGGCCGAGGTCCTCGCAGGGTTCTTGAGCGCGCTGCACCACCTGGCGCCGGCCGAGGCCACGGCCAGCCCGTCGCGCGGCATTCCCCTGGCCGGACTGCAGGGGGTCGACGGCTGGTTCGAGGTCATGGCCGACGACGCGGACGCTGACGCCGCGCGGGGCGTGTGGGAGGAGGCCCTCGCGGCGCCCGCCTGGCAAGGTGCCCCGCTGTGGCTGCATGGTGACCTGCATCCGGCGAACGTGGTCGTCAGGGACGGGATGCTCGCTGGGGTGATCGACTTCGGCGAGCTGTGTGCAGGTGACCCCGCGACGGATCTGTCAGCCGCCTGGATCCTGCTGCCTGCCGGCGCGGCGACTCGGTTCTTCGACGCCTATGAGCAAGCCGACGAGGCCACCATCACCCGGGCCCGCGGCTGGGCAGTGCTGCGCGCCCTGAACCTGATCGCCATCGGACAGAACGGCAGGCTCGGTCTGCCCGGGGGCAAGCCGACCTGGGAACCGGCGGGCTACGCCACGCTCGAGCGAGTACTGGCGGCAAGCTGACCACGGCGTACTAGGGTCCGGACCATGACCGCCCCGGCATCGCGGTATGACGAGATGGAGCGCGCGACCAGCGCGCTGGATGCCCCGTTCGGTGTCGTCGACCTCGATGCCTTTCGCGAGAACGCAGCCGACCTGGCGATGCGGGCGGCCGGCAAGCCGGTGCGCGTGGCCACGAAATCCGTGCGCTGCCGGCACCTGCTCGGCCTGACCCTGGCAACCCCCGGGTTCCGGGGCGTCATGGCCTACTCCCTGCGCGAGGCCCTGTGGCTCTCCGGCCAGGGGGTCGGCGACATCCTCGTGGCCTACCCCAGCGTCGACCGCGAGGCGATCCGCCTGCTGCGCGCCGACCCGGTGGCGCTCGACGGCGTGACCGTGATGGTCGACGACGCCGCCCACCTCGAGCTGCTGACCCGTCACCGTGCTCGCGAGGCGGCCGACGCGCCCGTGCGGGTGTGCCTGGACGTGGATGCCTCGCTGCGGCTCGGCCCGCTGCACCTCGGCGTGCGCCGGTCACCGCTGCGGACCCCGGCCCAGGTGCGGCGGTTGGCCGAGCAGGCCGTGCGGCACCGGTCGCTGCGCCTGGTCGGGCTGATGTTCTACGAGGCCCAGGTCGCCGGCCTGCCCGACAGCTCAGCGCCGGTGCGCTGGGTCAAGCGCCGCTCCACCCACGAGCTGCTGGACCGCCGTGCCCGGGTCGTCGAGGCGGTGCGCCCGCTGGCGGAGCTCGAGCTGGTCAACGGCGGGGGCACCGGCAGCCTGCACCTGGGCGCACGCGACCCCAGGCTGACCGAGCTCGCGGCCGGGTCCGGGCTGTTCGGGCCCACGCTGTTCGACGGCTACGACGCCTTCCGGCCGCGGCCGGCGGCCTTCTTCACGACGCCGGTTGTCCGTCGGCCGGCGCCCGGGATGGCGACCACGTTCGGCGGTGGCTGGTCGGCCTCCGGCCCCGCGGGGCGCTCCCGGCTGCCCGCACCGTGGCGACCACGAGGGCTGCGGCTCACCCGCACCGAGGGGGCAGGGGAGGTGCAGACCCCGTTGACCGGCCCGACGGCCGGCGACCTGCACGTCGGCGACCGGGTCTGGTGGCGCCACGCCAAGGCGGGGGAGCTGTGCGAGCACGTCGGCGAGCTGCACCTGGTCGAGTCCGACCGGATCGTGGCCACCGTGCCGACCTACCGCGGAGAGGGGAAGGCGTTCGGATGACCACGTGGACCAACTGGGCCGGGACCGAACGCGCGCAGCCACGACGGACCGTCCCCGTGCGGAGCACCGAGGACGTCGTGGCGGCCGTGCGCGCCGGCGTGGCGGACGGTCTTCGGGTCAAGCCCCTTGGAGCCGGGCACTCCTTCACCGGGGCCGCGGTCACCGACGGCGTCCACCTGGACCTGACCGGACTCAGCGGGCTCGTCGCCGTGGACCAGGGCAGCGGTGTGGTCACCGTGCGCGGCGGCACCCGCCTGCACGACCTCAACCCGGTGCTGCTCCGGCACGGCCTCGCGCTGCCCAACCTCGGCGACATCGACCAGCAGAGCATCACTGGTGCCATCGCCACGGGCACCCACGGCACGGGCGCTCGGCTCGGTGGGCTGGCCACCCAGGTGGTCGCGCTGCGGATCGTCCTCGCCGACGGCACCGTGGCCGACTGCTCCGCCCGGGAGCACCCCCGGCTGTTCGGGGCCGCCCGGGTCGGGCTCGGGGCGCTCGGGGTCGTCACGGAGGTGACCGTGCAGTGCGTGCCGTCCTTCGCCCTGCACGCCCAGGAGCGACCCGAGCCGCTCGCGGAGGTGCTCGAGAGACTGGAGCACGAGGTGGAGGCCAACGACCACTTCGAGTTCTTCTGGTTCCCCCGCACCGACCGGGTGCTGGCCAAGCGCAACAACCGGGTCCCGGAGGGCACGCCGCTGCGGCCGTTGCCCAGCTGGCGCGCGCGCCTGGAGGACGAGCTGTTGTCCAACACCGTCTTCGAGTGGACCAACAGGCTCGCCGCCGCACGGCCCTCGCTCGTCCCCAGGCTCAACGGGATCGCCTCCCGTGCCCTGTCCGCACGGGAGTTCACGGACACGGCATACAAGGTGTTCGTCACGCCGCGGCGCGTGGTCTTCCGCGAGTGCGAGTACGCCGTGCCGCGGGAGTCCCTGGTGCCGGTGCTCAACGCGCTGCGGGACTGGACCGAGGTGCACGACGAGCCGCTGCCGTTCCCGGTGGAGGTGCGCTTCGCCGCGGCCGACGACGTCTGGCTGTCCACCGGCTATGAGCGGGACAACGCCTACGTCGCGGTGCACCAGTACCACCGGCTGCCGCACGAGACCTACTTCGCCGCGTTCGAGGCGATCGTCGCCGCACACGACGGTCGGCCCCACTGGGGCAAGCTGCACCGCCTGGGCGTCGAGCGGCTGCGCGAGCTCTACCCGCGCTTCGACGAGTTCCTGGCCGTGCGCAACGAGGTCGACCCGGGCCGGACGTTCGGCAACGCCTACCTCGAGCGGGTGCTCGGCAGCTGAGCGCTCAGACGGTCGCGGACTCGGCGGCGCGGGCCAGCCGCGCGCGGCCGCGGGCGGTGCGCACCGAGTCGAGGGTCAGCAGGACCAGGGCCAGCCACACGATGGCGAACCCGATCCACCGGCTGGTGCTCATCGACTCGCCCAGCAGCAGCACGCCACACAGCAGCTGCAGGACCGGGGTGATGAACTGCAGCAGCCCGACCGTCACCAGGGGCACCCGTCGTGCGGCCGCGGCGAAGAGCAGCAGCGGCACCGCGGTCACCACGCCGGAGACCGCGAGCAGGGTCGAGTGCAGGGGGGCGTCCACCGCGAACGTCGTGCGCCCCGAGACCCCCAGCCACACCAGGACGCCGATGGCGATCGGGGCGAGCACGACGGTCTCGGAGGTCAGGCTGTGCAGGGCACCGAGGTTGGCCCCGATCCGCTTCTTCATCAGCCCGTACAACGCGAACGTGAAGGCCAGGCTGAGGGCGATCCACGGCGGCCGGCCGGAGTCGACGGTCAGGTAGATGCCGCCGGCCAGGCCCACCGCGACCGCGCCCCACTGCAGCGGCCGCAACCGCTCCCGCAGCACGACGACGCCGAGGGCCACGGTGACGATCGGGTTGATGAAGTAGCCCAGCGACGCCTCGGTGACGTGGTGCGAGACGACCGCGGCGACGTAGATGACCCAGTTCGTGGCGATGAGCAGCCCCGCCACGGCGAGCGGGCCCACCGTGCGGGGCCGGCCCAGTGTCGGGCGGATCCACGCGACGTCGCGCCGGATCCCGAGCAGCACCAGACAGAACAGCAGGGTCCACACGATGCGGTGGGCCAGGATCTCCCAGGCCCCCGCAGGCGCAAGGGCATGGAAGTAGAGCGGGAACAGTCCCCACAGGGAGTAGGCGCCGATGCCGTATGCCGTGCCCCGCCGGGTCTCGCCGTCAGCCGTGGTGACCGGGGCGCTCACGCGCCCACGGTCCAGGTGTCCTTGCCGTGCAGGAGGGCGGCGAGGTCGGCGTCGGTGGCCGGGCCGCCGGCGGAGGTGACCGCGCCGTCGACCTGGGCGCGGACGAGGTCGTCGTAGGTGGGCCGCTCCACGCTACGGAAGATCCCCATCGGCACGTGCACCATCTCGGGGTCGTCGAGCCGGGAGATGGCGAACGCCGCGGACGGGTCGTCGGCACCGGCGCGGTGGGTGACCACGCGGGTCGGGTCGGCGTCCACCGCGGGCACGACCTTGAGCTCGCCCTGGTCGCCGCGGACCACCACGTGTTCGGGGCCGGAGCGCACCGGCTCGCCGTCGACGAGGTGGACGATGCGGGCCTCGGCCGAGGTGCGGTCCTTGAGCACGTCGAAGGCGCCGTCGTTGAAGATCGGGCAGTTCTGGTAGATCTCCACCAGGGCCGACCCGCGGTGCTCGGCCGCCGCGCGCAGCGTCTCGGTCAGGTGCTTGCGGTCGGAGTCCATGGTGCGCGCGACGAACGTCGCCTCGGCGCCCAGGGCCAGCGAGACCGGGTTGAACGGGTTGTCCACGGAGCCGACGGGCGTGGACTTGGTGACCTTGCCGACCTCGGAGGTCGGGGAGTACTGGCCCTTGGTCAGGCCGTAGATCCGGTTGTTGAACAGCAGGATCTTGAGGTTGACGTTGCGGCGCAGCGCGTGGATCAGGTGGTTGCCGCCGATGGAGAGCGCATCGCCGTCACCGGTGACCACCCACACCGACAGGTCGCCGCGCGCGGTCGCCAGACCGGTCGCGATCGCCGGCGCGCGGCCGTGGATCGAGTGCATCCCGAACGTGTCGAGGTAGTAGGGGAAGCGCGAGGAGCAGCCGATGCCGGAGACGAAGACGATGTTCTCCCGCTTCAGGCCCAGCTCGGGCAGGAAGCCCTGCACCGCCGCGAGGATCGCGTAGTCCCCGCAGCCGGGGCACCAGCGGACCTCCTGGTCGGAGGTGAACTCCTTCTTGGTCTGCGCGGGTGCGCCCTCCGCGAGGTGCGGCACCCCGTGGGTGCCCGTACCCGGCATTCCGAGCTCGATGGCGGTCATCGGTCCGATCCCTCCTCGATCTCGCTGACGGCCTTGTGGAGCACGTCGGCCAGATCCGTTGCAGTGAAAGGCAACCCGCGCACCTGGGTGTGGGACTGCACGTCGACGAGGTACTTGGCGCGCAGCAGCAGCGCGAGCTGGCCGAGGTTCATCTCCGGCACGATCACCCGCTTGTACGAACGCAGCACCTCACCGGTGTTGGACGGGAACGGGTTGACGTGGCGCAGGTGCGCGCGGGCGACCGTCGCGCCGGTGTTGCGCACGAGCCGCGTCGCCGCCGCGATCGGGCCGTAGGTTGAGCCCCAGCCCAGGACGAGCACGTCGGCGTCGCCGGTCGGGTCGTCGACCTGCAGCGGCGGGATGCTCGAGGCGACCCCGTCGACCTTGGCCTGGCGCAGCCGGACCATGTGGTCGTGGTTGTCGGGGTCGTAGGAGATCTCGCCCGTGACGTCCTTCTTCTCGATCCCGCCGATGCGGTGCTCGAGGCCGGCGGTGCCCGGGATGGCCCAGGGGCGGGCCAGGGTCTCGGGGTCGCGCTGGTACGGGTGGAACCTCGGGTTGCCCTGGGCGTCCACGGCGTTGGGCTCGGTGGCGAACTCCACGGTCAGGTCGGGCAGGTCGCCGACCTCCGGGATGCGCCACGGCTCGGAGCCGTTGGCGAGGTAGCCGTCGGAGAGCAGGAACACCGGGGTGCGGTAGGTCGTGGCGATGCGCACGGCCTCCATCGCGGCGTCGAAGCAGTCGCCGGGAGACTGCGGCGCGACCACCGGCACCGGCGCCTCGCCGTTGCGGCCGAACATCGCCTGCAGCAGGTCGGCCTGCTCTGTCTTGGTCGGCAGGCCGGTCGACGGCCCGCCCCGCTGCACGTCGACGATGACCAGCGGCAGCTCCAGCGACACGGCCAGGCCGATCGTCTCGGCCTTGAGCGCGATGCCCGGGCCGGAGGTCGTGGTGACGCCGAGCGACCCCGCGAACGAGGCGCCCAGCGCCGCGCCGACGCCGGCGATCTCGTCCTCGGCCTGCATCGTGGTCACGCCGTAGCGCTTCAGGCTCGAGAGCGTGTGCAGGATGTCCGAGGCCGGCGTGATCGGGTAGGCGCCCAGCACCATCGGCAGGCCGGCACGGTGGGCCGCGGTGACCAGGCCATAGGCCAGGGCGGTGTTGCCGGTGATGTTGCGGTAGGTGCCCGCCGGCATCGTGGCCGGGGCGATCTCGTAGGAGACCGCGAAGTCCTCGGTGGTCTCGCCGTAGTGGTAGCCCGCGTGCAGCGCCGCCAGGTTGGCCTCGAGGATCTCCGGCTTGGGGGCGAACTTGGCCTTGAGGAACCGCTCGGTGCCCTCGGTCGGGCGCGTGTAGAGCCACGACAGCAGCCCGAGCGCGAACATGTTCTTGGCGCGCTCCTTGTCCTTGCGGGACAGGTCGAAACCGGCCAGGGCCTCCACGGTGATCGAGGTCAGCGCCACCGGGTGCACGTGGTAGCTGTCCAGCGAGCCGTCCTCGACCGGGCTCTCGGCGTAGCCGACCTTGGCCAGGTTGCGCTTGGTGAACTCGTCGGTGTTGACGATGATCGTCGCCCCGCGCGGGACGTCGCGCAGGTTGGCCTTGAGCGCGGCCGGGTTCATCGCGACGAGCACGTCCGGGGCATCACCCGGGGTGAGCACGTCGTGGTCGGCGAAGTGCAGCTGGAAGCTGGAGACGCCGGGCAGCGTGCCCTGGGGCGCGCGGATCTCGGCCGGGAAGTTGGGCAGCGTCGACAGGTCGTTGCCGAGGATGGCCGTCTCGGACGTGAACCGGTCACCCGTGAGCTGCATGCCGTCGCCGGAGTCGCCGGCGAACCGGATGACGACACGCTCGAGCCGCTGGACTGGCTTGCTACTCATGACCGCTTCTCCAACCAAGCTTTCGTTGCATCCCCCGACGTCGTCAGGTGGCGTCAGGACGCCACCTCCATCGTAAGTCGCGCCCAGATGGTGGACGCCGCGAGTCCGACGTTCGGGACGTTTGGCCCGGGTCCGGCGGCCCGCGCACGCCCCGACCCGCGACCCGGACCGCGGTCCGGACCGGACGGCATACCGCGGGCGCACTAGGCTGGCTGGCGTGTCGCCCTATGCCGTCGTCGCCGCCGTCGTGGTCGTCGGTGTGCTGCTGTTCGTCGCCGCGATGGGCGCGCGCCGGCTGCTCGCCCCGCGCGCCGCGACCCCGGCCAAGCTGAGCACCTACGAGTGCGGGGTCGACCCGGTCGGGGAGGGGTGGGCGCAGACCAACGTGCGCTACTTCGTCTACGCCTTCCTCTACGTCATCTTCGCCGTCGACGCGGTCTACCTCTTCCCCTGGGCAACCGTGATCCGGCAGGCCGACCTCGGCGCCGCGAGCCTGGTGGAGATGGGCATCTTCGTCGCCGTCCTGCTCATCGGCCTGGCGCACGCCGCACGCCGCGGGCTGCTGCGGTGGTGGTGAGCCGGTGACGACCTCGCTGCCCATGCCCCGGGTCGGCCCGGGCACCGAGCACGCCCCGACGCCGATCAAGGTGGTCCTCAACTGGGGCCGGCGCTACAGCCTGTGGGTGTTCAACTTCGGCCTGGCCTGCTGCGCGATCGAGTTCATCGCCGCGTCGATGGCCCGCCACGACTTCATCCGCCTTGGCGTGATCCCGTTCGCGCCGGGGCCGCGCCAGGCCGACCTCATGGTCGTCTCGGGCACGGTCACCGACAAGATGGCCCCAGCGGTGCGCCGGCTCTACGACCAGATGCCCGAGCCGAAGTACGTCATCTCCTTCGGTGCCTGCTCCAACAGCGGTGGCCCCTACTGGGACTCCTACAGCGTCACCAAGGGGGTCGACCAGGTCATCCCCGTCGACGTCTACGTCCCCGGCTGTCCGCCCCGCCCCGAGGCGCTGCTCCAGGGGATCATGCGACTGCAGGAGAAGATCGCCACGGAAACCTTGTCCACCAAGGGAATTCGCGCCAAGTATGCCGGGTCGCGGCGCACGCACGCCGGCGCCGTGACGCGCCCACTGCTGCACAAGCCCGCCGGGTCGGTCCCGTCGGCCGCGCCGGAGGCGCAGGCATGACCGTGGTGGAGACCCCCTGCCGCGACGTGGCCGTCGCCGAGTGGGTGCCGGAGCTGATCGCCGCGCGCGAGGAGGGCTTCGCCTTCTTCGACTGGCTGACCGCCGTGGACCAGACCGACGACGCGGAGGCCCCCGGCTTCGACCTCGTCTGCCACGTCATGCGCCACCGGGGACCCGGCGAGCTCGACCGGCTGCTGCTGCGCACCCGGGTGCCGCTGGACACCCCGGTCGCCAGCGCCACCGGCGTCTGGCGCGGCGCGGCCTGGCACGAGCGCGAGACCCACGAGATGTTCGGCGTCGACTTCGACGGCTTCGACGACGGCACCGGGCAGGGCCTCCGCCCGCTGCTGCTGCCCGACGGCTTCGAGGGCACCCCGCTGCGCAAGTCCTTCGTCCTCGCCGCCCGGGCCAGCAAGGCGTGGCCGGGAGCCAAGGAGCCGGGGGAGTCCGAGGCCGGCTCGTCCCCGAGCCGCCGCAAGCTGCTGCCGCCGGGCGTGCCCGACAGCACCTGGGGGCCGCGGTGAGCGACGCGCTCGAGCTGGTGCTCCGCACGGTCAGCGTGCTCGCCGCCTTCCTCGTGCTGCCGCTGCTGGTCGGCCAGACCGAGCACAAGGTCATGGCGCACATGCAGGGCCGCCTCGGCCCGATGTACGCCGGCGGGTTCCACGGCTGGGCCCAGCTCGTCGCCGACGGGGTGAAGTTCGTCCAGAAGGAGGACATCACCCCGCGCGACGCCGACCGCCCGGTGTTCAAGCTGGCCCCCGCGGTGTCGCTGGTGCCCTACCTCGTGGCGCTCGCGGTCATCCCCCTGTCGCCGACCGTGGTCGCCGCCGACGTCGACGCCAGCGTGCTGTTCGTCCTGGCCGCCTCCGCCGTCGGCATCCTCGGCACGCTGATGGCCGGGTGGTCCAGCGCCAACAAGTACGCCCTGCTCGGCGGGATGCGCGCCGCCGCCCAGCTGCTGAGCTACGAGCTGCCGATCGTGCTGGCCACGGCGTCGGTCGCGCTCGCCGCCGGGACCGTCTCGCTGCCCGGCATCGTCCACGCGTGGCACCCGCTCTGGCTGCTGTGGCAGGCCCCCGGCGCGTTCTGCTTCCTGCTGGCTGCGGTCGCCGAGCTGCAGCGCCCGCCCTTCGACATGCCGGTCGCCGACTCCGAGATCGTCTTCGGCCCCTACACCGAGTACACCGGGCTGCGCTTCGCGTTCTTCCTGCTCTCGGAGTACGCCGGGATCGTGGTGATGTCGCTGCTGTTCGCGGTGCTGTTCCTCGGCGGCTGGCACGGGCCGTTCGCCGACACCATCGGCTGGGTGTGGACGCTGCTCAAGGCCGCCGCCGTCGCCGTGGTCGTCATCTGGCTGCGGGTGGCGTGGCCACGGCTGCGCGAGGACCAGCTCCAGCGCCTGGCCTGGCTCGTCCTCGTGCCGCTGGCGATCGCCCAGCTGGCCCTGACCAGTGTCCTCGTGGTGGTGACCGCCTGATGTCCAGCAACCAGAACGCACCTGGCGCCCCGGCACCCAAGGGGCGCGGCGCGATACCGGGACTGATCAAGGGCCTGGCGACGACCGCCCGCACGCTGGCGCGGCCGAGCCACACCGCGGAGTACCCCGACGCGCCGCCGCACCTGCCGCCGCGCACCCGCGGCGTCATCGCGCTGCTCGAGGAGAACTGCACCTCGTGCATGCTCTGCGCGCGTGAGTGCCCGGACTGGTGCATCTACATCGACTCCCACAAGGAGACGATCCCCGCCCCGACCCCCGGTGGACGCGAGCGGCAGCGCAACGTGCTGGACCGGTTCGCCATCGACTTCTCGCTGTGCATGTACTGCGGCATCTGCATCGAGGTCTGCCCCTTCGACGCGCTGCACTGGAGTCCC
>NZ_DASVZH010000097.1:0-8574 GCF_036391795.1 Oryzihumus sp.
GGCTCCATGGGAAGCTTGCGCACCTTCGCGCGGCGGCGCCGCTCGGGCACCATCGAGCGCATCTCGTCGAGCTTGCCAAAGCACAGCAGCCGGTCCTCGGCCTCGAGGACCTGGCCGGGGCGCGGGTTGGGCAGGACCGTCGTGCCGCGGTGCAGCGTGAGCACCGTGATGTCGCGGTCGCCCAACCCGGACTCGCGCAGCGGCTTGCCGACCAAGTCGGATCCGGCGTGGACGACGAGCTCGGCGACCCCGTAGCCGGTCGAGACGGTGAGCCGCTGGCGGACGTCGATCTCGGGGAAGGCGACCTGGTTCGCGACGTGGTCGATGATCGCGCCCGCGACGTCGAGGTTGGTCGCGGTCTCGATGCCCTGCAGGCCGGGCGAGGAGTTGACCTCCAGGACGAGCGGTCCGTCGTTGCCCTCGAGCATGTCGACGCCGGCGACGCGCAGGCCCATGATCTGGGCGGCGCGCACGGCCGTCTGCTCGTAGGCAGGATCGAGCGTGACCGCCTCGACCGAGCCGCCGCGGTGGACGTTGGACCGGAACTCATCGCCGTGGGCCGTCCGGCGCATCGCCGCCACCACCCGGTCACCGACGACGAGGGCACGGATGTCGCGGCCCTTGCTCTCGGTGACGAAGCCCTGGATCAGGACGTTCTGCTTGGTGCTGTGCAGGGTCTCGATGATCGCCTCGGCGACCTTGGCGCCCGGAGCGAGGATCACGCCGATGCCCTGAGTGCCCTCGAGCAGCTTGATGACTACCGGTGCGCCGCCGACGCGCTCGATGGCCGGGCGCACGTCGGCGCGGTTGCGCACGAACGTGGTCGCCGGCATACCGATGTTGTGGCGGGACAGGATCTGGGTGGCGCGCAACTTGTCGCGTGAGTTGCTGATGCCGTTGGCAGTGTTGGGCGTGTAGACGTCCATCTGCTCGAACTGGCGCACCACTGCGGTGCCGAAGTAGGTGATGGAGTTGCCGATCCGCGGCAGGACCGCGTCGTAGTCGGACAGTCTGCGCCCGCGGAACAGCAGGTCCGGCTCAGGGCCGGTGAGGTCGATTGCGAACCGCAGCGTGTTGAGCACCTTGACCTGGTGGCCCCGGTCGAGGGCCGCCGTGCGCAGCCGTCGGGTGGAGTACGTCCTGGGCGCGCGCGAGAGAATCGCCAGCTTCATGGGGTTGCCTGCCAAGATGGTCGTGTGTCAGAGCCGAACCATTCAAGCAGCACCACAGGGTGGCGGGAGTGGGTGAGCCTGCCCGGCCTCGACGTGCCGTGGATCAAGGCCAAGCTCGACACCGGGGCCCGCACCTCGACCCTGCACGCATTCGACCTGCGCGAGCTGGACCGCGGTGGCGAGGTCTGGGTGCGGTTCTCGATCCACCCGTGGCAGCGGTCCGACGAGGACGCCGTCACCGTGGATTGCGCTGTGCACGACCGCCGCGCCGTGCGCAGCTCGTCCGGGCATGCCGAGGAGCGCATCGTGGTGCTCATGGACCTCGAACTGGTCGGGCGGAAGGTCACTGCCGAGGTGACCCTGTCCCGGCGCGACGAAATGGGCTTCCGGATGCTCGTCGGCCGTGAGGCGTTGCGGCAGGGGTTCGTGGTGGACTCCGGCCGCTCCTACCTGGGCGGGCGGCCCACCTTGGCGGTCCGTCGCCGGAACCGAGGACGCTGATGCCGCGCGCCTCCTTCGCCATCGGGCCCGTCCGCGTGCGCGCCGGCTCGATGCGGGAGGTGGGGCTGCCGATCACCCGGCTCGTTACCGGCGCCGAGGTGAGCCTGCCGGTGCGCGTCGTCCACGGCCGCGAGGACGGCCCCACCGTGTGGGTCAACGCCGCGACCCACGGCGACGAGGTGGTGGGTATCGAGGTCATCCGTCGCGTGCTCGCAGGCCTGCGGGCGCAGACTTTCCGGGGAACGCTCATCGCCGTGCCGATCGTCAACGTCCACGGGTTCATGGCCGGTGACCGCTACCTGCCCGACCGGCGGGACCTCAACCGGTCGTTCCCAGGCAGCCCGCGCGGCTCCCTGGCGAGCCGGATCGCGCACCTGATGATGACCGAGGTGGTGGCCAAGTGCGAGGTCGGCATCGACCTGCACACCGGGTCCGACCGGCGCACCAACCTCCCGCAGATCCGCGCCGACCTCGACGACCCCAAGACCCGAGCGCTCGCGGAGGCCTTCGGCGCCCCGGTCCTGTTCCACGCCAGGGTGCGCGACGGTTCGCTGCGGTCCGCCGCGCAGGACCGTGCAACCGTACTGCTGTTCGAGGCGGGCGAGGCCTGGCGGTTCGACGAGTGGGCGATCATGGCAGGGGTCATCGGCGTGCGGCGGGTGCTCGCCACCCTGGGCATGACCGAGCCGGTCGACGACGGGCCCTCCGAGCCGGCGCTCGTCTGCCGACAGAGCGGCTGGGTCCGCGCCCGGCGCAGTGGCATCCTCGAGCTCGAGACCGCCCTGGGTCAGCGCGTGCAGGTGGGCGACCGCCTGGGCGCCCTGCACGACTCGTTCGGCAAGCGGCTCGCGCTCGCGCGTGCGGACCGGGCCGGCATCGTCATCGGCCACACGACCGCCCCATTGGTCAACAACGGCGACGCCCTGGTCCACGTCGCAGAGACCTAGCCTCGGTTCTGACCGCGTTCCCACGTGCTTGGGTGATAGGTCCTGCTGGCTGGCTCGGCACCTTCTTCGCCTGGGCCGGACCAGCCTGATCGGAACTTACCGATGTGCCGTGGGTGGACGGGTAGCCTCCGCTATTGCCGCAGGGAGCGTGGACGCACACCATTGCCGCGGAGAGGTAGAGATGCCGGGGCGAGGTTCCCAACGGTGTCGCGAGGGCGCGCACTCATCGGCACGACAAGCAGTTGTCAGGCGTCCGGCACCGGCGGAATGACGCACTACGCCCAGCGTCTGGCCTCCGAGGTGCGCTTTAAACGTTCAAACCTGGCAGCCCGAAAGGAGCCAGGAGACTTTCGGCCGATGGGCGAGCGCACACCGTTGGGCTGTCGCTATCGTGCTCTCGGGCGCGGTCTCCAGTGCGGAGCCGGCCCGTTTACTGGGGGGCTGGTGTCATGGGCTCTGAGTCCGTGTTGGCGAGTCTGCGTGCCGCCCTTGAGGCGGTTCCCGACGACGTGCCGTTGCGGCTGCACCTTGCCGAGATGCTCGCCAAGTCCGGGCAGCGACAGGAAGCCCTGCGTCAGGCTGCGGTCGCTCTACAGGCCCAGCCGGACAACGCCGAGGCGGTCGCGATGATCGCGCGCCTCGCTGTGCCGGCGGCCCCGCCAGACAGTGGCGGCACCGAGAGCCCAGACACAGCAGCTACGCAGGCGCCCAGTAGCGCGGAAGTACTGCGTCAGCTCGACTCTGAGCTGGCAGGGGTCGCCCCGCCGATGTTCGTCGGGGCCGACGACTCACCCGCCGCGCCGCCGGATGCCTGGGAAGTCGAAGCCGTGGGGATCCGGCTGGCGGACGTCGGCGGGATGGCACAGGTCAAGGCACGCCTGGAGGCCAGCGTGCTGGCGCCGCTGCGCAACCCCGAGCTCGGTCGCCTCTACGGCAAGTCGCTGCGCGGCGGCCTGTTGCTCTACGGGCCGCCCGGTTGCGGGAAGACCTTCATCGCCCGGGCCCTGGCCGGTGAGATGGGAGCGCGCTTCCTGGCCGTCTCCCTCGCCGACGTCCTGGACATGTGGCTCGGCCAGAGCGAACGCAACGTACACGAGGTGTTCGAGGTCGCCCGGCGGAGCGCCCCGTGCGTAGTTTTCTTTGACGAGGTCGATGCGATCGGCCAGAAGCGCAGCCAGCAGCGAAACAGCGCCGGCCGCGGTGCCGTCAACCAGCTGCTCACCGAGATGGACGGCATCGGCGCAGCCAACGACGGGGTGTTCGTGCTCGGAGCCACCAACCACCCGTGGGACGTAGACGTCGCGCTGCGACGGCCCGGTCGCTTCGACCGGATGCTCCTGGTCCTGCCCCCGGACGCGCCAGCGCGTGAGGCCGTCCTGCGCTTCCACCTGCGTGACCGCCCCGTCGCCGGCATCGACCTGGGCCGGCTCGCCAAACGCACCGACGGGTACTCCGGGGCCGACCTCGCCTACGTGTGCGAGGCCGCCGCTGAACGTGCCCTCCTGGACTCGGCACGCACCGGCACCGCCCGGATGATCACCCAGGAGGACCTGGTCGCGGCGGTGGACGAGGTCCGCCCGTCCGTCGGGCCCTGGCTGGAGACCGCCCGCAACGTGGCACAGTTCGCCAACGACAACGGCACATACGACGAGCTGCTCGCCTACCTGCGCAAGCGGCGGATGGCGTGAGCGCCCCGACCGAGGACCGGGCCACGTTGGAGCGCGCACGAGCCCTCTGTGACGTCGGTCGGTACGCCGAGGCCGAAAGCATGGCCAGGTCCGTGCTGGCTGGACGACCCGACGACGCCTCCGTGCTCAGCCTGCTCGCCCTGGCCGAGCTCAAGCAGAACAAGCACTCCCCGGCGCTGCATTCCGCCCGAGCCGCGATCGCCGCAGACCCCGAGAACGACTGGCCCCACCGGTTGGCCGCACTCTCGCTGCACCGGATGGGCCGCTACGCCGAGGCCGCACAGCACGCGCGACAGGCCATGTCCCTGGCGCCGAACACGGCGTACGGATACATCCTGCTCGCCCTGGCGCTGTCCGCCGGCGGCATGGACCCCGCGGAGGCCGCCGATGCCGCCGACCGGGCCGTCACCCTGGCCCCCCACCTCGCCGATGCGCACCTCGCCGTCGGCGACGTAGCGCTCGCCGCTTCCCGTCTGGACGACGCAGAAGACTCCTTCCGGCGCGCCCTGGACATCGATCCCGAGAACGCCGCGGCCCACAACGAGCTGGCGCGCGTCCAGCTCAAGCGCCGCAGGTTCGGGCACGCCTCCGGCCTTGCCCGAGCCACCACCGGGCTGGCGACGGCCATCAGACTTGATCCCCAGTCCGAGGTCAGCCGCCGCAACCTGGACATCGCCCTCAACCTCTTCATGGCCCGGGCCGCCGCCGGCATCATGCTCGTCGCGTTTGTTGCCTCGCACGGACTGTTCGCGCAAGCCAAGTACGTGGCCGCCCTGCTGCTCTTGATCCCCGTCGGGCTCGCGGTCAGGTTCGTCCTCGGGCTGCCGCCCACGTTGCGGCGCTACCTGTGGCTGCAGGTGCGTCGCCCGCTCGTCGGCTCAGCCGCGGCACTCGATGTCATCGCCGTCGGCCTTCTCGTCGCCGGATCCTTCGCACCCGGCAACCGCAGCCCCTACATCTTCCTCGGCTCCTGGATCGTCGCCGGCGCGGCGATCCTCCTCTGGTCCCGCTCACGCAAGCTGTTGAAGAATCGCGGCAAGGCCAAGAGCTGAGCGCATGCCCGGTGGCATGCGGTGGGCCCCAGCATCAGCGCTCACACCGATCTGCTGCGTCCCGGGGAAACGACGACCAACCGTTCCCTTGCCCGGTGACGGCCACATCTTCTCCCGCTGTTGCCTCACAGACGGCGGCGACTGCTGATCGACTACGAATCGAAGCCACACGATGCGCTGCTGGTGTCCGCGACCAGACCCTGCGACCCGCACGTTCCCTACTTCGACTGACGCACGCACTTCGGCATGACAGGAAGGTGCAAGGCGTCCGGCACGCGGCGGCATGACGCACAACGCCGAACGCGGGCCCAGATCAAGATGGCACCCGAGCCCCGATCCGGCCTCGCAGCCGGCGGGTCAGGGGCTGCCCGAGGGCCCCCGCGCTGCGGCCAAGCGTTCCACCGTGTCGGGATGGGTTGCGAAGAGCAGGTACTCGATCCGGGGTGGGTGGACATCGGTGCCGTTGACCGCGGCCAGGCGCAGCTGCATCGCGGCGAACTCGGCGGAGTCACCGGTCAGCCGTAGGGCATGCCGGTCGGCACGGGCCTCAACCCGACGGGAGACAAGGTTCTGTGCCGGGCCGCTGACCAGGCCTGCCACCGCCACCGCGGCGAGCACCAACCCGATCGCGGTCGGCGAGCCGATGGAGTTCACCCCGGCTCGGCGGAGCAGGGCACCCCACTGCCCCAACAAGTAGAGCACCACGACCGCTGCCGCGGCCCCGATCGCTCCCAGCAGCGCGGCTAGTTCGGCGTCCCGGTCCTTGGTGTGGCCCAGCTCGTGCGCGACGACACTGCGCACCTCACCTGGAGGCGCCTCGCGCAGCAGCGTGTCGTAGACCACGATCCGCCGGGTGCGTCCCAAGCCGGACACGTACGCGTTGAGCCCCGTCGTGCGCCGCGACGCGTCCGCGACCAGCACATCCCGCACCGGCATGCCGTCCCGAGCCGCCATCGTGCGCAACTCATCACGCAGCCGGCCCGCCGGCATCGGGGTGAACTTGTTGAACACCGGCTCGACCAGAACCGGGAAGACGAACGAGAGCAGAACCACCACGGCGGCGGCACCCACTGCACCGAACGCCCACCACCAGTCGGGCGCGAGCTGGGTCAGCGTGTAGAACCCGCCGAGCACCACCGCGCCGATCACCGCCCCGACCGCGCATCCCTTGAACAGGTCCGCCGCCCAGCCGCCCCAGTCCTGGGTGGACAGCCCGTAGTCGCGCAGCACGGTGTGGCGCCACGCCCTAAACGGCAGTGCCACCAACCACAGCATCATGAGGATGACCAGGCCGCCCACCAGAGCCTGCGCCAGCCAGCCCCCGCCGAACGGCTGGCCCACCCAGACGACGATCCGGGCACCCGCCGGGGTCAACCCGAGCAGCAGGGGCACCACCAGTCCCACCAGCAGAGAACCGTACGAACTGGGGCGCAGCGCGGCGTGCAGCGCCCGACCTCTGGTGACCACCCCAGCCGGCACGTCGCCCAGCGCCGCCGCTCGCTCGGCGCGGGTCGGGCTGGGCACCCGCCAGGGCACCAGCGTGATCGCCGCGACAGTCAGCACCATGCCGAGCGCGACCAGCGCCACCACAGCCCACCACGTCGGGGTCACGGCCATCCTCCCTGTCACCGACAATGCTCGTTCAGCCGCCGGGACAGTCACCACCACCGCCAAGCGCATCGCCCAGCCTCACCAACAGTGAAGCGCCCGTCCAGGGACACCACAGGCCAGGTGCACGACTCTGTATGGCGGACTCACCCAGACCACCGCCCAAGGCCCGAGGGTTCGGCAGGTCGACAGGCGGCGGAAAGACGCAGGCCACCGAGCGTGAGCCGCAACTGATCGCTGCTACCACGCGGACCGAGCGCCGCAAAGGTCACTCAGCGTAGCCGTCGTGTACCCGGCCGGAGGCCAGCGCCGCGCCATACCAGTTCCGAAGAATCAGGCCGCCGCCTTGGACGCCGCGACCTGCATCGGCTGCGGGGCCTGCGTCGCGGCATGCCCCAACGGCTCGGCGGTGCTGTTCCTGGGCGCCAAGATCACCCACCTGGGCCTTCTGCCCCAGGGCCAGCCCGAACGCGAGGCCCGCGCGCTGGCCATGATCGGCCAGCACGACCTGGAGGGTTTCGGGGCTGCACGCAGATCGGCGAGTGCACCGCCGTCTGACCCAAGGGCATCCAGCTCGACGTGATCGCTTTACCATAAGGACGTGCTCGCCGCGCTGCTCCACGGCGACACCCGATCGTGAGGAGGCCAACAGGGTGCCAAACACGGCGGACATTCAGGTGCGCAGGGTGTACGAGCCGGCCGAGAGCGAGGACGGCGCCCGGGTTCTAGTCGATCGCCTCTGGCCGCGCGGGGTGAGCAAGGACGACGCGCAGCTCGACGAGTGGTGCAAGCAGGTGGCCCCCTCGACGGAGCTGCGCAAGTGGTACGGCCACGACCCGGCAAAGTTCGAGGAGTTCGCCCGCCGCTACCGTGCCGAGCTCGAGGGATCTGAGCATGCCGAGGCGGTGCGGCACCTGCGCGGTCTGGCCGCCGGGCGGCGGCTGACGTTGCTGACGGGAACCAAGGATGCCACGATCAGCGAGGCCGCAGTCCTAGCGGACCTGCTGAAGAGTCGGCGGTGACCTCCAGGCCAACGGAGCTACATTGCACCGTGGCTGCGTACTGTCGCCCACCGCCGGCTTCGGGCCGACCTTCCGGGACTGACGCCCACCGGTCTCCCCCGACGCCCGCCGAAGTGCTGCCCAGACCGAGTCGCTGTTCGCGCTGAACACGGGCACATCGGCTGGCGTGGCAACGTGAACGAGGGCGAGCCGCACGGTCTGCCGAGCTCCTACCGCAACGGCGTGATCGTCGAAGCCATGTGCAGCGCGTCAACCGTCATAGGAGAGCAGCCTCCCTCTATACCGGCTTCGCGGTCACCGGCCTCGGGTCGAAGCGGCCATACATCGTCGCTCCTGCGGATGGCGTGGAGCCTCGTCATCCAAGGAAGGGGCGCCCTCCACGGAACCGCCGACCTGCGAGGGTGGCCTGCCGAAATCGCACAAGCGCAAGTAGTTCGCCCGCTACGCCTGCTTGGGGGACGCGTATTCCTTCAGGGAGACCTCGGCCACGGTGACCGCCAGCCCGCCACCCTTGGTGTAGGTGACCTTCGCGTGGGCCTTCTGCGTCACCGGGACCTTGTAGTTGCAGAAGGTGTGGTCACCGG
>NZ_DASVZH010000098.1:0-13890 GCF_036391795.1 Oryzihumus sp.
CCGGCCGGGCGATGGCGGCGATGCCGAGGACGACCTCGGCGGCGGCAAGCGCGCGGGTGGTGGCTGAGGCGCGGCCGATGGTGGCGCCGATGGGGAGCCCGACCGAGCGCAGCGCGCGCACGAGCGGGAGCGGGTCACGCAGCTTGGGCAGGCCCGCTGCGACGAGCAGGCCGCACGCCGCCAGGTATGGCCCGGCGAGGAGGTCCCCCATGCTCGCGAACCGTACTCCCGCGGGCGCAGCCGGACCCGGCGAATCGCTGGGACTTGTCCAATCTTGAGACAGCTATGGGGTGGGGCCGCTGGCCGGCACCGAGGAGGTCGGTGCCGGCACGGTGGTCACGGTCGAGCTGGACGCCTGACCGGTCGTGGTGGTCGTGCTCGACGTGGTGCGGGTCGGCGCCCTGGTCCTTGTCGTGGACGTCCGGGTCGTCGTGCGCTCCGTGGTGGTCGCGGTCCGCGTGGGCGTGCGGGTCCGGGTGGTGGTGCGGGTCGGGGTCGCCGGGGACTCCGTGGCAGGGGTGACCTGGGTGCGGGCGGGAGATCCTGGCGGCGGCGGGCGGACGAGGACGTAGGTCGTGAGGGTGACCAGGAAGATGGCGAGCAGCACCCACGTCGAGGTGCGGACGGCGCGGAGGTGGGACATCAGTCGGCGCCGGAGCCGCTCTGGGTGCTCGTCGGGGTGTTGACGCCGGTGGCGGCACTGGTCGGCTCGGCGGTGTCGAGGTCGGTGGAGACGTTGATGCCCTCGCGCAGCAGGCCGAACGCGATGCGAGCCCGCAGTGCCCGGCCGACGTCGAACTGCTTGCCGGGCAGGGTGCGGGCGACGACCCGGATCGAGACGCGGTCGACGTCGATGCTCTGCACGCCCATGATCGCCGGCGGGTCGAGCATGAGCTGCTGCAGCGTCGGGTCGCCGAAGGCGTCCTCGCCGATGCGGTGCAGCAGGTCGCTGACCCGGTTGACGTCGGCGGTCGCGGGGACCGGCACGTCGACCACGGAGCGGGCCCAGTCGCGGGAGAGGTTGGTGACCTGGGTGATCTGGCCGTTCGGCGTGATGACCACCTCGCCGTCGGCGGTGCGGATCGTGGTGATGCGCAGCGTGACGTCCTCGACGGTGCCGATGGCGGGGTCGGAGATGCCGGGGGCGCTGAGGCGGATGAGGTCGCCGAAGCCGTACTGCTTCTCGGTGATGATGAAGAAGCCGGCGAGCAGGTCCTGCACGACGCGCTGGGCGCCGAAGCCGAGCGCGACACCGGCGACCGCGGCCGGGGCGACCAGCCCGGTGACGGGGACGCCGAGGCGCTGGGCGATGCCGACCGCGGTGGCGCAGTAGATGACCACCAGTGTCGCCCACGTGATGACCTGGGCGAGGGCGTGGCGGTGCTTGGAGGCCTCGGACCGCACGAGCGAGTCGGTCTCGGCGGCGTTCTCGTCGATCCGCTGCGTGATCCGGTCCCCGGCCCACGTCGCGAACCGCGTCAGCAGGAGCGCCCCGGTCACGAGCAGGACGATCTCCAGGCCGCTCCTGCGGGCCCAGTCGACGAAGTCGGTCAACGGCGTGACGTTCGAGAACATCGCTGCCCATGGTCCCGCAGCCGTCGAGGTGTGACCACCGCCGTCTCAGCCGGCGAGGACGGTCGGCGCCGGCGGCCCCCGGCGCCGGTGACCGCGGGTATGCCGTGTCGGCCAGTCTGGTCGCCGATCAGGCCTGCTGCACGGTGTAGACGACCGTCTGCACGCGGATCTGCCCGTCCTGGAAGATGAACGTGTCGATGCCGTCCTCGACCTTGCGGCCGCCGCCGGTCGCCTTCCACTCCAGGTAGAGCACGTCGTCGGCGAACACCGTGGTCAGGTCCCACTGCGCCTGCGGCACGTCGCCCAGCAGCTGGGTGAAGACCTGACGTGCGCCGTCCTTGCCCCGGTAGACCTTCTTCTGCACCACGAGGATCGCATCGTCGCTGTAGTCGGCGACGATGTCCTCGAGGTCCTCGGCGCCGAGCGCCTGCCCGTGGTGCGCGAAGACCTCTTCGGGTGTGCGTGTGGCCATGGCCTGCCCCTCCTTGGTCGGTGCCGTCATCCCGACTTTCAGGGGCGCGGTCCCTCACCCGGAAGGGCCTTGGGTCACTGGCGGGGCGGCGGAGGTCGTGGTTGTGTGCGGAAGGGACTGTGGGCGACCACCGGGGCCGCCCTGCGCGGCGTCCATACGCGTCGCCCAACCGGGAGGGGAGCCACCATGAAGGCCGTACGACTGCACCGCTACCACCAGCGCCCAGCCGTCGAGGAGGTGCCGGACCCCGAGGCGACCGGCCCCTTCGATGTGGTCGTCCGGGTCGGCGGCGCCGGGCTGTGCCGCACCGACCTGCACATCGTCGAGGGCCAGTGGGCCGACCGCAGCAACGTGCCGCTGCCCTACACGCTGGGCCACGAGAACGCCGGCTGGGTCCACGCCGTCGGCCCGGCGGTCGAGCACCTCTCCCCCGGCGACGCCGTCATCCTGCACCCGCTCATCACCTGCGGCTTCTGCCGGGCCTGCCGCTCCGGTGACGACGTGCACTGCGAGGCCAGCCGGTTCCCCGGGATCGACACCGACGGCGGCATGGCCGAGCTCCTCCACACCTCGGCGCGGTCCGTGGTCAAGCTGGCGCCCGGGGTGGAGCCCGCCTCGGTGGCGGCCCTCGCGGATGCCGGCCTCACGGCATACCACGCGGTGAAGAAGGCGCTGCCACTGCTGTATCCCGGCAGCACCTGCGTGGTGGTCGGCGCCGGTGGGCTGGGGCACATCGGGATCCAGTGCCTGCGCGCGATGAGCGCCACCCGTGTCGTGGTGCTCGACGCCAACGAGGAGGCCCTGGCGCTGACCCGGGACTGGGGCGCGGACGAGACCGTGGTGGTCGACGGCAAGCACGTCGAGCGGGTGCTGGAGCTGACCGACGGCCACGGCGCCCAGGTCGTCCTCGACTTCGTCGGCGAGCGGGGCGCCGAGCGCGACAGCTGGGCGATGACCCGGCGCGCGGGCAGCGACTTCGTCATCGGCTACGGCGGCACGGTGGAGATCCCGGCGATCGACGTCATCTCCACCGAGCGCAACGTCGTCGGCAACCTCGTCGGCAGCTACAACGACCTGGTGGAGCTCATGGCCCTCAACGCCGCCGGCGACGTGCACATGCTGACCCACACCTACCCGCTGGACGCCGTCAACGACGCGATGGACGACCTCGACGCCGGCCGGCTCCGGGGCCGCGGCATCCTCGTGCCGTAGGCGGCCCCACCGCCGGAGGCGACGGGCCTGCCCCGCGAGCGCCTGCGCAGCTCGACCTGGTGGTGGGCTGCTTGCCCGGCTGCCTCAGTCGAACGGCAGGAGGTCGACCAGGCGCATCGAGACCGTGGTGCGGTAGGCCGCGCCGCGGGCCGCGGCCGCGTCGGCGATGCGGTCGGCCGTCACCGGGTCGGCGTTGAGCACGACCAGGCGGTCGGCCTTGTCGCGGGCGAAGGCGTCGTGCACCAGCTGTCGCGCGTCCTCCGGAGTCACCTCGTCGACGTCCCACAGGTCGACGATCGTGCGCTCGACCGCGAAGCCCTCGACCCCGGCGATGTGGAACAGCGCCACGGTCGTTGCCCGCACGGTGGACCAGCTCGGCGGCCGCCACGACGCGACGGCCGTCCCCCAGCGGCTGAGGTCCTCACGGGTCGGCGCGGCCGGCATGCGTTCGCGGGTGGCCGCGGCCAGGGCCGGGACGCGGTCCCGCGTCGCGGCGGCGACCGCGGGCACGCGGGTGCGCGTCGCCTCGGTGATGGCGGTGAGGCTCGGCGGCCGCCAGCTGCTGAGGGGGCTGGCACTGGGGAGGTTGGTCACCCGCTCCCGGAACGTCGTCGTCTTCTGCTGCTCGAGGGACGCCGTCATGGGCGCCAAGGGTAGATGTGCCCCATATGTCCGACTCATCCGGGTCTCCCCTCCTCCGCAGGGGTGAGGTGCAGGCCCCCGGCCGGACCTAGCGTGGAGCGATGGTGGGGCGGGCTCTGGCGGCGATCGGCGCGGCGTTCCTGACACTGGCGGTGTGCTGCGCCAGCCAGGTGGCCACGCCCGTCAGGGCAGCGACGGCGCTGATCACCTCGGGCCAGGTGGCACCCCACAGCCACCCGGCGCACACCCGGCGGACCGCGGTCGCGCTCCGGCTGGACCCGCACTGGCGGATCACCCGGCTCGGTGCCGAGCACGCGATCGAGGGGTGGGCCGACCGCACCAGCGTCCTTCCCGGTGAGCCCGTGGGGCTGCACGTCTCGAGCGTGGCCCCTCGCTGGTCGGTGACGGCGTTCCGCATGGGCTGGTACGGCGCCACGGGCGGGGCCCGCGTCTGGCAGGCAAGCCGGCTGCCCGGCATACCGCAGGTCGCGAATTCCGTTGACCCTGTGACGAACACGGTCCGGACCGACTGGCCGACGTCGCTCTCCGTGCCCACCGCCGGGTGGCCGCCGGGGGCCTACCTGCTGCGGCTGGACAGCGCGGCGGGGCAGCGGTTCGTCCCGCTCACGGTGCGCTCCCCCGACACCACGGGCCGGATCGTCCTGGTCGACGACGTGACCACGTGGCAGGCCTACAACCAGTGGGGCGGCTACGACCTCTACAACGGCCCGGGCGGCACAGCGGACTTCGCGAGCCGGTCGCGGGTGGTCACCTTCGACCGGCCGTACGACGGGGACGGGTCGGGGCAGTTCCTCAAGCTCGACCTGCCCACGATCGCCCACGCCGAGCGGCTCGGGCTGCCGCTGGCGTACGCGACCGACATCGACCTGCACGCCGTGCCGACGCTGCTGACCGGCGCCCGCGCGGTGGTGACGCTGGGCCACGACGAGTACTGGTCGACTGCCATGCGCAGCGAGGTGACCCGGGCCAGGGATGCGGGCGTCAACGTGGCCTTCCTCGGCGCCAACGCGGTGTTCCGGCACATCCGGCTGGCGCCTACGCGTTTCGGGCCGGACCGCGACGAGGTCAACTACAAGGCGCCGTCGGACCCGATGCTCGGCGTCCACGACGCGGAGGTGACGGTGAACTGGCGCGAACCGCCGGTGCCCCGGCCGGAGAGCGTGCTCACGGGCGTCTTCTACGAGTGCAACCCGGTCAGCGCGCCGATGGTGGTCACGGACCCCGAGAACTGGGTGTTCGCCGGCACGGGGGCGAGCACCGGTCTCGCCCTGCCGCACCTGGTCGGGCCGGAGTACGACCGGGTCAACCCCGGGGTGCCCACCCCGGCCGGCATCGAGGTGCTCACCCACTCGCCGGTCACCTGCCGCGGCGTCGCGAGCTTCGCCGACAGCGCGTGGTACACCGTGGCCTCCGGCGCCGGGGTCTTCGCCTCCGGCAGCAACTGGTTCACGTACGGCCTGCCCGAAGCGGGGGCGTCGGCGACCACCGCCCGGGTCGTCGGCGGTGAGCTGACCAACCTGTTGCTCGCCTTCGCCGCCGGGCCGGCCGGGCTGGCGCATCCGTCGAGGTCGAACCTCGCCGGGCTGAACGAGTTCGCCGGCGACCCGGTGGCCCGGGCGTACGGCCAGTGACCCTCGGGTCGGTCAGCGTGAAAGCCGTTGCAGGACAACGGAAACCGCGTGCGGTGCCGCGATCATCACCAGGTGCCCGGCTCCCGGTATCGGGACCACGTCGTGGGTGTGCAGCCGCGCCGCGGTCGCGGTGGCGCTGGCACGTCCCATCTGCGGGTCCTGGCTGCCGTAGACGACGGCGGCCGGGACATGGACCTGTCGCTCCTGTGCGTAGGTCAGGCCGATCAGGGGCTGGCCCAGGATGGCCTTGAGCGCGCTCTCCGCGCCCGGCACGCGGAACGGCGTGAGCCACTGCTGCGGGTCGAACGGCGGGCAGGTCGGCCCGCACGCACTGGCGTAGGCCCGCTCGGCCAACCCGGTGTGCCGGGTGGCCAGGCGCAGCACCGCGGTGGCGTAGGGGTCGACGAACAGGTGGTGGACCCACCCCGGGCCGACGCCGTAGGGCGTGCCGTCCCCGTCCATGAACACGACGCGGCGCACCGCCGCCGGGTCGGTGCGGGCCACGTCGCCGACGATCGCCGCGCCGCTGGAGTGCCCGACCAGCACCGGCGAGCTGTGGTGGGCCGTGTCGAGGTGCAGGGCCGTGAGGAACGCGCGCAGCTGGGCGGTGTCCCCGGCCAGGGTGTAGGGGCCACGACGCTCGGTGTAGCCGAAGCCCCGCACGTCCAGGGCGTAGACCCGGAAGCCGTCGGCGGCCAGCTCGGGGCCGACGCGGTCCCACGCCGCGGCGGACTCCATGAACCCGTGCACGAGCACGACCGGCGGCCCGCTCTGTCCCCACTGCTCGTAGTGGGTGGTCAGGCCGCCGGCGCGCACGGTGTGGCCGTGCTCGTCCAGCGGCGGGACCGGCACCGTCCCGGCGCTGGTCCAGTCGTAGGTGGCCGCGGCGAGGGTGACCACGACGAGCGCGCCGAGCACGGTGAGGCCGACCCGGCCCAGCACCCGGCGCAACCCCATGCCGCTTCTCCCGTCAGCAGATCCAGCCCGCACGTCCCGGGCCACTATCGGCGTTGGCCGGGCTGCTAGCCAACCCGGATCCGGCCGCCCGCCACGTGGACGGGGATGCTCGGGAGCGGCGCGGGTGGCGGGCCCTGGAGCACCTGACCGGTGCGACCGTCATACACCCCGCCATGGCAGGGGCAGACGAACTGGACGCTGCCGGGGTCGTACTGCACCGGGCAGCCGGCGTGGGTGCAGACCGCGGAGAAGGCGACGAAGGTGTTGGCCGCGGAGTGGACGACCCAGCCGGGGTTGCCGTCAGCGGGGTTGGTGAAGGACACCCCGTGGCCGACGGGCAGCGAGGCCACGGTGCCGACGTCGGTGGCCGACGTTGCCCCCGAGGGGGGTTGGGCGCTGGTCGGGCCGCTGCTCGCCGGGCCGGCCACGCGGCTCACGCCGCCGACCGCGCGGCCCACCATGGCGGTCAGTGCCGCCACCATGACGGCCAGGGTCCCGGCGGCCGCTGCCGCGGCACCGCCCTTGACCACGGTGCGGCGCTGGATCTCGGTCCGGACGTCGGGGCGCAGCTGCTCCTCGACGGGGAAGACGGGGCACCCCGCCAGTCGGGTGCACTGCCCGTCCGCCGCCAGTCCGCACTTGCCGCCGCGGGCGCACAGCTGGCGCAGCCGGGGCACCGTCACGGCGACGGTGGCCGGCTCGGGCCCCAGCCGCAGCTCGCGGCGTGCCCGGTTCCCCAGCCAGGCGTCCAGGCTGAGCACTCCCCCGGCGCCGAAGGCGATGATCACCGACCACGCGAAGACGAACACGATGTCGGCGCCGACGTAGTAGGGCGTGGTGTTCCAGCTGACGGTGAGGTAGAAGGTGAGCGCCAGCAGGGCGCCGGCCGCCGCGGCCGCGCGAGCCCACAGGCCGAGCAAGGTCGCGACGCCGACGAGCAGCTCCCCGGTGGCGATGAGCAGGCCCACCAGGACCGGGGCGTGCAGGGACAGGGACACCAGCGGCCCGATCGGGCTGCTGTGCGCCAGCGCCGCCATCTGGCGGCCGATGGAGGTCGGGTCGCTCGAGTCGAGGAAGCCCGGGTTGGCGAACTTCTGCAGCGCCGCGTAGGTGAACGTCACGCCGAGGAACGCCCGCAGCGGCAGGATCAGCCACCCTGGCTGGTCCCGCGCGCGCAGCCACAACAGGCGGAGCCGGTCGCGGTGCTCCGGCGGGGCTTCTCGCAAAGAGGTGCGCGCCACGCCTCGCATCGTGCCCCGGATTCCTGAGCGTCAGGTCAACGGCACCTGTGAGTGGCTGCCCGCGGCGAAGCGGGCACCGGGCATGCCCCACTCGCGGAAGAAGTCGCCGGTCGCCCGGCACAGGGCGACGTTGACGTCGTTGCCCGCCTCGATCAGCGCCGCGGACCACGCGTCTGCCGCCTGCGTGGTCGCCGCCGCAGCGTCCGGGGGCAGCAGCAGTGGGTCCTCCGGCGCCAGCGGACCACGCTCGGCAACCCGCGCCAGCAGGGCCACGCGCGCGTCAGGGGGCAGGAAGGTCACCCGGCGTGGGCCGCCGTCGTCCGGGGGGAAGGAGAGCGCCAGCGGCTCGGCGGCCAGATCGGGCACGATCTGCCCGGCCGCGTCCAGGGACCCGGCGTCGCGGACGCGGATGCCGAGCAGCTCGGGCGCCGTGGTGCCGGTGCCGATGAGGGCCAGCAGCAGCAGCCGCACGTCGGGGTCGGTGCCGGGGACCGGCAGCGGTTCGCTCTGGAGCGGCCAGCGATCGAGCGATCCGCGGCCAAGCGGCCCGCGACCATGCGGCCCGCGCTCGAGCGGTCCGGCCGCCGACCCGGTGGTGGAGCTCCCGAGCGGGCGCCAGGGCACGGTCACCCCCGCCGCGGTCCACCACAACACGGGGCCGAAGGCCAGTGCCGCCAGCTGCCCGGCGGTCAGGTCGGGGTGGCGTAGTGCGATGTCCTCCAGCGACCGCGGGGCGACCGAGGCGTCCTCGCGACCGGCCGCCAGCAGCCCGGCCAGGTCTCCCCCGGCCACCTCCCGGGCGAACCTGTCCAGCGTGCCGACCGCGGTGCGCACCCAGATGCCGGCGTCGCGGCAGCGGGTCACGAGCAGCCGGGCGACCGCCATGACCGAGGGCTCAGCCAGCAGGGCCGACTCGCGGCGGCCGGAAAGGGCCGCCCGCACCGCCTGCTCGACCTCGGGCGCTGCCGCCGTGGGCACGCTCATCCCGGCCCTCGTCATCCCAGCCACGCCGGCGCCGCGGTGACACGACCCTCGTTGACCTGCCGGGAGATCTCCTCGGCGATGAAGTGGTCGCGGATGTCCACGCGGCACTGGGTCACCCCCGGCAGGGCCTCGACCCGGCGCCGGACCTCCCGGCCGATGTCGATCGCGAAGGGCGACGGGCACAGTGGCGAGGTCAGGTGGTAGCGCACGGTCACCGTGCCGTCGGCATCGGCGCCGACCTCGTCGAGCAGGTCCAGCTCGACGAGCGTCCGGCGGATCTCCGGGTCCGGGACGCTGCCCGCCGCGGCGCGCGCGGCGTCCAGGTCCACGGGGAAGGGGGCACCCGGCATACCGGTCACCGCGGCGTGCCGGCGACGCCGGTCTCGGTCTCGGCGGCCTCCCCCGCGGTCTGCGCGGGGATGTGGGCGATCCGCTCCTCGCGGCGCACGTCGAGGTCGTCGCCCTTGAGCTGCTTGAGCTTGGCCTCGGTGTCGATGCCGTAGAGCCGGGCGATGTTGCCGCCGATGATCTTCTCCTTGACCTCGTCGGTGAGGGACACGCCGTACTCGTCCTCGATGTCGGCCGGCAGCTGGAAGGCCATGAAGTCGTCGAGCTGCCACTGGGGGTACCAGATCGGGAAGTCGGTGCCGTAGATGATCCGGTCCGGGCCGAGCCAGAACAGCAGGTTGGCCATGACGTTGGCGAAGAAGCGCGGCCGGTTGTGCACGAACGCCAGCGCCACGGCGAGCGAGGCGTAGACGTTGGGGCTGCGGGCCGAGAGCCAGCAGAAGTCGTCCAGCCGGGGCAGGCCGCAGTGGTCGACGATGAAGTTCAGCTCGGGGTAGAGCGTGGACGGCTCGTCGATGTCGCGGACGTCGAACCGCTCGAGCGCCAGCGGCTCCACGGCCGGGCCCTTGTGGAAGTGCATGTTGGTGATGCCGAGCTCGATGCAGCGCTCATAGAGCGGGAACACCATGGGGTCGTTGGCCTTCCAGCCGCGCGACTCCCCGCGCCACTCGGCGGTGTACCACTTGAAGCCCCTCATCCCGAGGTCCTTGACCTGGTGGTCGACCTGCTCGAGCGCGTCCGGCGAGCGCGGGTCGATGCCGCCGAGCGCGATCAGCCGGTTCGGCGCGCGCTTGACCAGCTCGGCGTTGCGCTCGGGGTTGACGAACCCGGTCTTGTAGAAGTCCATGAGGACCTGCGTGGACAGGATCGCCATGTCCGCGTCGCCCTGGACGAAGACGGTGTCGAGGTACCAGTCGGGGTCGACCTTGCGGAACGTCTTCTCGTAGTCCATGGTCCACTGCGGCTGCCCGATCGGGTTGAAGCCGGTGTGGAAGGCGTAGAACGTCTCGATGAAGGCGTCGCCGTACTTGTTCTTCGTGTTCTCCGGGCTCGCGTCCCAGTACCCCGTGTGCGCGTCCATCACGAACTTGCCGTTCTTCATGCGAGCTCCTCCGGTCTCGTGCCGCGTGGAGGGAGCCACCCCGGTTCACCCCACCGTCGAGCAAACACCCCGTCCGGGGCCGGGGATGAGTGCCCAAGGTCCCTTGCGCCCGGTGACTCTGCGGGTATGCCGGGTGGCCGGCTGCCTCTCCCGGTATGTCGGGTGGCCGGCCTGCGCGTTCCGCGCGCCCGCGGCGCGCTGGGGGTGGCGCGCTGGGACGTTGCGCCCTACCGGCGTCCTCCCGGCGCGGCCAGAGTGAGGTCCGGCGGGCCCGGCTCGGGCTCCTGCCCGGGGGACCATCGAGGGAGGACACAGACCATGAAGGCACTCGTCTACCACGGACCCGGCCAGAAGGCGTGGGAGGAGGTCCCGGACCCGGTGATCATCGACCCGACCGACGTCATCGTCCGGGTCGAGACCACGACGATCTGCGGCACCGACCTGCACATCCTCAAGGGCGACGTCCCGGCCGTGACCGACGGGCGCATCCTCGGGCACGAGGGCGTCGGGACGGTGACCGAGGTCGGCTCCGCGGTCTCGAGCGTGGCGGTCGGCGACCGGGTGATCATCTCGTGCATCAGCGCCTGCGGGGCCTGCTCCTACTGCCACCAGGGTCTCTACGCGCACTGCCTGGCCGAGGAGGGCGCGAGCGGGATCGGGTGGATCTTCGGGCACCTGATCAACGGCACCCAGGCCGAGCTGGTGCGGGTGCCGTTCGCGGACAACTCCGTCTACAAGGTGCCCGAGGGCGTCAGCGACGAGGCCGCGGTGATGCTGTCCGACATCCTGCCCACCGGCTTCGAGATCGGCGTGCGCTACGGCCAGGTCAAGCCCGGCGACGTGGTCGCCGTGGTGGGCGCCGGCCCGGTCGGGCTCGCCGCGATGATGACGGCGAACCTCTACGGCGCCGCGCGGATCATCGCCCTCGACCTCGACGCCAACCGGCTCGACCAGGCCCTGACGTTCGGCGCCACGGACACCGTGGACAGCAGCGCGGCGGACTGGGCGGAGCAGGTCAAGGCGATGACCGACGGGATGGGCGTGGACGTCGCGATCGAGGCCGTGGGCATCCCGTCCACGTTCGAGGCCTGCACCAGGATCGTGCGGCCCGGCGGGCACGTCGCCAACGTGGGGGTCCACGGCACTCCGGTCCAGCTCGCGCTGCAGGACCTGTGGATCATGGACCTGTCGATCACCATGGGCCTGGTCAGCACCTCGACCACGCCGATGCTGCTGAAGCTGGTGGCCCAGCACAAGCTCGCGGCGGAGAAGTTCGCCACCCACCACTTCGGCTTCGACCAGATGATGGAGGCGTACGAAACATTCGGTCACGCGGCGGAGTCCAAGGCCCTCAAGGTGGTCATCCGCCGCTGAGGCGCCGATGGGGCGTCAGCGCCGGGTGCTGCGCAGTCCGGCGGAGCCGGCGTAGGCAGGTCTCACCCCGCCTGCCGAGTGCTTTTCCCGGCGGACGGACCTACCGTGAGATCCGGAGCGACCACCTGCCCCGCACCGGAGGACGGCATGGGCACCACGGCGACCCGCATCTCGCGGCACCCGGTCCGTCGACGCGCGGCGGCGGCCGTTGCGGCGCTCGCGGTCGCCGGCGCGCTGGCTGTCTCCGCGCCCGAGCAGGCACTGGGGGCGCCGGGGTCACCCCCGCCACCGTCATGCATGCAGACGGTCGACCCGCCGGCCAAGTCGGGAGGCGTGGTCGTGGCCACGGTCCGCGTTGACTGCGACCAGGTCGCCAACTCGATCTGGACCTGGGTGACCGTGGAGTACTTCGCGGGAGGGTCGTGGCGCGGCGCGCAGCGCTACGCCGAGAGCGGCACCGAGCACCACACTGCGAGCTCGACGCGCTCCTCGCAGCCCATCCAGTGTCCCGGGGTGCTGTCGACGATCACCTTCCGCGCGGTCGCCCGGTCACGAGTCAACGGCGCCAGCCTCGGACGTGACACCTCGCCGGCGGTGAGTGTGACCTGCTGACCTCCGCCGCGGAGGACCTCAGTGGGTCGCGACCGCTTCGGCCTCCTCGACATAGCGGCACAGCGCGTTGACCGCGCGCAGCTGCTCGGGGGTGTGCACCTCGGCGTTGAGCAGCTCGGGGCTGGCGACGACGATGCTCAGCGCCTTGGCCCGCGACAGGGCGACGTTGAGCCGGTGCAGGTCGAAGAGGAAATCCACGCCCCGCGGCGCGAGCGCCGCGCTCGAGCTGGCCATGGAGTAGATGACCACCGGCGCCTGCTGCCCCTGGAACTTGTCGACCGTGCCGACGCGTAGGCCGTCGGGCAGCACCGCGTGCAGCGTCGCCACGTGCGCGTTGAACGGCGCGACGACGAGGACGTCCTCGACGGTCAGCGGGCGGGTCACGCCGTGGGGGTCGGTCCAGCAGCGGGTCAACAGGTCCTCGATGAGTGCCGCGACGACGGTTGCCTCCTCGATGCTGGTCGCCTCGCGCTCGTGGTGGACCACGGGCACCCAGCGCAGGCCGGCTCCCGAGAGCGCGCCGGTCCCCGAGATGGCCTGGCGCTCACGGTCCGGTGCCGCCTCCAGGCGCCCGTCGTAGGACAGCTCGGAGACGAACCGTGTCACCTCCGGGTGCATGCGGAACGTCGTGCCGAGGAAGACACCGCGGTCCTCGGGCACGGTGTCGTGCTCGCCGATGAGGTGCTCCAGCGCGGAGACGCCCGCGCCGTAGGGGTGGGTGGCCTGCGTCGGCTGGGTCAGCTGCTGCGGGTCGCCCAGCAGGACCAGGGAGGTCGCGGCCGAGGAGACCGCGACGGCGTTGGCCAGGGAGAACTGGCCGGCCTCGTCGATGACGAGCACGTCCACGGCCTCGCGCATCTCAGGGCGCGCCCAGAGCCAGGCGGTGCCCCCGAGCAGCTGGACCTGACCGCTGGCGAGCGCGTCGGCCGCCTCGCCGTTGTCGGTGATGAGCCGGACACAGCCGTCAACGGGCTCGCCCTCGGGCAGCTCGGAGACCTTGTGCATCGCCGGCTCGCCGACCTCGGTGAGGACGTGGCGGATCACCGCGTGCGAGAGAGCCGTGACTCCGACCTTCTTGCCCGCGGCCAACAGGGCGCGGATGAGGTGCGACGCGGCATACGTCTTGCCGGTGCCGGGCGGGCCCTGGACGGCGAGCACCTCCCCCGTGAGCCCGAGCCCGACGCGGACGACCACGTCCTTGGGCGCCTCGCCCGGCCGCGCAGCCAGGACCTCCGCCGGTGGCACGACGCCACGGACCAGACGCGCGCCCATGGAGTCCTCCCCCGCCAGTGCGGCGCGCCCGACCTCGGCGATCGACTCGCGCAGGACCTTGTCGTTGAGCGGTCCAGGCGGCCCGAAGCCGCGCACGAGCGCGGGCTCCTTCTTGACCCCGATGGACAGGTCGATCCAGCCCTCGATCGGGTCGTAGTCGCAGACCTTGCCGACGCTGGCCTGGGTGTCGACGTCCTGGACGTAGTCGCCGACCCGCAGCTTGCAGTCCTGCGGCGGGAACGGGTAGCGCCAGACCCGGGAGGTCACCCGGCCGGTCTTGCTGAGCACGTCGCGGACGGCCTCGGGCTCCCCCGGCGCGCCGATCGCGGTGGCGTCCTCGATGAGCTCCTCGGTGTCGAGGTCGCGGTAGCGGAAGAACTCCCACCACGCCGGCCGCGCCTCGCGCCGGTGCCAGCCGACGCAGCCGGCGAGCAGCTCGTGCCCGGC
>NZ_DASVZH010000099.1:0-21413 GCF_036391795.1 Oryzihumus sp.
CACCCGCGAGCCTGGAGGGCCTCTCCCCGTGAGCACTACCCCCGTCAAGGTCGCCGTCACCGGCGCCGCCGGCCAGATCGGCTACAGCCTGCTCTTCCGCATCGCCAGCGGTGCCCTGTTCGGCCCGGAGACCCCGGTCGAGCTGCGGCTGCTGGAGATCACCCCTGCGCTCAAGGCCCTCGAGGGCGTCGTCATGGAGCTCGACGACTGCGCGTTCCCGACCCTGGCCGGCGTCGAGATCGGCGACGACGCCACCACGATCTTCAACGGGGCCAACCTCGCCCTTCTCGTCGGCGCCCGCCCCCGCACCAAGGGCATGGAGCGCGGCGACCTGCTCGAGGCCAACGGCGCGATCTTCACCGCGCAGGGCAAGGCCCTCAACGAGGTCGCGGCCTCCGACATCCGCATCGGCGTGACCGGCAACCCGGCCAACACCAACGCGCTCATCGCGATGCACAACGCTCCCGACATCCCGCAGGAGCGCTTCTCCGCGCTGACCCGCCTGGACCACAACCGCGCGCTGTCGCAGCTCGCGGCCAAGACCGGCGCCAAGGTCACCGACATCAAGAAGATGACGATCTGGGGCAACCACTCGGCCACCCAGTACCCCGACATCTTCCACGCGGAGATCAACGGCAAGAACGCCGCCGAGGTCGTGGGCGACCAGGCCTGGATCGAGAACGACTTCATCCCGACCGTCGCCAAGCGCGGCGCCGCGATCATCGAAGCGCGGGGCTCCTCCTCGGCCGCCTCCGCCGCGTCGGCGACGATCGACGCCGCCCGCAACTGGATCCAGGGCAGCCCCGAGGGCGACTGGGTGTCCATGGCGGTCCGCTCCAAGGGCGAGTACGGCGTGCCCGAGGGCCTCATCTACTCCTACCCCGTCGTCACCAAGGGCGGCGACTGGCAGATCGTCGAGGGCCTGGAGATCGACGCGTTCTCCCGCGCCCGCATGGACGCCACGGCCGCCGAGCTGGTCGAGGAGCGCGACGCGGTCACGGAGCTCGGCCTCATCTGAGCCACCCGCTGACGGAACGGCCCCCTCCACCCGCCGGTGGAGGGGGCCGTGCCGCGTCCGGAGCCGGTGTGCCGGGCTGCTCACCCCCCGCGGCCGGCATACCGGTCTGCCGCCGCCCCGGGGGGCCGGGCCGCTCAGGACGGTCACGTAGCCTCGGGGCGATGAGGCCTACCGCGCACATCGACGAGCCGAACACGATCTTCCGGGAGAAGCTGGGCGCCATGGCTCCCGGGGCACACATCGACAACTGGGGCGGCGTCATCAAGCTGACGTCCTGGTCCGGGCACAGCCTGGAGCCGGCGGTGACGGTGCACCTCGACCGCGGCGCCCTCGCCGGGGCCGTGTGGGCGCGCGAGGCGACGGCCCAGCGGCTGTGGCCGCAGGCCAAACCGACCGAGGCCGGCGTCAACCTGCTCCTCGAGCAGATCGCCGACGCCGTCGGCTCGGTCACGGACACCGAGCGGCACGTGCACGTCTCCACCGACGACGTGGTCCTCACCACGAGGGCGTCGCGGCCCTGAGGGCACCTGGCCGGCTCAGCCCCAGATGTCCTCCACCAGCCGCTCGGAGGACCGCAGCCCTGCCAGCCACGCGTCGCCGTCGGCCTGGCCGGCACCGGTGTGGTCCCGGAAGACCGTGACCAGGGACGCCCGGACGCCGGGGGCGATGGTGGCGGCGTTGCCACACACGAGCACGACGGCGTCGCGCTGGAGCAGGTCCCAGACCTCGTCGGCGCGGTCGAGCATCGCGTCCTGGACCCAGCGGCGGGGCGACCCCGGGGCGTCCGAGTAACACCGCTCGACCCGGGCCACGCCCTGCTCCTCCCAGGCCGCCAGCTCGTCGGCATAGAGCAGGTCGAGGTCGGCGCTGCGGCACCCGAAGAACAGCAGGGAGTCGCCGATCGGCACGCCCTGCTCCCGCTGCGCCGCCCGGTCCTGGAGGAACCCGCGGAACGGCGCCAGCCCGGTCCCGGCCCCGACCATGATCATCGGCGTGTGCGGGTTCTCCGGCGGCCGGAACGGGATCGCCGGCCGGCGGACGAACACGAACACGGTGCCGTGGACGGGCAGCTGGGCCAGGTGGCCGGAGCAGACCCCGTCGTAGACCCCGACACCGGAGCGCGCCGGCCCGCGCAGGAGCCCGACGGTGATGCTGCACGTGTCGGCACTGACCAGCGGCGAGGAGGAGATCGAGTAGAAGCGGGGCCGCAGCGGCGGCAGCAGCTCCAGGTAGACCTCGAACGGCAGCCGGCAGGCCGGGAAGTCGTCCAGCAGGTCCATCACGGACCGGTTCCTCGCGTGGACCTGCTCGCGGTAGCGCGCCTGCCCGTCCTCGGTGTCCTCGGTCATGGCCAGGAGCGCGGCCTGTTGCCCCGGGTCCTGGGTGTAGCGGGCCAGCACCTCCAGGTCGGCCCGGCTGGCGACGTCCTGGAGCTCGACGCAGCTGCCCAGCACCCCCAGCAGGGGCGCCGGCTCGTCGATGGGCAGGTGGGTGAAGCTGCCGCCGTTGGGGATGATCGTCAGGTACTGCCCGGCGTCGAGCCCGAACCGGTCGATGACCCGCCGGATCGCCTGGAAGCTGTTGCGCGGCAGCACGCCCAGGTGGTCGCCGGTGCGGTAGGTCATCCCCGCCGGGATCGCCACCTCGAGGTGCCGCACGGAGCGGTCGGGTGGTCCCGCCGACGCGACGGTGGGCAGCAGCTCCCGGTTCTCGCGCACCAGCGCCGGGTGCGCCTGGTAGGAGACGACCACCGGGTTGGTCACCTGCCGGTTGGTCAGGGTCACCGACAGCCGCGGCCCGGTCGGCGCCTCCTTCGCGACCTCCGCGGGTAGGTCCAGGGCCCCGGCGATGTCCGCCCAGAGGGTGGCGTGCCAGGCGCGGTATGCCGCGTCGAAGTCGCCGGCCGCGTTCCCCTCCCCCCGCGCGTGCACGCGTCGCCCGCCGTGCTGCTCGAGCTGCTGGTCGACGAGCTTGGGCACGGCCTGGTAGGTGTCCGCCCACTCGGTGTTGCCGCAGCCGAACACGGTGAACGCCACCCCCCTGGCCGCCTGGGGGTCGGCGCCGGTGAGCCACCGGCAGAAGGCGGCGGCGTTGTCCGGCGGCGTGCCGTTGTAGGAGGAGGTCACGACCACCGTCGCGCCGTCGGTCGGCAGGTCCGACACGTGGTCGTCGAGCGAGCCGACGATGACGTCGAAGCCGCGCTCGGTGCCCTCCTGCGCCAGGCGGGTCGCCAGGGACTCCGCGGTGCCGAGGTTGGAGCCGAACAGGACGGCCAGGGGCGTGCCGTGGCGCGCCACCATCGGCGCCGGCGCCGCCGACGGGGCCGGGGTGCCGGCCGCCACGCCCGGCTCGGGGGTGGCGCGCTGGATGTGGACGTCCGGCCGCGGGACCACCTGGATGTGGAACTCGTCCGGCTTCACCGTGAGCGTCGTCCTGGTCCGCAGCTGGTAGTCGAGGTGGTCGATCAGGTCGAACCGCTGCAGCACCATGCCCAGCACCAGCGCGGCCTCCTGCAGGGCGAACTGGCGCCCGATGCAGGCCCGCATGCCCGAGCCGAACGGCTTGTAGACCGCCGGCGAGACCCCCGCCAGGCGCTCGGGCGCCATGTGCTCGGGGTTGAACGCCTCGGCGTCCGGCCCCCACACGGACGCGGACCGGTGCAGGGCGGGGGTGAGCACCGTCAACGGCGTGTGCGCCGGGATGACGTAACGACCACCGATCACCGTGTCCTCGACCGGTGCCCGCGTGAAGCCCGGCGCGGTCGGCCACAGCCGCAGTGACTCGTCCAGCACCTGGCGCACGTAGGTCAGGCGGTGCACCTGCTCGAACGTGGGCGTGGCGGTGTCGCCGAAGACCTCGTCCACCTCGGCCCGGGCCCGGGCGAGGACCTGCGGGTCCTTGAGCAGGTAGTAGATCGCGAACGACAGCAGGCCCGAGGTCGTCTCGTGGCCGGCGACGAGGAAGGTGATGCACTGCGCCCGGATGTTGTCGTCGGGCAGGCCTTCACCGGTCTGCTTGTCCACCCCGGTGATCATCCGGCCGAGCAGGTCGGTGGTGTCGGCCGCCTCGCCCTGGGCCCGGCGCTCGGCGATGAGCCGCCCGACGAGGTCGGCCATGAACGCCTGGTCCTCCTCGAGCTGGCGCTGGGCGCGCACCCGCAGCCGCGCCTGAAGGGGCAGCTGGCGCATCCGCGCCTGGGACTCGCCGAGCACGCGCACCATGGCCTGGACGAACGGGTGCGGGGTGTCGCGGTAGAAGGAGTTGAACCGGTAGCCGAAGCCGCACAGGGCGATGGTGTCGAGGGTCAGCCGGGTCATGTCGGCCGGGACGTCGACCTCCTCCCCCGGGTTCAGCCGGGCCCACTTCTCCATCAGCTGGTCGGCGATGTCGAGCATCCGCGGCATGTAGTCGCGCATCGCCTGCACGCTGAACGGCGCCATGAGGATGTTGTGGGCGCGGTGCCACAGCGGGTCGTCGGTGTCCGCGGTGAACAGCCCTGCGCCGACGACGCCGTTGCGCAGGTTGGCCAGTCCGCCGCCGACGAACTTGTCGAAGCGGCTGTCGTCGCAGATCTCCTCGACCAGCTCGGGCCCGGAGACCATCAGCCGGGTGCTGCCGGGGGTCGTCACCTTGAAGATCGGGCCGTACTCCGCGGCCATGGCGATGAAGCCCTCGATCGGGTTGTGGGCGTCGATGTCGAAGGCGTTGCCGACCAGCGGCAGCCCGTGCGGGCCGGGGATCTGGTCAAGCTCGATCGTCGTGGTCATGGTGGACCTCCGGGGCAGACGGTGTGGGGACGGGGTGGGCGCGGGGGCCCGGGCCCGGGGTGGCGGGGCGGTGGCGGCCCGCCTCGAGGAGCAGCACGACGCTCATCAGCACGACCCAGCCCGGGAAGACGAGAAGGAGCGCCGGGTGGAACGTGGTGCTGACCAGCAGGAAGGTCGCAGCGAGGTAGCTCACGACCGCCAGCCAGCGCGGGAGCAGCTCGCGCGCCCTGGCCAGTCGGGTGGTCGCGATCATGTACATCCCCGCGGCGCGCACGCCGAAGACGAAGACCAGCCCGTATCCCGCGCTGCTCAACGCGCGGGCGACGTCCGGCGGCGGCAGCGGGGTGGAGGAGAAGACCGTCAGCAGCGCCACGGCACCGACGGCGGCGGTGCCGGCGAACACCATGCAGACGAAGACCACGCCGGAGGTCACCTGCAACCAGCGCGGCACCTCCGAGCGCGGGCCGGGTAGCTCGTCGATGAGGGTGCGCGTGGCGCTGACGTGCCAGAGGAAGGCGATCCCGGCGAAGGGCACGATATAGAGCCCGGCGGTCACCAGCACGCTGCCGTGGCCGCCGGCGTAGAACTGGGCGTAGGCGCTGTCCGGCACGCCCAGCCCCGGCCCCTGGCGCATCAGGACCAGGGCGACGACGAGCAGGACCGCGAACACCAGCCCGGAGAGGGCACTCATCCGTGCGCTCGCACGGTGCTCCCGAGCTGGTTCCTCCACCAGCACGGCGTCGCTACCCGTGCTGGGACGCTGCTGCCATCAGGGGACCGCCTTCCGCGCAGCGAGGGCCGGATACGTCGGACACCTCACGCTTGTCCCCGCCCGGCGCCTGCGGTTCCGCCGCTGTGGTGACGCGCCCTCGTCAGTTAGGACGGGGTCGCCCTCACCCCTCCTCAGCGGGGCGTGAGGTCCAGCGTGGCCACGATCGCCGCGACGAAGACGCCCAGCCCGAGCAGGGTCCCGGCGTCGACCAGGCGTGAGCGCACCACCAGGCCCCCGGCCCGGGCGGCGGGCAGCACCAGGCGCAGCATGCCCGCCAGCAGCAGGCTGCCGGCGAAGACGAAGCCGCCCGCGCGCACGGACCCGAAGAACATCACCACCACGCCACCGACCAGCCCCACGGCGACGACCCACCACACACCGAGGCGTGGCGGGACCCAGGTCAGGCGCTTCATCCGGCGGCGGCCTGCCGCTCCGCGGCCTCCACGACGTTCGTGAGCAGGCACGCGCGCGTCATCGGGCCGACCCCGCCCGGGTTGGGGGTGAGCCAGCCGGCCACCTCGGCCACGCCGGGGTCGACGTCGCCGGCCACCCTGGCCTTGCCGTCCGGGCCGGGGACCCGGCTGACGCCGACGTCGAGCACGGCAGCCCCGGGCTTGACCATGTCGGCCGTGACCATGCCGGGCACCCCCGCCGCGGCGACGACGATGTCGGCGCGGCGCACGTGCGCCGCGAGGTCGCGGGTGCCGGTGTGGCACAGCGTCACCGTGGCGTTCTCGCTGCGGCGGGTGAGCATCAGGCCCAGCGGGCGACCGACGGTGAGCCCGCGGCCGATGACGCACACCTCGGCACCGGCGATCGGCACGTCGTAGCGGCGCAGCAGCTCGATGACCCCGCTGGGCGTGGCGGGCAGCGGCGCCGGCCGGCCCAGAACCAGCCAGCCGAGGTTCATCGGGTGCAGGCCGTCCACGTCCTTGACCGGGTCGACCCGGGACAGGATGGCGAACTCGTCCAGCCCCGTCGGCTGCTGGACGAGGAAGCCGGTGCACGCCGGGTCGGCGTTGAGCTCGTCGACGACGGCCTCGACCTGCGCCTGGGTGGACCCGGCCGGCAGCTCGCGCTGGATGCTCGCGATGCCAACCTCGGCGCAGTCCTTGTGCTTGGCGCCGACGTACCAGCGGCTGGCCGGGTCATCCCCGACGAGCACCGTGCCGAGCCCGGGCACCACGCCCTGCTCGCGCAGCGCGGCGATGCGGGTCTTCAGCTCGCCCTTGATCGTGGCCAGGGTGGCCTTGCCGTCCATGACGATCGCGGTCATCGGTGGTCCTTCCGGGTGACGGTGAGACGGTCGGTCACGGTGCTCAGTGCGCGAAGTGGCGGGTGCCGGTGAAGTACATCGTCACCCCGGCGGCCTGCGCCGCCTCGATGACCTCCGCGTCGCGCTTCGACCCGCCGGGGGCGACGACCGCGCGGACTCCGGCATCGAGCAGCACCTGCAGGCCGTCGGCGAAGGGGAAGAAGGCGTCCGACGCCGCCACCGCGCCACGGGCGCGCTCCTCCCCGGCCCGGCTCACGGCCAGGCGCGAGGAGTCGACCCGGTTGACCTGGCCCATCCCTACGCCGACCGTGGCGCCGCCGTCGGCGAGCAGGATCGCGTTGGACTTCACCGCGCGGATCGCGCGCCACGCGAACTCCAGGTCGGCCAGGGTCGCCTCGTCGGCGGCCTCGCCGGCCACCAGGCGCCAGCGCGAGGCCGCGTCGCCACCGTCCTCGACCTCGGCGTCGATCGCGTCCTGGGACTGCAGCAGCACCCCGCCCGAGATCGGCCGCATCTCCACCCCGCCACGCGAGGGCGCAGCGGCCTTCAGCAGGCGGATGTTCTTCTTCGCGGTCAGGACCTCCAGGGCCTCCGGCGCGAAGCCCGGCGCCACGACGACCTCGGTGAACACGTCGGCCACCTGACGGGCCATCTCGGCCGTGACGGTGCCGTTCGCGGCGATGACGCCGCCGTAGGCCGAGACGCTGTCACAGGCGTGGGCGCGGCGGTGCGCCTCGGCGAGGTCGGCACCGACCGCGATACCGCAGGGGTTGGCGTGCTTGATGATCGCCACAGTGGGCGCGTCGTGGTCGTAGGCGGCGCGGCGGGCCGCGTCGGCGTCGACGTAGTTGTTGTAGGACATCTCCTTGCCGTGCAGCTGCTCGGCCTGGGCCAGCCCCGGCTCGGGGGCGTAACCGTTGGTGTACAACGCGGCCCGCTGGTGCGGGTTCTCGCCGTAGCGCAGCACGTGCTGCTTGTCCCACGTGGCGCCCATCCACGCCGGGAAGCCGGTGCCGTCAGAGGTGTCGGTGACGACGTTGCCCATCCACGACGCGACCGCCACGTCGTAGGTCGCGGTGTGCACGAAGGCCTGCGCCGCCAGGGTCTTGCGCTGCTCCAGGGTGAACCCGCCGCCACGCGCGGCCACGAGCACGGAGGCGTACATCCCGGGGTCGACGACGATCGCCACGCTGGCGTGGTTCTTGGCCGCCGCGCGCACCATCGACGGGCCACCGATGTCGATCTGCTCGATGCACTCCTCCTGCGAGGCGCCCGAGGCCACCGTGTCGGTGAACGGGTAGAGGTTGGACACCACCAGGTCGAACGGCTCGACGCCCAGCTCGGCCAGCTGCGCCACGTGGTCGGGGTTGCGGGTGTCGGCGAGGATGCCGGCGTGCACGCGCGGGTGCAGGGTCTTGACCCGCCCGTCGAGGCACTCGGGGAAGCCGGTCAGCTCCTCCACCCGGGTCACCGGCACGCCGGCCTCGGCGATGCGCGCCGCGGTGGAGCCGGTGGAGACGAGGGAGACCCCGGCGTCGTGCAGGCCACGCGCCAGGTCCTCCAGCCCGCTCTTGTCGTAGACGGAGATGAGGGCTCGTGTGATCGGACGCTGACCTGTGGTGCTCACGCCAGGGTGACCTTTCGTTGGTGGATGGTGAACCCGTCGCGGACCATGCGGCCCACGGTCTCGACGAGCAGGGACCGCTCGCTGGCCTTGATGCGCTCGTGCAGCGACTCGACGGTGTCATCCTCCTCGACCCCGACCACGGCCTGGTCGATGATCGGGCCGGTGTCGACGCCGGAGTCCACGACGTGGCAGGTGCAGCCGGTGACCTTGACCCCGTAGTCGAGCGCGTCGCGCACGCCGTGCGCGCCGGGGAAGGCCGGCAGCAGCGCGGGGTGGGTGTTGATGGTGGTGAAACCCGACCCGAGGAAGGCCGGTCCGAGGATCTTCATGAAGCCCGCCGAGACGACCAGCACCGGCCGGTATGCCGCGACCTCGGCCGCCAGCGCGGCATCCCACTCCGCGCGGCTGGGGTAGTCCTCGACCCGGCAGACGAAGGTGGGGATGCCGGCACGCCGGGCCCGGGCCAGGCCCTCGATGCCGTCGCGGTCAGCCCCGACGGCGGCGATCCGCACGCCGTAGAGCGGCTCGGCGGCGATCGCGTCGATCAGCGCCTGCAGGTTGGTGCCGGACCCGGAGACGAGGACGACGATGTCGCGGGGCTCGGGCACGGCACCGAGGTCCGGCAGGCTCGTCACGTGCACAGACGATATCCGACGCCTCGCGCGCGCCTGACGCCCGTCCGCGGGTCGCGGGCCGGGACCGATGGACAAGGGTCCTGTGCGACGAGTGGGTCCGGTGGGAGACGATGGGCCGGACCAGCACCTCGACCCAGGAGCAGCACGTGCCGACCACCCGCCAGGAGCCGCGGACCCTTCCCCCGGGCATGGCCCATGCCCGGCGCGCCGGGCTGCTCATGCTGGTCGGCGCGCTCGGCGTCGGTGTGCCGCTGCCGTGGACCGCGATCGCGCTGCTGCCCCTCGGACTCTCGGTCATGGAGGCGGTCCGGGCGCTGCGGGCCATGAGCGGGGGCCGGGCACCGGCCCGCGTGGTGGCGTGGACGAGCACCGGCCTGGTGCTCGCGGTCGTCATGGGCGTCGCGACGGCAGCCCCGTTCGCCTTCTACGACAGCTCCAAGCGCTACCAGGACTGCATGGTCGGGGCCAACACCTCCGCGGCCGCGGCCCAGTGCCGGGCCGACCTCTACGACGGGTTGACCGGTGTGCTCACCGGGTGGGGCGTCAGCCGCTGACGTCGGCGTGTCAGCGCCTGACCTGCCACCCGTGGGCGCGCCACTGCGAGGCGCCGACGACCACGGCGGCGCCGAGCAGCATCTCGCCCAGCAGGCACAACCCGGCCAGCACCGGGTCGGCACCCACCGTGCTGAGCTCACGCGAGCCCAGCGAGCCGTCGGCCAGCCAGGTGCCCGCCGCCAGCAGGAGCGCGGCGATCACGCACCCGGCCGCGGCGACCTTGGCCTTGGCCTGCCAGGACGCCAGCCGGCTGACCTGACGGATGCTGCGCCAGGCCACGAGCGCGCCGAGCAGGACCGGCCCGAGGACGGCCAGCCGCAGCACCGCCGGCAGGGGGCCCGGGTCCGGCAGCGCCCCGAGCACCGGGACGAGCGGCAGCAGGCCGGGCTCGGAGTGGGTCCAGGTGATGGCGGAGCCGTTGGCGACGGCGAAGCCCGGGCCGGCCATCCACGACAGCCCCCACAGGGCGAAGTTGGGCAGGGCCGAGAGCTGCACGAGGCTGAGCACGGTGCCGCCGACGACCCCCGGTGCGAGGGCGGAGTAGAGCTGCCCCACGCGCTGGGCGTGGACCGCCGCCACGGCGACGACCAGCGCGGCGCCGAGCAGCAGCCCGGCCACGGCGCCCCACAACCCCGGGCGCAGCGCCTTGCGCACGAACGTCGGCAGCACCGCCCGCAGCCGGTCGGCCAGGTCCGGCGCCACCGAGGGCAGGTCACCATGGAACTCCAGGGCGACGGCGAGGACGACCGACCCCGCCGCGACCACCGCCGTGCCCACCAGGCTCTCGACCGGGTTGGAGCGCACGTGCGCGCTGCCCGCGGTGAGCGAGACGAGCAGGCCGGTCACGGCATACGCGCCGGTGAAGCCCAGCCCCACGTCGGCGACGTCCTTGCGCAGCGCACCCCACATCTGGAAGCGCGCCGGACGGGCGTCGTCGAGCAGCGCGAGCACCCGGCGGCAGGCCACCACGGCCAGCGAGACCGGCAGCAGCCCGAGCAGCAGCGGCACCAGCGAGACCGTGGCCGTGCCCGCGGCGAGGTCCACGGTGTGCGCCAGCAGCCACACGTGCGCGCCGATCCCGAAGGCCGTCGTCCACGGCACGCTGCTCTGCGGGCTGGCCACCCACACCAGCAGGCTCGGCAGGCAGACCACCAGCACGCCGAGCACGGCGGCGGAGGCACCGGCTCCGGCGGCACGCAGTCGCAGGCCCCAGCGGCCCTGCCCTCCGGTGGTCGGTCCGGGGCTGGCCTGGCGGGGGCGGTCGAGCACAGTCATGAGGGCCCAATCGTTGCGCCCCGACCACATCTGCGCCGCGTCGGCGCGCCGCGAGCCCGGCAGATTCCCCGGAAAAGGGCTGTGATCCCGGCAACCTTGAACAGGTGCCTCGCGTCTGGTCCCCCGACGGCCCGCCCGGGCCGGGGGTTCGGACCCGGGAGACACGGGAGGTGTGATGAAGGGCAGCGCCGGCGACAGCGAGCGCGAGTTCGACGAGTTCTACCGGCAGGGGGCCCGTTCGGTCGTCCACGTGGTGTACGTCGCGACCGGAGACCTGACCCTGGCCCAGGACTGCACGCAGGAGGCGTTCAGCCGGGCCTGGCAGCGCTGGGACAAGGTGCACGGGTACGACGACCCGATGGCGTGGGTGCGCACGGTCGCCCGGCGGCTGGCGATCTCGGCGTGGCGCAAGCGCACCGGTCAGGAGCGCGCCTACGTCCGGCACGGGGCGGGGACGCACACGGAGGGACCGAGCGAGGACCGGGTCGCCGTGCTCGCTGCCCTGCGCGAGCTGCCCGAACCGGTCCGGGAGGCCCTGGCGCTGCACTACCTGGCCGACCTGTCCATCGACCAGATCGCCCACGAGACCCACACCCCGGCAGGCACGATCAAGGCGCGCCTGCACCGCGGTCGGGCGCTGCTCGCGCAGGCCCTTCGTGCAGAGGAGCACCACCATGGCTGAGCTGGATCCGGGCCGCTGGTCCGCTGCCGACGACGACCTCGTGCGGGGCGCCCTGACCACTTTGCGCCGGGATGTCGAGGCACTCGAGCTGGCGGACGTGCGCTTCGTCAAGGCCCGCGGCGCGGCTCGCCACCGGCGCACCGTCCTCACCGCGACGGCTGCCGCCGCGGCGGCTGTCCTGGCCGTCGGCTACGTCGGCTTCAGCGGGCTGGGGGGCCACCCCTCCTCGCTGCGCCCGGCGGTCAGCTCCACCCACTCGACCTCCTCCACGACGACGTCGGCCACGACGCCCGCGGACGCGGGCGTCCCCTTGCCGGTCGCTGGCGACCTGCCGGTCTCGGCCGAGTGGCAGCGGGCGCTCGGGATCAGCGAGACGGTGGTCATCGCCGACTTCACGGAGTCCGAGGGCGGGGCGGTCATGGACTGCGCCAACGTCGGACAGCCCGGCACACAGGCGCACGCCCAGTCCGTCAACGCCGAGTCCTCCGGCCTGCAGGGCGACCAGCGCGTCTACGGCAACCCCTCCACCGCCGCGGCCGACGGCGAGGCCGACACGCTGGTGAGCCAGCTGCTGACCTGCGCGGGTCCGATGAAGGTCTCGGTCGTGGCCGACTCGGCCTGGCCCAAGGTCTTCAGCGGCATCGGGCCCGCCAGCACCGAGTGGTTCGTCGTCACGCACGCCGGGTCGAGGGTCGGCATCGTCACGATCGTCGAGCCCGGCGAGGGCGGGAAGCACCGCTGGACGGTCTCGCAGGTGCAGGACATCGGCGCGGTCGCGCAGCGCCGGCTCGGCGGCGACGTCGGCCCGCAGCCCGGCCGCAGCACGACCACGCCGCCGTCCCCCACGCGGGCACGCACCGAGCAGATGCCCATCGCCGGCACACGGCCGCTGCTGCCGTCCAGCCTGTTCGTCGCGGCCTCGCAGTGGTCCTCCCCCGCGCTCTCGCAAGGCCACGCCACGCACGCCGTGACCACGGACTGGGAGGGCAGCGCGCAGGTGCACGAGTGCGACGTCGACACCGCGATGGACATGACCTCCTCTGCCGGCCGGTTCGGCATCGTCACGGTCGCCGACCAGGTCGACGGCACCATCCTGGGCCGGCAACGCGTCCGGCTGACCGCCTCGGCGGCCGCCGCGCGGGCGGAGGCCGACCGGATCATCCACGGCATCGCCACCTGCGGGAGCCGGGTGCCCCACGTCACGGTCACGCAGGACCCGGCTCACCCCGGGCTGTTCAAGGTCGTCGGGGCCGAGCCGGGGGCACCGGCCGCGGCGGGCTGGCTCGCGGTGTCGGTGCAGGACGGGACGCCGGCGGCCGTGACCACGCTCTACCTGCGCAGCCAGCCCGCCCAGGGGTTCGCCGAGCTCGACCGGCTCCTCTCCCTCGCCCGCCAGAAGTAGCCCCCCACTCGCACACAGGCAGAAGTACGGCGAGCCGGTCACCTCGAGGAGGTGACCGGCCCGCCGGGGTGAGCTGCCGTGGATACGGTGGCTCAGCCCAGGTTCTTCATGATCTCGCGCATGAGCTCCGCGGTCTCGGACGGCGTCTTGCCGACCCGGACGCCGGCGGCCTCGAGGGCCTCCTTCTTGGCGGCCGCGGTGCCCGAGGAGCCGGAGACGATGGCGCCGGCGTGGCCCATGGTCTTGCCCTCGGGGGCCGTGAAGCCCGCGACGTAGCCGACGACCGGCTTGGTCACGTGCTCCTTGATGTAGGCCGCCGCGCGCTCCTCGGCGTCGCCGCCGATCTCGCCGATCATGACGATCGCGTCGGTCTCGGGGTCCGCCTCGAACGCCTCGAGGGCGTCGATGTGCGTGGTGCCGATGATCGGGTCACCGCCGATGCCGACCGCGGAGGAGAAGCCGAACTCCCGCAGCTCGTACATCATCTGGTAGGTCAGCGTGCCCGACTTGGAGACCAGGCCGATGCGACCGCCACCGGAGATGTCGGCGGGGATGATGCCGGCGTTGGACTTGCCGGGGCTGATCAGGCCGGGGCAGTTCGGCCCGATGATGCGGGTCGTGCCGGCCTGCTGGGCGTAGGTGAAGAACTCCGCGGTGTCCTTGACCGGCACGCCCTCGGTGATGACCACCGCGAGCGGGATCTTCGCGTCGACGGCCTCGACGACCGCGGCCTTGGTGAAGGCCGCCGGGACGAAGATGACCGAGACGTTGGCGCCGGTGGCCTCCATGGCCTCGGCGACGGAGCCGAACACCGGCACGGTGACGCCGCCGTCGAACTCGACCGTGGTGCCGGCCTTGCGGGGGTTCACGCCGCCGACGATGGTGGTGCCCGAGGTCAGCATGCGCTGGGTGTGCTTCATGCCCTCGGAGCCGGTCATGCCCTGGACGATGACCTTGCTGTTGTCATCCAAGAAGATTGCCATTGCGAGATTCCCGTTCCGTCAGTTCGCCGCGGCGAGCTCGGCAGCCCTGCGGGCCGCGCCGTCCATGGTGTCCTCGATGGTGACGAGGGGGTGGTTGGCCTCGGCCAGGATGCGGCGGCCCTCCTCGACGTTGTTGCCGTCGAGACGCACGACCAGCGGCTTGGTGGCCTCGTCGCCGAGGGTCTTCAGGGCGCCGACGATGCCGTTGGCGACCGCGTCACAGGCGGTGATGCCACCGAAGACGTTGACGAAGACGCTCTTGACCTGCGGGTCGCCGAGGATGATGTGCAGGCCGTTGGCCATGACCTCCGCGGAGGCGCCGCCGCCGATGTCGAGGAAGTTGGCCGGCTTGGGCGAGCCGGGGAACTCCTCACCGGCGTAGGCGACCACGTCGAGCGTGGACATGACCAGGCCGGCGCCGTTGCCGATGATGCCGACGGAGCCGTCGAGCTTGACGTAGTTGAGGCCCTTCTCCTTGGCCGCCGCCTCCAGCGGGTCGGCCGAGGCCTTGTCCTCGAGGGCCTCGTGGGCCGGGTGACGGAAGTCGGCGTTGCCGTCCAGGGTCACCTTGCCGTCGAGGGCGATGATCGAGCCGTCGACCGTCTTGACCAGCGGGTTGACCTCGACCAGCGTGGCGTCCTCCTCGCGGTAGACGTCCCACAGCTTCTGGATGACGCGCGCGATCTCGTCCTTGACGTCGGCGTCGAAGCCGGCGGCGTCGACGATCTCGGCGGCCTTGGCTGCGTCGATCCCGACGATCGGGTCCACCGCGATGCGGGCGAGGGCCTCGGGGCGCTCGACGGCGAGCTGCTCGATCTCCATGCCGCCCTCCTTGCTGGCCATGGCCAGGTAGGAGCGGTTGGCGCGGTCGAGCAGGACCGAGAAGTAGTACTCCTCGGCGATCTGCGCACCCTGGGCGATCATCACCTTGTGGACCGTGTGGCCCTTGATGTCCATGCCGAGGATCTGCTCGGCCGCCGCGGCAGCCTCGTCGACGCTCTTGGCGACCTTGACGCCACCGGCCTTGCCACGGCCTCCGGTCTTGACCTGGGCCTTGACCACGACCACGCCGCCGCTCCTGGCGCCGATGGTCTCCGCAGCCGCACGGGCTTCCTCAACAGTCTCGGCGACGGCGCCGTCCAGCACCGGTACACCGTGCGCCTCGAACACGTCGCGCGCTTGGTACTCGAAAAGATCCACGAGCCGAATCCATCCTCGTCATCGAAGGGATTGTCCGAGCGGAGCCTAGTCCCGCGGTACGCCGTGCAGGACCGTGGGTGGGCCCCGCACCGGCCGATGGGAGCAATCTCACCTGCGGCGACGCCCGCCTGACGGGGCGAGCGCACGCCCCCCCGACAGGTCGGCGCCACCGGCGGGACTGCGCCGCTCCCCCGGGGTCGGCATGATGTGGCCATGCCCTCCCCGACACGTCCCCTCGCGGGTCTGGCCGCCGTCCTCCTGCTCAGCGCCTGCGGCTCGGCGACCCCACCGGGCGGGGTGGGGCCCAGCGTGACGGACGGGTCGGCCCTGAGCCAGCCGCTGACCCTCACCCGCTCCGGCGGGGTGGCGGGCTTCCGCGACCGGGTGGTCCTCGCCGTCGACGGCCAGGCCCGCGTGACCAGCAGGGGCGGCACCCCCACCCGCTGCCAGGTCGACGGGGCCCTCATGCAGTCGATCGGCCGGGCCGCCGCCATGGTCGACTGGTCCTCCCTGCCCGCGCCGGTGACCACACCCCGGCACCCCGACGACCTGGTGGTGCTCGTGGCCTCCGGCCGCTCCAGCGCCCGGATCGAGGACCCCGCGCTGACCAAGCTCGCCGAGCCGTTGACGCGCCTGCTCGCGGACGTCACCGCGCCCGTGGACCAGCGCAGGCTCTGCACCATCGTCCCCGCGAGCTCCACGACCTCCACGACCTGAGCCGGCTCCGCCGTCGACGGCTCCCACTGCCCCCGGTCCGGATGCCCCGGGCGCTACCTGCCCGGCGCGATCTCGGGGGCGCGTCTGGCGCTGATCAGCACCTGGGGCCGGAGCTGCCCGCTCGCGGGCAGCTGAAGCTGCGCTGTGAGCTCCAGACCCGCTGCGACGATGAGCTCGCCGAGCTCCCCGGGCTGCCACAGGTGCGTCGTCCACGTCACGGGCACCCCGCCGTAGGCCTCGGTCCGCGGGACGTCCCCGGCGCCGACGTGCGTACCGATCAGAGCGTGTCCTCCCGGGACCAGTGCGCAGGCGAACGATGCCAGCACCTCGGGCAGGACCTCACGGGGGAGGTTGAACAAGGACCACCAGCCAAGGATCCCGCCGAGCGAACCTGGTTCGAGATCGAGGTCGGTGGCCGAGGCAACGGCGAACCGCAAGCGGGGGTGGAGCCGCCTGGCGTGTTCGACCATCTTCGGCGACAGGTCGACGCCCGAGACGTCGACCCCGAGACCGGCGAGATGAGCAGTGACCTCGCCGGGGCCGCAACCGACATCCAGGACGGGCCCCAGACCGCGCACCTCCTCAGCGAAGGCGGCAAGGACGGCACGCAGCCACGGGTACGGGCCGACGTCGCCCATGTTCATCGCCACGTAGTTGTCAGCCACCCGGTCGTAGGAGGACCGGACGGCGTCAAGGTCGGCAGGTTGCGTCAACGGCGGGACCACGTGCCCGGACACTAGCGGCCCTGCGCTGCCCTGGCGCGTGACGCGCGAGCCGAACCCTCTCCCGGATACCGCGGTGACGGCACGGCATACCGGCGTGTCCACCCGGCACGCCGGTGCCGGCCCCTCGGGTGGAGGGACCGGCGCCGGGTCGCGGGTGTGGCCGGGCGGTCAGCTCGTGGCGACCGAGGTGTCGTCGAGGAAGAAGCTCGTGGCCAGCGAGGAGTCCTCGGTGCCCAGGAACTTGACCGTGACGGTCCTGCCCTTCCAGGCGCTGAGGTCGAGCGACTTCAGGACGTACGACGTGCCCTTGTTGAGGTTGGAGTACGTCGCGAGGGTCGTCGTCGTGGAGCCGTCGACGACCTGGGCCTTGAGCGTGTCGTAGGCGGAGGTCGTCGTGGTCTCGGCGGTGGAGACCTTCAGGTAGAAGGACAGCGTCGCCGAGGCGGCCGTGGACGGGATGGCCACCGACTGCTGGGCGTAGTCGGTGCTGGCGCTGCCGTAGCCGTTGAGCCAGCCGTACCACGAGCCGGTGCGCGGGGTGGCGCTCGTGGAGCTGGTGATCACGCCGGAGGTGGCGGTCCAGCTGACGTTGCCCGACTCGAAGCCCGGGTTCTGCAGCAGGTTGCTGCCACCCCCGCCGCCGCTGGTGCCGCAGGTCTCGGTCGTGGCCGGGACCGCGATGGCCGTGAACGCCGCCGCGATGTTGGTGCACTGGGCGCTGCCCACGCCGTAGAGGTCCTTGGCCGCCTTGATCGCACCGTTGCGGGCGTCCGCGTAGGTGCTCGTGGAGGTCAGGTAGGTCGTCAGCGTGCGGTACCAGACCTTCGCTGCGGTGGCGCGGCCCACGGCGGTGACGGTGGAGCCGTCACAGGTGGGGCTGTTGTAGGAGACACCGTTGATGGTCTTGGCGCCCGAGCCCTCGGAGGCCAGGTAGAACCAGTGGTTGAGCGGGCCCGAGGAGTAGTGCGGGTCGAGGGTGCCCAGCGTCGCCGACCAGCAGTCCTTGCTGGACCCGTCCTTGGACGGCTTGTCCATGTAGCGCAGCGGCGTGCCGTTGCCGTTGATGTTGATCTTCTCGCCGATGAGGTAGTCGCCCACGTCGCTGGCGTTGTTGGCATAGAACTCCACGGCGGTGCCGAAGATGTCGCTGGTGGCCTCGTTGAGGCCCCCCGCGTCGCCGGAGTAGGCCAGGCCGGCCGAGTTCTCCGTGACGCCGTGGCTCATCTCGTGGCCGGCGACGTCGATCTCGGTCAGCGGGTGGGTGTTGCTCGACCCGTCGCCGTAGGTCATCTGGGTGCCGTCCCAGAAGGCGTTGACGTAGCCGTTGCCGTAGTGGACGCGCGAGCGGACACCGGTGCCGTTGTTGAAGATGCCGTTCCGGCCGTGGGTGTTCTTGTAGTAGTCCCACGTGACCTGGGCGCCGTAGTGGGCGTCCACCCCGGCCGAGGCGCGGTCGCTGGTGGAGCCGTTGCCCCACACGTCGTCCGCGTCGGTGAACAGCGTCCCGGTGGGGCCGGTGCCGACCGCCGGGTCGGTCTGCCCGTTGAGGTCGGTCGTGTAGTTGCCGCCGCGGTTGGGGTCCTTCAGCTGGTAGCTGCCGCTGAGCTGGGTGCCGATCGAGACCGACCCGCTGTAGATCGAGTTGCCGGTGCCGGTCTCGACCTCGTCCCAGCCGGCCAGCGTGGCACCGGAGGTGGCGTCGACGACGGTGTGCAGGCGGCTGGGCGTCTGGTCGGCCTTCACGCCGGTGGTCACGACGTCGTAGGCCAGCCGCGGCGTGCCCGAGCCGGCGTAGACGTCGAGCTCGTCGGCCGACTTCTTCGCGGAGAAGTCCGAGGCCCTGGCGCCCTGGGCCAGCGCCGCGGAGCGGGCGAGCCTCGGCGTGGTGGAGGGGACCTCGGCCCTGCCGGAGGCGTTCCAGCTGACGCCGCGGATCGCTCCGGCCCGGTCGCGGTGCACGACGAGGTCACCACCGATGACCCGCAGCCCGGCGAAGGTGCGCTCGTAGCGCACGTGCGTGCTGCCGTCCGGGTCGGAGATGACGTCCTTGACCGTGAGGGTCTCGCGCTTGTCGAGCCGCAGGGCGTGGCCCATCGCGTCGGCCCTGGCCTGCTCGGCCTGGAGGGCGGGGCGGGCGGCGGGGCCAGGGGTGGCGGCACCCGGGAGTGCGCTGGCCGCGGGAGCGGCCGCAGCTGCGGCGACCAGGGCGCACCCGAGCGCCAGGCCGGTCGTGAGTCGTTTCAAGCCACTACTCCTAAGGTGATGGGCCCTGCACCCTCGGGCGCACGACCGTCGAAGCCGCCTGTGAGGTCCCGATGTGCAGCCTGTGCGGCTGCTGTGAGGCGGCCTGCGCAGACTTCTGGGCCCCCTGGACCAGGGTCAATGCCCCAGACGGAACCTTTGCCAAAGGTGTGGCAACCGGCGTAAAACGCTTGTCGCAGAAGCGCTTTCACCAGCGCGGGGTAAAGGGCTCCTGTGCCGGAGGGCAAACCCACAGGTCAGGGCCGGGAGCCCGCGGTTGCTACCCGCGCGTAACCGGGGCGTCGCCGCCGTCGTTGAGCGGGCAACGTCGACGGAGGGACCCTGCTCATGCGCCGCCCATCCCTGAGGACCCTGGCCGCCACGGCCACTGCTGCCACGGCCACCCTCGGCACGGCGGCGTTCGGCCTTGCCCCCACCGCGCTCGCGGCTCCCCCGCCCGCGTCGGGGACGAGCACCGCACTCGACCAGGTCGACGTCTACACCGGACTGCACTTCACCGTCCCCGCCGGCACCGACGACCTGGGCAACCCGCAGACCTGCGTCATCGACGCCGACCTCTACAAGCCGCACCACGCCGACGCCGCCCACCCCGTGCCGTCGATCCTGACCACCAACGGCTTCGGCGGCTCCAAGGCCGACCAGGCCGGCCTCGGCCGGGCCTTCGCCCAGCGCGGGTATGCCGTGCTGTCCTACACGGGCCTCGGCTTCCCCGACTCCGGCTGCAAGATCTCCCTCGACGACCCGGGCGTGGACGGTGTCGCCGCCTCGCACCTGGTGACCTTCCTGGGGGGTGGCGGCAGCGCGGCATACGACTCCTCCGACCTCGCGGGGACCCCCGGTGGCGCGGGCAGGCTGGCCGTGGACTTCACCAAGCTGGACAACCCCGCGACCCACGACCCGCGGCTCGGCATGATCGGCGGGTCCTACGGCGGACAGATCCAGTTCGCCACTGCCGCAACGGATCCACGCGTCGACACGCTTGTGCCGCTGATCACCTGGAACGACCTGCGCTACTCCCTGGCGCCCAACAACACGGCGTTCACGACCGGGGTCACCTATGCCGACCAGACCCCCGGCACCGAGAAGGTGGGCTGGACGGGGCTGTTCTTCGGCGTCGGCATCGCCGACGGGATCCAGGGCGCCGCCATCGACCCCACGCGCAACGTCGGCTGCCCCAACTTCGTGCAGGAGGCGTGCCTGGCCAAGGCCACGCTGGACACCGCGGGCTACCCGACGCCCGACACGTTCCGCCTCACCGACCGCGTCTCTGTCGGGCACTACCTCGACAAGATCCACGTCCCGGTCTTCCTCATCCAGGGCGAGAACGACACGCTGTTCAACCTGCAGGAGGCCGTCGCCACCTACCGCGGGCTCAAGGCGCGCCAGGTGCCGGTGACGATGGCGTGGCAGTCCTGGGGCCACTCCGGCGGGGCCAACGGCAACAGCGGCGCGGCGCCGGGGGAGCTCGACCTGAGCGGCCAGCAGATCGAGGGCACCTACCTCGGGCAGCGGATCGAGGACTGGTTCGACCACTACCTCAAGGACAGCACGGTGGGGACCGGCCCGGAGTTCGCGTACTTCCGCGACTGGGTGAGCTACACCGGCAACGCCGCGCCCGCCTACGCCTCCGCGAGCTCCTACCCGGTCGGCAGCCCGAAGCCGTGGTACCTCTCCGGCTCCGGCGACCTCGTGGCCAACCGCGCCGCCGTCGCGCCGGGCTCGGTGTCGTGGACCAACCCCGGGGGCGGGGCGTTCGGCTCCTACTCCGAGGTCTCGGGCCTGGAGGGTCAGGTCCCGGCCGGCACGCTGCCGCCGGGCACCACCGCGCCGTTCGACACGCCGGGGACGTTCGGCGCCTGGACGAGTGCACCCCTCGCCACGCCCGCGACCGTCGTGGGTGTGCCGACCCTCGACGTCCGGTTCACCGCCCCCACGGTCGCCGCCACGCAGTCGGCCGGTCCGGCGGGCCAGCTGCAGGTGTTCGCCAAGCTCTACGACGTGGCGCCCGACGGGACCAAGACCCTGGTCAACAAGCTGATCAGCCCGGTGCGGGTGGGTGACGTCACGCGCAGCGTCCACATCGAGCTGCCCGGCATCGTGCACCGGGTCGAGGCCGGGCACCGGCTCCAGCTGGTGCTGGCCGGCAGCGACGCCGCTTACAAGAACGCGTATGCCGCGCAGCCGGTCACCGTCACCGCCGACCCCCTGTCCCCCGCGGTGCTGCGGATCCCACTGGTCGGCTGATTCGGCACAGAAGCCCCAAAGAGGGCAGACTGGCCGACCGGGGACGACCTGCACCCGACGGACGGACACCTCATGCGCGCACGGCTCCACCGCGCGCCGGCGGCTCTGGCAGCGGTCGGCTGCGTGCTCGCGATGGCCGCCTGCGACCCTGCGGCCGCGCCGACGGCCGGGGCGGCCGCGCCGACGGCCGGGGGTCCCACCCCCTCGTCGACCGGCGTGACCCGTCCCGCCACGACCACCACCAGCTCGGCGACGAGCCCGACGCGCACCGCC
>NZ_DASVZH010000100.1:0-9395 GCF_036391795.1 Oryzihumus sp.
CTGACCGGGCTCGTGCCCCGTGCGGACGTGCGCGAGCTCCCGCCGGCCGGGCCCGGCTGCGGGGACGGCACCGACCCGCAGACCGACCACCACGGCAGCCACCACCACTGACCGCGGGTCCTCACCTCGTCCTCTTCCGCCGAGAGGGACGTTCCTCGGGTTTCGCCCGCCCGCCAACCCTGAGGAACGTCCCTCTCGGCGCGAGGCGCGGGGGTATGGGGCGCCGGGGTAGGGAGGCGCTGGGATATGCGGGCGCGCCGGCCCGGCGCTGGGTACCGTGCCGGGATGACCTCGGTGACCTCGATCCGCACCCCACGACTGCTGCTGCGGGGCTGGCAGGAGGCCGACCGCGAGCCGTTCGCCGCGATCAACGCCGACCCCGAGGTCATGGAGTACCTCCCCTCGACCCTGACCCGCGAGGAGTCCGACGCCTTCGTCGACCGGGCCCAGGCCCTGCTCGAGGCCGAGGACCACGGGCTGTGGGCGCTGGAGGTCCGCGCCACCGGCCAGCTGATCGGCTACACCGGGCTGGCCCACCCCTCGTTCCAGGCGGCCTTCACCCCGTGCACCGAGGTGGGCTGGCGGCTGGCACGGGACGCCTGGGGCCATGGCTACGCAACCGAGGCGGCCCACGCGGCGTTGCGGGTGGGGTTCGGCACCCTCGGCCTGGCTGAGGTCGTCTCGTTCGCCGCGGTCGGCAACGCCCGGTCGCGCGCCGTGATGGCCCGGCTGGGCATGAGCCACAACCCGGCCGAGGACTTCGACCACCCCTCGCTGCCCGAGGGCCACCCGTTGCGCCGGCACGTGCTGTACCGGCTCACCCGTCAGGAGTGGTCGGGGCCCTCCTCGGCCATCAGGTAGACGAAGCCGGGCCCCTCGTCGCGGTAGGCGAAGCCGAGGTCGTCGAGGGCCTGGCGCCACGAGCCGGTCACCGTCTCGTCGGCGGCCTCGAACCCGTGGTCGGCGGTCAGCACGAACGTCACGTCGTCGGTCATCCCCAGCGCGTCGAGGTGGGCCAGGAACGCGCGCAGCCGGGCATCGGCGTCCCGCAGCGAGGCGCGGGCGATCTCCGAGCGCGGGCCGCCGGCATGGTGCCCGGCATCGGTGACCACGTTGGACCACCAGGTGAACCGCGGCGCCGCCTCCCGGCTCGCGAACAGCTGGGTCATCTGCTCCAGGCCCACGTCGTCGACCTGGGTGGCCCAGGAGTAGTAGCCGTCGTCGAGGTGTGCCCGGTCGTGCACGTGCCCCGACCCGTGCGGGTCGGGCAACAGCTCACCCAGCCCGGCGGCGCCGTTGCCGCTGCCGCTGGCCCGGATCACCGCCATGGTCGAGTAGTCGGCGCCCCGCTCGATCGGCTCGTCGACGCACGCGGTGCGCGGGGTGTCCCGCGGCGGCACCACCTCGGAGACCATCTCGAACACGGTCCGCACCGCCGGGCGCAGCCACTCGCCGCTGCGGTGCCAGGTCGAGGCGTCGTTGGGCACGACCCGCTCGCCGGTCTCCCGGTCGTAGAAGACGTTGCCCAGCACGCCGTGCCGCCCGGGGCCGAGGCCGGTGAGGATGGAGGTGTGGTTGGTGAGGGTGATGCTGGGGAACTGCGCCACGGCCCCACCACGCAGCGCCAGGCCGGCGTCGATGAGGCGCGCGACACCGGGCAGCTCCCCCGCCTCGGCCATCGCCAGGAGCTCACCGCAGTGGCCGCCGTCCCAGAGCATGCCCACGACGACCGGCTCCCGCGGCTGCTCGTCCACGAGGTATGCCGTGAGCACGCCGCCGTCAAGCGGCTCACCGTGCGCGTCGTGCAGCTGCTCGTGCGGCACCCCGGCGAGGGCCGCCAGAGTGGGCCCGACGTCGACCAGCCGGGCGTGGTCGTCGACCAGACCCAGTCGCCGGACGCCGGCGCCCGACAAGACCAGCGGGGCCCGCGACTGGATCACGTCGAGGGAGCCGTGCTCACCGTGGTGGCCGCCCTCGTCGGGGAACCAGTGCCGGGGCGTGTGGACGATGGCCAGATCGGGGCTGCGAGTGGGGTCGGCGAACAGCGACAGGATCCGGGCGGCCGCGTAGGGGTAGGCGTTGTCGACCGAACGCGCCGGCCCGGGATTGGCGCACTCCAGCTCGTACGGCAGGAACGCCATCGGGTCCTCGCTCGGCACCGGGTCGCGACCCTCGAGCACCTCGTGCCGGCCGTCGGCGTGCAGCCGGACGCGGCCGAGGTGGTTGGCCGCGAGCGCCACCGGGCCGTCGGTCCCCTCCTCGACCCACACGACGAGGTCGACGGCGGCAGCGAGGTCCGGCTGGGTCAGCGCCTTGACGGCGTCCTCGCGGCGGGCGGCCAGCTCAGCGGGGTGGAGTCTGCTCACGGTCCCCGACTCTAGGCGCCGAGGAGCGGCTGCACCCCGGGACACCACGAAGGCGGGGACTCCGGCCCTGATGGGCCTGGTGGTCCCCGCCTCCGGGTCGAGCCGGCTCCGGAGTGCGGTCACGAGGACCGCGACTCAGCGGGAGTGGCTCTGGTGGCGCGAAGCGCGAGCCTGCTGGGCGATCCGGAGGGCACCCCTCCGGACGCCGCGGTTGCGCTCCGCGTGCAGGCGCTGCTCGATATGAGCTCGCGCGAGGTCTTCCTGCATGACCTGGAACATGGTGAATCTCCTTGCAAACAAAAGCATTTCAGGACTGTTGATCCGGCCGGAGGGCTCGGTGGCGGACCGGACCTCGGCGGACGACGGCGACCAGGTGACGTAGGACATCAGGCCGCAACCGGGTGCTTGCGGGGACGACCCCGCGGCCGCTTGCGGGCCACGACGACTCCCTGGACGAAGAGCTCGCCACCCCAGACACCCCAGGGCTCCTGCCGCTCGAGCGCACCCGCCAGGCACTGGGCCCTGGCCGGGCACGTCCCGCACAGGGACTTCGCGAACTCGACATCCGCAGGGCTCTCGGCGAACCAGAGCTCGGCGTCGTTCTCCCGACACGGGATCGCGTTGCCGGAGTCGTTGGCCTGCTCGTGCATGTCGATCAGTGCTGTGAGCTGCATCGGGGGGTCACCTCCTTCGTCTCCACCGGTCAGGTGGCGTGTTCTCGTGTGTGTCATCTCGTGATCCGTGACCTGCCTGGTGGGCGGGCCCTGGATCGCTGTTCTCTTGTTCACTGCTGGCGGTCTTCCTGCTGGTGGCGGCCGCCGGATAACACAAAGGCCGCGGATCCCGGTTGTCGGGTTCCGCGGCCTGGAGGTGACCTGGTCTAGAAGCTAGACCGGTGGTCTCCCGGTGCGGAAGTGAGCGACATCCTGGGAAACGAGCTTGTGCATCGGCGCGTAGAAAGCCGGACGGGCCTGCGGGGCGATGGCGACGACGCCGGTGACGCCCGTGCCGAAGCCGAACGCGGACACAGCGGTCCCGTGACGCAGAGCCGCGGCATCCGCGGTGGTGATGAGGGTGCGGGCAACCTGCGGGCATGCGACGCGGACGCGGTCAATGCGCGTCGCGTTCGTCATCGTGGTGATCTCCATCAGGCCAACCCTCCTCATCTGGTGCTCGTCGACCCCAGCCGGAAGCCTGTTCCGCTGGGCTGGATGTAGTGATCAGGCTAGGGCAGCCTTCGCAAACCCTGCAATCGAATTAACGGAAATCTTTGACGGAAAATCGACAAGCTCCGTGAATCATGCTGAATCGCTTGTCGTCGAAAGGTTTTCGGCCGTCTCCTGGGGGTCGGCACCACCCAGGATGGCCAGCACGGACGGCCCGTAGCGCTCCAGCTTGCGCGCCCCGACGCCGCCGATGGTGGCCAGCTCGGCCGGGGAGGACGGGTTGCGCTCGGCGATGGCGGTCAGGGTGGCATCGGTGAACACGACGTAGGCCGGCACCTTGGCGGCACCGGCCACCGCCAGGCGCCAGGCGCGCAAGGCCTCGAAGGTGGCCTCGTCGTAGGTGGGCGGGCAGTCGGTGCAGCGTCCGACCTTGCGCTCGGCGGCGCTGGTCAGGTCGGTGCCACAGCCGCGGCACTTCGCCGGGACGGCCATGCTGAGCTGCTTGCCGCGCCCGGCCCGGGACTGCGTCTTGGGGGCGGACCTGGCCCCCTCCCCGAGCACGCTCGCCGCCCCGTCCAGGAACCGTGACGGGCGGCGGGTGGCCCGGCCGCCCGCGTTGCGGGCCCCGGCCCACGACAGCCGCAGCTCGCGGCGGGCCCGCGTCAGACCGACATACAGCAGGCGGCGCTCCTCCTCGACCGCCTCGGGGCCCTCGGCCATCGAGATGGGGATGAAGCCGTCGCTGCACCCGGCCAGGAACACGACGTCCCACTCCAGGCCCTTGGCCGCGTGCAGCGAGGCCAGGGTGACGCCCTGCACCGTGGGCGCGTGCTGGGCCGCGGAGCGCTCCTCCAGCTCGCGGACCAGCTCGGGCAGCCGGGCCTCGGGCGAGGATGCGGCCAGGTCGTCGGCCAGGGCGGCGAGCGCCTGCAGCGACTCCCATCGCTCGCGGGTCGCCCCGCCACTGCTCGGCGGCCGCTCGCTCCACCCGGCGCCGGTGAGCACGTCGCGGGCGACGGCGGGCATCGGCTTGCTGCCGTCGTCGGAGCGGGCCGCGCCGCGCAGCAGGAGCACCGCGTCGCGCACCTCGCGCCGGGAGAAGAACCGGTCGCCGCCGCGGACCAGGTAGGGGACGTCGGCGTCGGCCAGCGCCGCCTCGAACGCCTCGGACTGGGCGTTGGTGCGGAACAGCACCGCGATCTCGCTCGGCGGCACCCCCTGGCCGATGCGCGCCTTGACCGCCGCGGCGACACCGGCCGCCTCGGCCGGCTCGTCCGGGTAGGCCGTGAGCACCGGTGCCGGTCCCGGCTCACCCTGGGCCTGCAGCTGCACCAGCTCGGCTCCCCCACGTGCCCCGGCGCTGCCGCCACGCACGACGAGGTTGGCCAGGCCGACCACCTGCGGGGTCGAGCGGTAGTTGCGCACCAGCTTGACCAGACGGGCCTCGGGGTAGCGCCGCGGGAAGTCCAGCAGGTGCCGGGGGCTGGCCCCGGTGAAGGAGTAGATCGTCTGGGCCGCGTCGCCGACCACGCAGACGTCGTCGCGCTCGCCCACCCACAGGTCGAGCAGGCGCTGCTGCACGGCGTTGACGTCCTGGTACTCGTCGACGACGAAGTGGCGGTACTGGCTGCGCACCGTGCGGGCGATGTCCTCGCGCTCGGTGAGGATGCCGACGGTGATGAGCAGCACGTCCTCGAAGTCGATCACGCCGCGCTCGGCCTTGACCTCCTCATAGGTCTGCAGCACGCGGGCCATCGCGGTGGCGTCGAGGCCGGCCGGGTCGCGGCCGGCCCGCCGGGCCGCCGCGGCGTAGGTCTCGGGGGTGAGCATGCTGACCTTGGCCCACTCGACCTCGGCGGCGAGGTCGCGCACGCCCACCCGGTCCAGCTGCAGCCGCAGCCGCGAGCCCGCCTCGGCCACCACCGACGCCTTGTGCGGCAGCACCTCGGGCGCGGCCCCGCCGATCGCCTGCGGCCAGAAGTAGTGCAGCTGGCGCAGCGCCGCGGCGTGGAAGGTGCGCGCCTGCACCCCGCCCACGCCGAGCTCGCGCAGCCGGGTGCGCATCTCCCCCGCCGCGCGGGCGGTGAACGTCACGGCGAGCACCCGTTGCGGCTGGTAGGCCCCGCTGTGCACGCCGTAGGCGATGCGGTGGGTGATCGCCCGGGTCTTACCGGTGCCCGCCCCGGCCAGGACGCACATCGGCCCCTTGGGGGACGCCGCGACCTCCCGCTGCTCGGGGTCGAGCGCGGCGAGGACGTCGTCTGCGGTCGGGATGCCGGTGGCCAGGGTGCTCATCGAGGCCGATCCTCCCAGACCGCACCGACGGCGGCAGCGGCCGTGCCCGCCGCGCGTGTGACGGACGCGACCGGCAGGATGCGGAAGGATTCGGCGCGCCGCGCCGTTGAGGTGAGCGCACGGCATACGACGTTTGAAGGAGATCCCGCATGGCTTCGGCCCCCGCCCTGCCCGCCGACGGCACCATCACGATGTTCAGCACGACGTGGTGTGGCTACTGCACCCGGCTGAAGACCCAGCTCGACCGTGAGGGCATCGGCTACACCGAGGTCAACATCGAGCACGACCCGGCCAGCGCCGACTACGTCATGAGCGTCAACGGCGGCAACCAGACCGTGCCGACCGTCGTGTTCCCCGACGGCACCGCCGCCACCAACCCCTCCCTCGCCGAGGTCAAGGCCCGCCTGTCCTGACCCGGCCCGGGCCTCACCGGCCCGGTATGCCGTAGGCGCGCTCCACGTGCAGCCGCGCCACGAGGCGGTGGTCCTCGACCATCGCCCGCCGGTAGTCCTCCCAGTCCGGGTGCTCCCCGGCGATGAGGCGGTAGACCTCGATGAGCTCCTCGACCGCCGCGTCGTCGGGGGCTGCGGCGACCTCCGAGAAGGTCACCGTGCACTCGAGCACCGTGTAGGACCAGCCGTTGACGCTGGAGACCATGAGCGAGGCGCGCGGGTCCCGGCGCAGGTTGGCGACCTTGGCCCGGCCGTCGACCACCGACGCCCGCACCAGGTCCCGCGCCGGGTCGTAGCAGTAGTTGACGTTGGACAGCTGCGGTCGGCCGTCCCGCTTGATCGTCGCGAGGACGCCGAGGTTGCGCTCGCGCACCACCGCGGCGAGGTCGGAATCGATGGGCATGGCGGTCCTCCCTGTCGGTCTGCCGGTGTCGTGGGCGCTCAGCCGCGGGCCGGGCGCCACTCGCCGTTGGTGGGCAGCGGCTGGCCGTACCACCGTTCCATGAGGCGGTGCGAGATCGACATCCGCGAGGAGACCAGCACCCGCCCGTCGGCGATGCGCTCCGCCAGCCCCTCCCGGGTCACCCACAACGCCTCGGCGATCTCGTCGCCGTCGAGGTCGATCGCCGACCCCACCGCGCGAGCCGTGAAGCCCACCATCAGCGAGGTCGGGAACGGCCACGGCTGGTCGCCCAGGAAGGTGACGTCCTCGACCTCGAGGCCGACCTCCTCGCGCACCTCCCGTGCCACGGCCGCCTCCAGCGACTCCCCCGGCTCGAGGAAGCCGGCCAGCACCGAGAAGCGGCCCTCCGGCCACTCCGCGCCGCGGGCCAGCAGCAGCCGGTCGTCGCGGTCGGTGACCGACATGATCACGGCGACGTCGGTGCGCGGGTAGTGCTCGCTGCCGTCCTGCCCGCACCGCCGCACCCAGCCCCCCTGCTCCGGGGCGGTCGGGTGGCCGCAGCGGGGGCAGTGGGTGTGGGCCGCGTGCCAGTTGGTCAGCGCCAGCGCCGTGGCGAGCATGCCGGCGTCCCGGTCGTCGAGCAGGGTGGCCACCTGCCGCAGCCCCTGCCACGACCGCGGGTCCCCCTCGTCCACCGGGTCGCCCACGACCGCGACGTGGGCCGGGCCGCCCTGGTCCTGACCCAGGAACACCGCGAGCCGGTGACGGTCCGCCGGGACCGGCGGGCGCCGGTGCAGCGACAGCTCACCGTCGGAGCCGACCACCTCGACCGTGCCGCCGACCAGCTCCAGGACGCGGGTGGCCGGGTCGGTCAGGAGCACGTCCAGCAGCCCGGGCTCGCGGCGCCGGTGCGCCGCGCGGTCGAGCGAGCCATGCGCCAGGGGCAGGTCGCGGATTGTTTGCGCCGCACACGTCACGCCTTCCACCCTATGGCGCCCACCCGTCATACGGTGTGCGGGTGACCCGCAGCGCCCTGGCTCTCGCCGCCCTCGCCAGCGCCGCCGTGCCCGGTCTGGACCCGACCGCCGTCGAGGCCGCCGCGCCGGGAGCCAGCGCGTTCGACCTCGCGTTCGTCACCGACGTCGAGTCGCGGCGATGGGTCGTGCGCTCCCCGCGCAACCGGGCCGCGGGCGCCCAGATGGAGGTCACCACCACCCTGCTGGAGCTGCTCTCGCGCCGGCTGCCGTATGCCGTGCCGTCGCCGGCCGGGTTCGCCTCCCTCAAGGAGGGCGGCCGGGCCGCGGTCTACCCGTTCCTGCCCGGCCGACCCGTCGTCTTCGGCCATCTGCCGCCGGGCCCGGGTCCGGCGGCCGAGCTCGGGCGCGCCATCGCCGCGCTGCACAACGTCGACCTGCGCCTGGCCGAGGAGGCCGGGCTGCCGGCCTACGACGCCGACACCTACCGCACCCGTCGCCTCGCCGAGCTCGACCGCGCCGCGGCCACCGGACACGTGCCGACCTCGCTGCTGACGCGGTGGGAGCACGCCCTGGAGGACGTGCGGCTGTGGCGGTTCGCCCCGACCGTGACCCACGGCGACCTGTCGGGCGAACAGGTGCTCATCGAGTTCTCCGACGAGGAGGACGCCGCGAGCGGCCGGGTCGTGGCCATCACCGGCTGGGACGACGCCAAGGTCGCCGACCCGGCCGACGACTTCGCCCTGCTGGCCGGCAACGCGCCCGCGGACACCTTCGACACCGTGCTCGAGGCCTACGCCCAGGCCCGCGACGAGCGGCCGGACGCCCACCTCGAGCAGCGGGCGCTGCTGGCGCATGAGCTGCGCCTGGTCACCGGGCTGTTGACGGCGCTGTCCACCGGCGACGTGCGCTACGTCGACGCCTACGTCGAGCGGCTGCGCCGGCTGGCGACCGCGACCTGGGGTGACTCCGCCGGTGGGGACGACCCCGCCGGCGACGCGCCGTCCCCCTGACGGCCCGCCAGGCCGTCGCCCCGGATCGGCGGTCACTGCGGGATGGTCCGCAGCAACGACACCAGCTCGTCCTCGCCTGGTAGCTCCGGCCAGACCGTCTCTCCGGTTGCGGCGTAGTAGAACGCGGCGTCGACGTCCTCCAGCGGCACCCCTCGCAGCCGGGCGTAGGCCAGCCGGTAGGCCGCGAGCTGGACCGCCTTGACCCGCAGCGCCGCCGCGGACGGGCGGGTGCCGGTCTTCCAGTCCACGACCGTCCAGCCGCCCCCCGGGCGGGGGAACACGGCGTCGATGCGGCCGCGGACGGCGATGCCGTCGGTGGTCGACTCGATGGCCACCTCGATGCCCTCGGGGGTGCGCTGCGCCCATTCGCTGGCCAGGAAGAGCTCCTGCATCCGTGGCAGCTCGGCGTCGTCGCCGGGGTCCTCGTCGGCGCTGCCGGGCAGGTCGAACACGTCGAGCATGGTGGCCTGGGAGAAGTGCTGCTCGACCCAGGCGTGGAAGGCGGTGCCCCTCCGGGCGGCGGTCGCCGGCGGGCTGGGCATCGGCCGGCGCAGGGCCAGGGCGAAGGCGAGGGGGTCCTCGGCGAGCTGGACCACCTTGGAGGTGGACAGGTGACGCGGGACGGTGACCGGCTGACGGCTCGAGGCGCGCACGGCTTCCCGCTCCCGGAGCAGCAGGTCGATCTCACGGTCGAGCGGGGTGGGCTCCCCGGCCGCGCCGCCTCCG
>NZ_DASVZH010000101.1:0-16006 GCF_036391795.1 Oryzihumus sp.
TTGAGTGCACCGGCCGACAGCGAGCCGCCCGACTCGGTGAAGGCCTTCACGGTCGGCTCGAGGTCCGACTTGACCGTCTGCTGCGCGACGGTGAACCCAGTGCTCGCGGCAAAGCCGGTCCCGTCGGCACTGGTGGTGAAGTTGCCTGTGGCATCGAACGTCACTCCGCCGCCGGTGACGGTCACGCCGGCCTGATCGCCCAGGTAGGCCCGGGCGGTCCCGTTGGAGGTGGCCTCGGTGTCCGTGAATGCCCCGCTGGCGAACAGCCCGATCGAGAGCATGTGCGAGGTCGCGGTGACCGGCGCGTTCGACAGGGCGTCCACGATCACGCCGCCGGAGCCCACGCCGACCGAGGTCGTGGACAGGGCACCATTGTGCGTGGTGCCCGTGGTGGGTCCGATGTAGGCCTCGGTGACCGAGGTGTCCTTGGCCTTGGAGGTCATTCCGCTGCCGCCGATGGCCGAGATGCCGATGCTGGAGCTGCTGACCGACGTCGTGTTCTGGGTGTCGGCGCTGATGTTCAGCCCCCTGGTGCTGGAGATCGTCGCGCCGTCGGCGACGTAGGCGGCGTTCGTCCCGCCTGTGTTGGCCTCGGCGTCCTCCCCGGCGAACTGGAGCAGGCCGACGCTCGTCGTGCTCTGGCTCGGCTGGGCCACGTGCGGAGTGCGGCTGGCGATGACGACGGTGCCGTTCGGCGCCGATACCGTCCCTCCGGCCGCCACGAAGGCCGCAGTGGACGAGTCATCGACGCCGGTCACGCTTGTGGTGCCGACGCTCACCCCGAGCGACACGTTTACGTTCTTGCTGCTCGACTGGGCGCCCACGTTGCTGGACAGGAACCTGTCGTTGGCACCCACCAGCGGATAGACGCTGCCGCCGCCGGGCAGGTCGAAGTTGTTCAGCGCCGCGATCAGGATGTCGCTGTTGTCCGAGGTGCCGCCGGCCAGTGAGGCCGACACGTTCGGCGTGTTGGTGGCGGTGGCGTCGGCGCCCGCGCCCGCGCCCAGCGCCCCGATCCCGACCGCCTTGGTGATCGCGGACGCATCCGAGATCACAAGCGCTTCGACCTTGATCAGGCCGGACTCGTGCGGCGAGCCGCCGATCGTCGTCGAGACCGTCGGGTTCGTGGTCGCCACCGTGTCGACGACGCTGACGCCGACGCCGAGGGCGATGCCGTCGGACAGGCCGGTCGCGCTCGACGAGGCATTGACGTTCGAGATGGCCGTGAAGGTCGTCCCGGCCGAGCCGCTGGCCACCGCGCCCATCCGCGTCGTGGTCGAGCCACCGGCGGTGGCGGTCGGCTGCGCCGTGGCGACTGCGGCGCCGAGGCTGGCCGCGATCGAGGAGTCGTCGGCCACCGCGTGCTCGTAGACGTTGGAGGTGAGGGTGATCGCGCCACTAACGCTGATCGAGCCGCTTCCCGGACCAGTCGTCACGAACGGCGAGTCGGTCGCCGTGACGGTGGTGACGCCGACCGACGCGATCAGCGAGGCGGTGCCGAGCTGGACGGTGGCCTGTGCGGGACCCGTGGCCGGGCTGTTCTGGTTCACGTCGGTCTCAAACGTGGCCGACCCGCCGGTGATCGTGCCGTTGCGGACGCCATAGGCCCCGATCGTGGGCTCGTTGTCGGCCGTGATCGTGTCGACGCCGACGCCCACCCCGACCGCCGCCGAGATTCCGGTGCTCGAGACGATCGTCGTCACGATGCCGGTGGTGGTGAAGCTGACCGGACCGGCGCTGTTGGCGTGCACCTGGCCGTAGTCGCCCAGGAACGACCGAATCGTCGCGTTGTTGGTGGCCACCGCCTTCGTGATGGCCCCAGCGCCGACAACGCTCAGGGCGGTGAAGTCGGCGGTGACCGAGGCCTGTGCATTCCCCGACGAGGACACCGTGATCCCGCCCGAGCCGGTTGAGGTGACCGAGGTCGGCGCGCCGCTCGTGCCCGTGCCCGGGGTGTTGCCCGAGTAGGCCGGGCCGATGTAGGCCTCGGTCACTGAGGTGTCGACCAGGTGGGCGAAGTTGAGGTTGAGGTCCGGGCCGCCGCTGATGCCGAAGTTCTGCAGCGACTGGGTCTCGGTGTTGTAGCTGTTGGACGTGATGCTGACGCTCTGGGCACTTACCGTGGACCCGTTTCCGACGTACGCCGCCACGTCCCCGCCGACGTTCAGCGTCGAGAGGATCCCTCCGGCACCGGTGGCGAGCCCAATGCTCGTCATGTCGACGGTCGGCACCGCACGGCGGGGGGACCGCGAGGCGATCACCACGTTGCCGCCGGCGGCCGTGACGGTGCCGCCGGTCACGCCCGCCGCCGCCGAGGTGTTGTCGGTGGCGGTGATCGCCGCCGCACCGACCGCCAGCCCAGCCGAGACAGAGGTCTGGGTGGTCTCCGCGAATGCGCCGTTGGAGTTGTTCCAGGAGTCGCTGAGCGGCCCGCCCGGGTTGTAGACCGTGCCGGTGAAGTTGTTCAGCGCCCGAAGGACGACATCACCGCCGCTCGAGATCGCGCCGTAGGCGGTGGCGGAGATCGTCGGCGACAGCGTCGCCTCCACATCGTTGATCCCCACCGCTCCGGCCAGGCCGACGGCGAAGGCCTTCGAGGTCGCGCTGGCCGTCGAGTTCACGATCGTCGCCACCTCGATGTTGCCGCTGGCACGCGCGGTCCCGCCGATGGCGCTCGAGATCGTCGGATTCACGGTGGCCCCGATGAAGCCGGCCACGGCGCTGCCACCCACCGCCACGGCGATCGCACGGCCGGTGGCGGTACCTGCCACGTCCACCTTGGTCTTGACCAGCACGCTGCTGGCGCCGGTGTTCACGCTGCCGAGGCTTGTGGTGTACGAGCCTCCCGCCGTGACGTGCACGAGCGCGAAGCCGATGCTGGCCCCCAGCGCGAGGCCGGCTGACAAGCCGTCGCCCACCACGTGCTGGTAGGCCGCGCTCAGCACCGCAACCGTGCCCGTCGCGGTCATTCCGGTCGTCCCCGCGGGCCCGGTCGTAACCGTCGGCGAGTACGTGGCCTTCACGTCGCCGGCCGCGATTCCCGCCAGGAGGCCGGCGGCGCCGAGGATGATGTGGGCGTAGGCGGGCTCGGCGGTCACCGGGCTGCCCAGCCCGAGGGTGCCGACCGGCGCGTAGGTCGGCTTGACCGGGGTTCCGGTGCCGTCGGTGGTGTCGACGCCGGCCACGTTCAGCCGAGTGGAGAAGGTCACGTTGCCGCCGGTGATCGAGCCGCCGCCGGTGCTGAAGGCGCCGAGGGTGGGCTTCAGCTCGGCGGATACGAACGCACCGCCGACGGCGACTCCGCCCAAGGCCGCGCTGATGCCCATCCCGTCGGCCACCGCGCTGGCGATCCCGACGCCGGTGACGTTCACGGGGTTGCTGCCGGCGTTGATCACGGCCTTGTCGCCCAGGAACGCCCGCGCGCTCTGGTCGGCCGTGACCTCGTTGATCATCAGGGCGCCTGAGAAGGCGGCCGTGACGCTGAGCTGGAGCACGGTGGCCACCACCGGGCCGGTGAGCGAGACGCTCACCGTCACGCCGCCGGTGTCGCCGCCTGCGCCGGTCGCGGTCACGGTGGCCGGATGGCTCGGGTCGGCGGCGCTGACGCTGAACGCGGGCCCGATGTACACGTCGAGGCTGGTGGTGTCGCTGGCGATGGCGCCGACTCCGCTCACGCCCACCCCGGCGGCCGCAATCTGATCCAGCGGGGCGCTGGTCTCGTCCGTGGCCGTGCCGGTGACGCTGACCGAGCTGCCGCTCACCGACGAGCCATCGCCGATGAAGTTGGTGGCCTGGGTGCTGTTCTGGGCCTCGATGAACAGGCCGCTGAACGTCACTCCGCCGGCGGCGACACTGATCGCGGTCGCATCGACGGTGTGGTTGAGGCTGGTGGTCACGGTGACCGCGCCGCCCGCCGTGATGTGACCGCCGGGGCCGATCTCGGTGGTGATCGTAGGCTCGACGTTGAAGATGCCCACATCGGCGCCGATCGCCACCGCGCCGAGGACGGCGCCGATGATCAGCACCGGTCCGTCGATGGTCGAGGAGCTGGACACGTTGAGCGCGCCGCTGACCGTCACGTAGGCGTTCGAGCCGAGGTCGGCCTCGATCGTCGGATTGACGGTCACGATCGCCACGCCTGCGTTGGCTGCCACCGCGCCGCCGCTGACGATGATCGTGATCGAGGGCGCGTGGATGGTCGAGTCGGTCGCCACGTCCACCCCGCCGACAGTCTTGCCGCTCACCTGCCCGATCAGCGCGCTGCCCACCGTGGCCTCGGTCGAGCCGCCGACGTTGAGCACGGCGATCGCGGCGCCCACGGCGACCGCGCCGCCCTGGATGCCGATCGACTCCGAGCGGAGCGTCCGGTTGCCGTGCGCGGTGACGTATACGGTGCCGCCGGCCTGCGGGATCTGGACGCCGTTCTCGATTGCCGCCGACTGCGTGCTCGAGTCGTTCAGGACGGAGACCTGAGCTCCGACGGCTACGAAGCCGCCGCCGCCGGTGAAGCCGATCCCGTGACCGTTTGAGTCCAGTCCGGCGTGGACGGTGATGTTGTCACCAGAGCCCGTTCCGGCCGAGACGATTGTCGGGTGGAGCGGGGTGCCGGACTTGATTGCTGCGTCGGTGTGGCTGTTCAGGTTGACGACCAGGACCGAGCCGCCCACAGCCACGAAGCCACCCTGGACGGTGCCGGCAATGCCGAGGTAGCTGAGCACCTCGGCGGCGATCACGTTCACGCTGCCGCCGGCGTAGACGTTGGCACCGCCCTTGATCCATGCGCGCGTCCCGGCGGGGGGCGCGCGCGCCAGGGTGAAGGCGTTCTCGGCGAAATGCGCGCTGGGTGAGTTGTTCGCGATCGCGCTGCTGGCGGTCTGCGTGTTGCAGACGACGCGGTCGGCGGTGTCGCCGGGGTTGCAGCTGCCGCTGGCCGGGCCGGTGCCGCCGGCGGTGAGCATCTTCTGGTAGCCGTTGTTCGGATCGCCGCCGGAGCCGGACTGATTGGCGTCGCCGAGTGCGGTGCCGGAGGTCAGCTGCCAGTAGGTGTGAGTCGCGTCGCCGATCGGGTTAACGCTGTTGTCCTGTGTGGCCTTGTAGTACTTGCCGTCAGAGCCCTGGACGACGGTGCCGGTGCAGTAGAGCTGGCCGCAGGTGTCGTTGGCCTTTGTGCCGTCCCACTTCTGCACGCTGTTCAGGGCGTCGCCGGACACCTGGCCCCAGATGTTCTCGCTCGCGCCGCTGTGGGCGGTCGGGTCGAGGTTGGTCACGGAGGTGATGTCGGTCTTGGCCTGATACTGGTAGCCGTCGCTGCCGGTGACGAGGTCGCCCTTGAACCCGGTCTTCGGGTCCGGCCCGCAGTAGACGAACGGGCCGGGCTTGTCGGTGCAGGTCTTGGAGCCGGTGCTCTGCCACACCGGTGCGCTGCCCTGCGTGCCGTCGTTGTAGCTCGACTTGGCGTCGGCGCCGATGGTCCACACCGAGACCGATCCGGCGACCCCGACGAAGCCGCCACCGACGCTGATCGCGGCCGTCGTGACGCTCTTCTTCGAAAGGGCGAAGATGTTCGTGTCACCCGAGCTGTGGACCTCGGCATTCGACCCGATCCAGGCCTGCTGGGAGTTCTCCATCACGCCCACGTCAACCGCGCCGCCGATGCCCACGAAGCCGCCGGCGAGGCCGCCGGCCAGGACGAAGGCCTTCGCGTCGTCAACGGCGGCAACGGTGACCGATTGCGCGCCCACGCCGGTGCGGTCGGTGTTGATCAGGGCGCCGTCGCCGATATAGGCGATCGTGGTGGCCTTGATCACCTCGACTCCGATGCCGCCGGCCACGCCCACGAATCCGCCGCCGCCGCTCACGTCGACCCCGAACAGCCGCTCGGTGCTGGCCGCATCGACGGCAAGGCCCTGGTAGCCCGCCGCGTAGCCGAAGCCGCTGTCGGTGATCGTGCCGTCCGGCACCGACGCGAGCGTGTCGGAGCCCGCCCCCTTGGCGTCGACCCGCATACCGCTGCCGATCCAGGCCTCCGTGTTCTTGCTGATCGTGGTCACGCCCACCGAGGCGCCGATCCCGGCGCCGGCTATCCCGATGCCGAGGCTGCCGGCCACCGCGGTGACACTCGTGTCGTCGCTCGCTCCGACCAGCAGGTTGTTGTTGGCCGTCACGGACCCGCTGGTCGTGTCGAGCTGCCAGTTGGTCCCGCTGTCCGTGGTCGGGTCGACGCCCGTTGTGCTCGTCAGCGCGATGTAGTGCTTCCCGTCCGAGCCGGTGACGATCTGCCCGATCGCGTAGGGAAGCGTGTTGCTCCAGCTGGGAGAGTCGATGTAGGCGTAGGTATTGGTGTTCAGCACGTTCACCGACACGGCGCCGCCCACGCCCACGCTCCCGCCGCCCGCGATCCCGGCCGCCACCGAGATGATCTTCTCGTTAGCCGAGGCGCTGACGATTACGTCGTTGAGCGCGAGGACCTGGTCAGTCCAGTCGATGTGCGCGTCGGTGTTGATGTTGCCCACGCGGACATCGGCGCCGGGGGCGACGCTGACCGAGCCGGCGATGGCCAGCGCGCCGGCAATCCCCAGCTCGTGATACTCGCTGGCGGCGACCACGTCGACCGACTGGCCGATGGCTGCCGTGCCGTTGTTGGTGGCGTTGATCTTCGCGTTCTGGGCGATGAAGGCGAACGTCTTGACGCTCTCGACGTTGACCGCGCCGCCGATGTTCACGGCCACGCTGCCCGCCGCACCGCCGCTGATCCCGATCGCGTTGTAATCGTCGCGGTTGGTGGCGGTGACCGCCAGGCCCCGGAATGAGGTGTTCACGCCCGGCGCTGCGGTCCGCAGCCCGACCAGGTCGGTGGCCGTCGGCTGTGGGACGGCGCCGTCGAGGATCAGGCTGTGCTGGTCGCCGGTTGCCGCGCTGGCATTGAGGCTGATCGGCGTCACCGCGCACGCCGTGCTGTCGTCGCTGGTGTTGGAATCGTTGGGCGTCGGGTCATAGGTGCCCGAGCCGGTGGCGAAGCACTTCGAACTCGCCAGCCGCAGACCGCCCGAGCCGACGATCGCGTAGTAGGTGGTGTTGTCGGTCAGGCCGCCGATCGCCGTGCCGCCGCCGGCGAAGTACTTGACCGCATCGCCGGTCTGCAGCGCGCTTCCGTCGCTGCGCGTGAGCGTGTACGGCAAGCTGATGGTCGTGCACACGGTCCTCGGGCCGTTGCACCCCGTGACGTCCTGGGACGGGCTGAAGACCTTCGAGGTCATGCCTGGCGTCGTCGCCGCCGTGACCGGCACGATGCGGTGCGCGCGCCCTTGCGCGGTGGACTTGTCGAGTGTGAAGACCTCGTCCTGGGTGTCCTGTGGGTTGCGGGCCAGCTGGATGTGGGTGGCGTCCGAGCCGGCGATCACGTAGTAGGTGGCACCGTCGGTCAGTCCGTTGAGCGGCGCGGTGCCGAGGCGGTGGTACACGACCTGGTCGCCGACGTTCAGCCCGGCGCCATCCATGGTGATCACGTCGTTTGAGACCTTCGACTCGTCGAAGGTGAAGTCGGTGGTCGTGCCGTCGCTGTTGTTGCGCGTGAGCTTCTGCGGGACGGCGGCCGGCGCGATCGCGGTCGGGGTCACGGTGCCGGGGATCCCGCCGCAGTCGGACGCCAGGCCGGTGGCGTTGCACTTGCTGGAGGCGAGCTTGAGGTGCGTCGCGTCCACCGAGATCGCGTAGTAGGTGCCGCCGTCGGTCAGCCCGGTGAGCGCCGCACCGCCGCCGGCGCTGTAGGTCACCCGGTCGCCGGAGTTCAGCCCGCCACCGTAGGAGATCTCGTTGCTCGTGACCTGGGCGGCGTCGAACGAGAAGTTCGTCACCGTGCCGTCGTTGTTGTGCAGCGTCAGGAGCTGCGGGACGCTCCGCGGGCCCTCGAGCGAGATCGGGTTCTTGATGTATTTGAGCTGGAAGGACGTCGTGTTCGGTGCCGACGGCAGCAGATGGACGTAGTACACGCCGCCGTCGAGCAGACCGCCGATGCTGCCCTGCGCCGGCAGCGGCTTGCCCGAGGAGTCCTTCGCCGAGATGCCGTTGTAGTAGATGACCTGCTCGCCCTCGGTGAAGCCGGCGTTGTAGGGCAGGTTGATGACGTCATTGACGCTCGAGTTGCTCGGGTCGGCCGTGATCACGCCGGTGGCGTTGGGATCAAAGCGCGTGTCCTGCACCGAGACGACGAACGAGCCGTTGGCGGCGCTGATCGGCGTGCCGTTGCCGCGCGCGTTCACCTGGGCGCTCTGGTCGATCCACGCCTCGGTGTCCTTGGTCACCACCGGTACCGCGACGGCCGCGCCGATGCTGGCCGAGCCCGACACCGACAGGTTGCCCGCGATCACGCTCAGGTCGGTCGCCTCGCCCGCGGCGACGTTGCCGCTGCCGTTGGCATCCACGTTGACCGACTTCCCCAGCCAGGCCTTCGTGCTGATGTTGAACACCGAGACGCCGGCGTTGACCGTGACCCCGGCGCTGCCCCCGACCGAGGCCCCGGCCGAGATCGAGAGGACGCTCTCGCTGGAGTTGGCGGTGACGGCGACGTTGCCCAGCAGGTTGGCACTGCTGTTGTCGAGGAACTTCGCCTCGGTGTCCTTGGTCAGCACCTCGACGTCGACGCCGACGCCAACGCCCGCGGTGCCGCCGATCGCCAGCGCGCCGGCGATGCCGTTGACGGTGGTGTTGTCGGTGGCGGCGACTGTCATGCCCTCGCTCGAGCCTGCCCCGGTGTTATCGGCGTTGACGCTCACGCCAGGATCGACGTGCGCCGTGGTGGTGTCGTTGAGGACGTCCACCGTGACCGATCCGGCCACGCCGGCGTCGCCGCCGCCGCTGCCGCCGACCGCGAGGATGAACAGGTTCTCACCCTGCGTGGCGCTGACCGTCAGGCCCGGCGCGAGTGAGCTGGCACCGTTCTCGCTCTTGGCCTGGATGCTGTCGCCCGCGCCGATCCCGGCGTCGACGACCGAGGTGCGCACGAGAATCGACGCGGAGACGCCAACGCCGGCGCTGTCGAGGCCGATGGCGACCTGGCCGGCGTACATCTCTATCTTGTCCGCCGTGTCGCTGGCCGTCACCGCGAGGTTGCCGAGCGCGTGAACCGAGCTGTTCTGGCCGATCGCGGCGCGGGTCCCATTGCTGCCGGACTGATCGAGGACAACCACGATCACGGAGCCCGCGACGCCGGCCCCGCCGGTCGAGGCCGACAGCTGGACGGCGAGACCGAAGAACTTCTCACTCGAGCTCGCGCCGACCTGGACGTCCCCGCCGGCCGATGCGCTCACCGACTGGCCGATCCTGGCGCTGACGTTCTTGTGGATCACGTCGACGATCAGGCCGATGCCGACCCCGGCGTCGCCGAGGGTCGCCGCGATCCCTCCGGCGACGTTGACGAGGTGCGTGTCGTCCTGTGCGGTGACGGTGATCGACTGTCCGGAGCCCTTGCCGGTGTAGCCACCGAGGGCCGCGTTGTAGCCGGCGGCTTGGTTGAGCTGCGCCCCGTCCGCGACGTAGGCCTCGGTGTCGAAGGAGAAGACGTCGATCACGACCGAGCCGCTGACCGCCGCGTCGCCACCGCCCGCCGCGCCGGCCAGCGCCAGCGAGTTGAACTTCGGCAGCTTGTCGGCCGGGATGCGCGGGATACCGGCCGGGGCCAGCGGCACCATTGTGGTGTTCGCCGTGACCTTGATGTTGCCCGCGGCGTTGAGGCAGGTCGTGCCGCCAGTGCCGCACGTGGGCGTGCCGCCCGGCGTCGCCGAATCAACGTAGGCCTTGTCTTGGACATCCTGGATCACGTTGACCGCGATCGCGCCGCCTACCGCCGTGCCCTGGAGCGAGAGCGAGCCGGAGAGGGCGAGAGTCTGCAGGCCCATGGGCACGTTGGCGTTGACGTTGATGTCGCCGGCGGAGCTGAGCTGGGAGCCCGCGCCCACGGAGGCGATCGAGTGCAGGCTGATCACCTGGACGCCGACCGAGGCGGCGACGCTGGCGCTGTTCTTCCCCCCGGCGCCGGCGGCCCCCCAGACGACGAAGTCGTTCTCCTTGCCGGACGGGGTGGTGGCCTCGACCGTGATGCCGGCGCCGGACCCCGAGCTGGTGAGCACCGCGCCGGCGCCGACCGTGGCAGTGTTGGTGATCTGCGGGACGTTGAGGCCGACGGCGGCCGCAACCTGGGTCCCGCCGTCGCTGATGTTGAAGGCCAGGCCGATCGCCTTGGCGGTGGCGTTGGTCTGCTGGTGGGCGCCGGCGAGAATCGCGCCGCCGGTGGCGCTGACGCGCAGGCCCGGATCGATCTGGGCGGTGTTGGTGACCACGACCCAGTTGACGCTGATCGACGCCGCGACCCCGACCTGGCCGCCGCTCTTGCCGCCGGACTGGCCGCTGGCGGTGCTGTTGGAGCTGCTGGTGTTGTTGCCCGCGGACGTGCTGCCGGTGCCGACCGTGTTGGCGCTACCGGTGCTGGAGTTGTTGGTGTTGGGGTTGTTGGAGATTTCGTGGTTGGACTTCTGGTCGGCGCCCGACTCCTTGCTCTTGTCGGCGCCCTTGGCACTCGCCTTGCTCGTGGCGGTGCTGTTCATCTCCGAGTCGGCGATCGCCGAGACGGCCGTGCCGGTGACGTTCCGGGCGATCTCGGCCGTGGTGCTCCAGCCGAGCAGGATGTTGATCGAGATGTCGACGCCGACCGCGACCGAGGAGCCGGCGGCGTCGGCCGAGCCCTCGGTTCCCACATCGGCCGCGTGGCTGGCGTGCACCGTGACCGTGCCGGTGGCGCTCACGCCGGTGCTCGACGTGCCCAGGCGCGCCCTTGAGGAGTCGTTGTTGAGGACGACCAGCGCGACCGCGGGCGAGATCCCGTCCTTGGCCCCGCTGGCTCCGGCCTCGACGTGCGTCTCGATCGTGCGGCTGGAGGCCGACTCGAGGTCGACGTTGGCGGCGCCGGTGAGGGCGACCGTGTCCTCGACCTCGGCGCGGACGACCTCGTCGGTGAGGATGTTCAGGGCCACCGAGGCGCCGACGCCCACGGCACCTCCACTGCTGCTGCTGCTGCCGCCCCCGGAGCCGCCACCACCGCCGCCGCCGCCACCACCGCCGCTGCCCCCGGAGCCGCCGCTGCTGGAGTTGCCGGAGTTCTTCTCCGATGCGCCCTCGACCGTCGCCTTGGAGTTGGTGTAGTCGAGCTCGTGGTTGGTCGCCTGGAGCGTGACGTTTCCGGTCGCGGCGGCGACCGTGATCGGGCCGCCGGCGCTCGCCGCCAGCACTGCCTCGGTGTGGTTGTGGACGATGTTCATCGTGAACGACCCGGCGATCACGACGCTCGATCCCTCGCTGGCGCCCGAGGTGGCCGCCGCGGTGATCGCGTTGGTCGGGACCTGGTAGAGCGTGTCGGTGCTGGCGCTGTCGGGCAGGGCACCGGCCTGGGTGAGCGTCTGCGCGTTCCAGTTGGTCCCGTCGTACTTGTAGACGCCGGGGCTCTTGCTGCCGACGGCCTGCGTCAGGTTGAAGTAATCGCCGCTCGAGGGCGAGCTGGGCAGCTCCGTTCCGAAGTCGACGAGCCCGCAGCCGCCGGAGCTCTTGCAGAGCCACACTGGGTCATAGCTCTGGACGCTGCCCATGCCGGCCTCGACGTCGATGCCGTTCGCGCTCACCGAGGCGCCGCCGGTCGTGGCGCGGTTGGTGATGTCGACCAGGTTGATCGTGATCCCCGCGCCGATGCCGACGCTGGTGCTGACCTTCGTGTCGCCCGCGGCCACGCCGTCGACCGTCGTGTGCGCCGAGGTCTTCAGCGTCACGGCACCACCGGCGTTGATCGTGGTGCCGTCGGCGAAGCTCGCGGTGGACTTGGTGGTGACGAGATTGAAGGCGACCGCGCCTGCGAGGCTGAGGGTCGCGCCGCTGCCGCCCTGGTCCTGTTGATCGCTGTCGGTCGCCTTCGGAGTGCTCGAAGTGCTCGACGTCCGGCCCGTGTTGCTCGACTGCGTGCTCTCGGCACCGGCCAGCTGGTTGTCGGCCTTCTGGTTGACCGTCTCCGACGAGCTGGGGCTGTTCGTCCCGCCTCCGCCGCTTGAATTCTTGCCATCACCCGCGCCGGTCTCGCCCTCGCCCGCGGCCTTGGCCTCGCCGGTGGTCTGGGATGAGCCGTTGGCCTGGAAGGAGATCTCGCCGGTGGTGGCCGTCAGGCTGCGGGCGCTCGAGGCATCGACGATGTCGGTGGGGAGCGCGACTGAGACCGAGATGCCGATCCCGACCTTCTGGGTGGTGAAGTCGCCTTCGGCCTTGGAGTCGAGGCTGGCCGTCTGGGTGGCGGTGGCATCGATCTTGCCGCTGGCCACGATGGCTCCCGGGGTCGGCGCGGCGGCGAAGGAGGCGATGGTGGTGACGTTGGGGATCGAGACGGCGACGCTGGCGGCGATCGACACGTTTCCGGCCGCGCCTCCCTCGGCGTCGCTGCTCATCTTGTCGGTGGTGGTCGAGAGCAGGACGATGTCGCCCGCGCCGGAGATGTTCCCGGCGTCGCTCTGGCCGCTGCTGGCCTGCGTACCCGTCCGCGTCGTGTCGTTGACCAGGTTGACCGCCACCGAGGCGCCGATGCCCACGCTCCCGCCGGAGTCGGCCAGCTTGATGTCGTGCTGCTTGCCGTTGGTCTGAGCTGAGGTCAGGGCGGTCAGGCTGACGACGTGGCTCGGGCTGGTCGCCTTGGCGTCCTCGGCGGAGGTGTCATCGAGCTTGATGTGGGTCGAGTCGACGACGATCGCCCAGTAGTCCTTGCCGTTGGTCAGGCCGCCGACGGAGGTCTTGTCGCCGCCGTTCTCGTAGGTGACCTTGTCGCCGGACTTGAGCGCGTTGCCGTCGGAGGCGAGCAATGGCGTGGCCAGGGTGATCGTGTTGCTGCTGACGCCGCCGACCGGGTCGAAGTTCGACTGGGTCGAGGCCATCTCGAGGCTGTGCTGCGTACCCGTGGCCTTGGTCGGGTCGAGCGTGATGACGGTTGGGCTTCCGGACAGCGCGTCGGCCTGCGAGGTGCCGTCGAGCTGGATGTGGCCGGGGGACTTGACGATCGCCCAGTAGTCCTGCCCGTCAGTGAGGCCGCCGATGGCGGCGCCGCCGCCGCTGCGGTAGGTGACCTGGTCACCGGTCTTCAGAGGCTGACCGGAGTCGGTGGTGATCTCCTCCGGGAGGGTGATGGTGTTGCCTGCGACCACGCCGAGCGCTTTGGGGTCGAAGACCTGCTTGGCCGGGGTCGCGTCGGTGGTGCTCTCGACGGTCGAGGTGCCGGTCATGTTCACGGCACCGTGGTTGGTCAGGTTGACCTGTGGGGGACCGCGCAGGTCGTTGCCGCCCGGCAGCAGCGCGGCCGAGGTGTTAACGTCGATGATGTTGAGGGCCAGCGAGCCGTTGATGTTGGCGCTCGAGCTGCCCTGGGCCCCGGACACGGCCTGGGCCACGAAGCTGTGCGTGCTGTCGGCCGTGATGCCCGACCCGGTCGGGTTCATGATCGCGCTCAGCGTCAGGCCATCCGAATTGGTCACATCGCCGGCGCTCAGGTTGGCCGTGTTGGTCTCGTAGACGCGATTGATGGCCACGGCGGCGCCGATGCTGGCCGACCCGCCCTGGGTGGCCGCCTCGCCGTCGGCCTTTGCGGTGGCATCGGTGTTGCCCGCGGAGCTGAGGGTGAGCCCCTGGCCGGCGGTCACGGTCAGGTCGGGCGGAAGGCCCACATCCGTGGCGGCATGGACCAGGTTGAAGCTGACCGATGCGGCGACCGTAACGGCGCTTGAACCGCCGCTGCCGCTACCGCCCTGGTCGGCCGTTGAAGCTGTCGGCGTGCTCGAGTCGCTGCTCGGGCCCGTGCCGTTGTGGCTGGCGGTGGAGTTGGCCTGACCGAGCTGGGCGTCGGCCTGGCCGTTGACGTTGCTGTTGTCGCCGTTACTGGCTGAGCCGTCGCCCGAGGCGGTGTCGGCCCCGGCGCCGCTGGCCTTGGACTCGCTGTCGGTGGTCGAGGCGCCGATGGCACCGAACTTGATCCAGCCGGTGGTCGTCAGGTAGCGGTACGTCTTGGCCCGGACGATGTGGTTGGCCGAGGTGATGGCGATCGAGGCCCCGATGCCGGCCTTCGAGCTGGCCGTATCGCCCTTGGCCGTGGTGGTCACCGACGCCGTCTGATTGGACTCGAGGTCAAGATTGCCGCCCAGCGTCAGCAATGATCCCGTGCCGATCGCGGTCTGGGTGGTCACGTTGGAGATCGAGACGGCCACCGTCGGTGTGATGGCCACGCTGCCCTCCGCGCCGTTCTCGGCCTCGGTGGTCATCGTGTTCGTGGTCGTGGCGTTCAGGGTCAGATTGCCAGCGCCCGTGAGGGTGGTGTTGTTGCCCAGGGCGGCCGTCTCGGTGTCGTTGACGATGTTGATCGCGAACGAGGCCCCGATGCCGGTCCCGTCCACCCCGTCGTCGAGCTTCAGGCTGTGCTGGGTGCCGGTGGCCGTGTGCGGGTCGAGCCCCAGCGCAGTGGTGCTGGTGCTGGTCGCCGCGAGCTGGAAGACCTCGCCGGCGCCGCTGTCGTTGAGGTTGATGACGTAGTACTTGGCGCCGTCGACCAGGCCGCCGATCGAGGTGTCGCCGCCGTTTGAGTAGACCAGTCCGTCGTGCTCGGCCAGCGGCGTGCTGGTGTGCTTGATCTTGTAGGGCAGCGTGATCGTGTTGCCCGAGATGACCCCGGCTGCCTTCGGGTCGAACACGTTGGCGTGCGCGGTGGCCTTGGCCTCGCTCGTCGCGCTCGAGGTCGTGGTCAGGGTGAGATTGCCCTGCCCGCCGCTGCCGTAGCCGGTGTTGACGGCCGCGTTGTCGGGCAGCGTCGCCTCGCGGTCGATGGTCAACACGACCAGTGCCAGCGACCCGGCGAGATCGAAGGCGCTGGCGTCGCCGTGGCCCGAGGTGGCCGTGGCGCTGAAGGCGTCTGTCGCGGGTCCCGACGCCGGCATCGGCGCCTCGACGGTGATCGTTGGGCTCTCGAGCCTGCTGTTGTCGGCGGCATACGCCCTGGTGGTGACGCTGGCGACCTCGATCGCCACCGCCACGCCGACGCTGAGCGATCCACTGTCGGCCGACGTCGTGCTGCCATCGGCCACCGTGGGCGCGGAGTTGACCGAGGAGGCGTGGATCGTGATCGAGCCGCCCGGCGCGCGCAGGTCATTGCTGCCGCTGACGTACGCCCTCGTGTCGTCGCCGAGGTGGGTGAAGGCCAGCGCGGCGGCCACCGGAATCGATTGGCTCGAGGTGCTGTGACTGGTGCCGCTCGCCCCGTTGTCGCCCTGGACGTTGGCGTTGCCGTTGGTCAGCGTGTTCGGATCGTGGCCGGAGCTGTTCTGCTTTGCCCCGCCGGGACTGGCCTTGGCCGAGGAGGCCGCGGTGTCGTTGGTGTCGGCCGTGATCGAGATGCTGGTGCCTGTGGTCGGCTGCGCGCCGGAGGCATCAATGAAGGCCCGGGTGGTGGTGTTGACCGTGGCTGCCGCGATGCCGGCGCCGGCGGTGGCCTGGGTGGCGTCGCCGGTACTGGTCACGTTGGTCGTGTTCCGAGCGGCGATGGTCAGCGTGCCCTGGGCCTGGATGTAGCTGGTCCCCGAGACCTGCGTGATGGCGGTCGCGTTGATGACCGAGATCGAGACCGCGGCATCCGCCGTCGGGTCCGTGTTGCCCGTGCCGTTGGTCACCGCGGTGACCGTGTCCGTGACCGTGCTGCTCAGGGACACGGCCCCGGTGCTGACGATGCCCGACGCGTGAAGCAGAGCGATGTGGGCGCAAGGTCCCTCGTAGGTGGTCCCGTTGCTGGCACAGGTCGAGGAGACCTGATCCACGTTGACCAGGCCGATGAGACCGGTCGTGTTCGGGCTGGCGTTCGCCGTCGCGGTCAGGGTGACCGCCCCGGCATTGATCGTCGCGTTGTCCAGGATGATCTCGGCGAAGGGGTTGGCATTGGCGATCACGCCGCCCA
>NZ_DASVZH010000102.1:0-5363 GCF_036391795.1 Oryzihumus sp.
TCCTGCGAGTAGTACGTGCTCATGAGAACACCTCTCCGTGGCCGAAACCACTGGCCGGTGTCCGCAGAAAACGGGCAAGTCCACGTCGCACCACCACGGCGGCGCGTTGCACCCGGGGATGGTGCAGCCGCCGTCCCGCAGGCACAGGTACCGCAGCTGGGCCGGGGTGAACAGGCGCCGGCTGCGCCCGAGGTCGAGCACCTCGCCCTGGGTGTCGAGCACGACCGGGATGAGGGCGGCGTCGCAGGCGACCCGGCGCACCGTCTCCGGCGCCAGCAGGGTTCCGCTGCCGAGCACGGTGCCGGACCCGCAGGCGTCCCTGAGGTCCTGGTAGTTCATCGTCACGAAGAGCTGCGCCTTGGTCTGCGCCAGGGCGTCCCCGCCCGCGGCGGCCGACCGGCGCAGCGCCTGCACCAGCGCGTCCCCGCGCCGCTGGTCGCTGCTGCGCAGGTCGGAGACCCCGTCGACCGGGTTCGGCGCCGACAGCGGCCCGATCGCCGCCTCCAGCACCGAGGCGCCCTCGGGGTCCAGCCGCAGGGAGTACTCCACCATCCCGTCATCACTGCGGCCCGGGGACAGGCTCACCCCGTGCTTAAGCCGGTCCTGGCGGACCTGGAACTCGTCCTGGCGGCCGTAGGTGGCGATGATCCGCTCCCGCAACCCGCGCACCTCCCGCGGCCCACCCTGCTCCGCGACCTGCAGGAACCCCGCCCACACCGTGGGCAGCGCTTCCGGGTCAGCCGGGGGCCCAGCCTGGCCAGCTCCGCCAACGCCACCGCCGCGCCGCGGACCCCGACCCGCCCGGACAGCACGCACGAACGCAGCCGCTGCACCGACCCGTGGTCCAGCACCTGCACCGCCCCGGCCCCGACCGGGCGCCCGAGGCACGCCGAGGCCACCTTGACCAGGTCCGCGGCACCGCCGCAGCGGTAGGAGGAACTGTGGGCCAGCACCCACCCCGCCGCCGACGCACACGTGGAGGAGGACACCTCCCCGCGCTCCAGCGCCTCGGCCAGGGTCGCGACCTGCCCGGCCTCACACCCCCGCCGCAGCGCGTCCAGCTCGGCGAAGAACGGCCCCAGCTCGGCCCCCACCCCCTGGTGCAACACCCCCTCCACCCCGGCCAGCGCCGCGGTCACCGCCCGCACCAGCTCCCGCCGCTGCGCCAAAGTCAGGTCAGCGCCCGGATCGACCTCAACCAGACCGGGTCGGCGCTCTCCCCCCGCGGCGGGCACGCCACCGGAGCCGCTGGCCGCGGCCCCCTGACGACGATCCCCCTGATGCATGGTTCGAACATACATTCGACCACCGACAGGCCGCCGCGATCCTCCACATCAGACCGACCCGTCACGGCAGAATCCGCGCCATGTCCCCAGAGACGTCGCCAGCCACCGCCACGGGCCACCCCGTGGACCGCACCGACCCCCAGGTCCCCGCCGTGACCCGACAGGGAACGGTCATCCTGCTCAACGGCACCTCGAGCTCGGGCAAGTCGAGCATCGCCGCCGAGCTCCTGGAGATCCTGGACGGCACCTGGTTCCACCTGCCGGTCGATGCCATCCATGCCATGCGCTCCCAGCGCGAGATCAGCGACGAGGACCTGCCTGCCGAGCTCGTGCGCACCTCCATGGGCTTCCACCGGGCCGTGGCGGGCATGGCCGACGCGGGCAACAACGTCGTCGTCGACCACGTGCTGAGCTTCGCCTGGCGCCTGTCCGACTGCCTCGACCTCCTGAACCCCGCGTGGTCTTCGTCGGTGTCCGCTGCCCGCTGGAGGAGACGGTGGCCCGCGAGGCGGCCCGGGGGGACCGCCCCATCGGGCAGGCGGCCAGCCAGTTCGAGCAGGTCCACGCCCACGGCGTGTACGACGTCGAGGTCGACACCAGCATCCTCAGCGCCCGTCAGTGCGCCGAGAAAGTCAAGGCGCACCTCGCCCAGCCCATCTCCCCCAGCGCCTTCGCCCGCCTCCTGAGGTCGCGACACCAGACCTGAGGTGTGCGGTGCCGAGCGCCCACGGTCCGTGTCGATTCGCGGGCGGGGCGTTCGTCGAGGAGATAGGGCCCGCACCGGGCGCGGCCCGCGGAGGTGACGGCACGGCATACCGGCCGCGCCCCCGGCTCCACGAGAGGACCACTGACATGGCCAAGTTCATCTACCTCTACCGCGGCCCTGCGACCCCGATGGAGGACATCAGCCCCGAGGTCGGCGAGCAGCTGCAGAAGGCCTGGACCGACTGGGGCAACAAGGTCGGCGGCTCGCTGGTCGACTTCGGCAGCCCGTTCGGCTCCCGGGTCGCCGTCTCCGACGACGGCTCAGAGGTCGCCCCGAGCGAGCAGAACGGCTACACCATCGTCGAGGCGGCCGACCTCGCCGCCGCCCGCGGGCTCGTCGAGGGCCACCCGTTCCTCACCGAGGGCAAGGGCCGGTTCGCGATCGACATCTACGAGCTCGTCCCGATGTGACGGGCTCGTCGGAGGCGCCCCTCACCGCGGTGCGAGGCGCCTCCGGTATGCCGGGTGCGCACCTCACGTGGTCGTGTCCGTGCCGTCCAGGAGCTGCCCGCCCTCGGACTCCCACACCTGCTGGGGCGTCAGGTCACGCCATTGCGGCGGCGGGGGAAGCACCGTCGCGGTCGGCCGGACTCCATGTCCGGTGGGGAAGATGACCAGCAGGTCGATCCACGGACGGCCGCCTCGGAGGAACAGCCGCACCAGGTGGGGGTAGAACGCCCGCGAGGTGCCCAGGTCGATCGGCCGGGAGCCGATGACGGCATGGCGGGGCGCTCGTCCCCACAGCTCGGGGTTGTAGACGACCCGCCGGACCTCGAGGCCCTGGACCCGCAGATCCTCGATCAGCGTGCCGAGCTCGGTCACGAGGTCCGCGGAGCGGGGGCACCAGGCGCCGTCGGGGAAGCCCTCGCGGCTGGGCTCCGGGGGGATCAGGGGAAGTCCGCTGTCCCGGGGACCGGTGCCGCCTGGGACGCCGGGGTTGTTGCTGTTGGTGGCGGTCATGAAGGAGATCCGTCCCTGGCCGTGCGGGCCAGCTGGAGCAGTGCACCGGGGACGACGAGGACCGAGCGTCCGCGTGGTGGAGGCCCCCGGTCAAACCACCGTACGTCGCCGCCCCGACACCGTCCGGGACCATCGGCAGGACCCCTGCACGAACGGAACGAGCGGTATGCCGTGTCCTCACCGGCCGCCCGGACAACCCCCTGCATGGTCCTGCCGTGACGCCTTGCCGCCTGCTCACCGGCGCCAGCGCTCACCGCCGTGGGTGCTGGCGCGTCATGCCTGCTCTCCGAGAGGGGCCGACCCGTCGTCCGGTCCGAACAAACTGATCACCCCGTTGGGGCAGAGCTGGGCCGCTCGCGCCACGGCCGCCTCCAGCGCGGGGGCCGGCTCGGGGTCGAGGACGACGACCCGGCCGTCCTCCTCGCTCTGGTCGAACACCGCGGGCGCGGTCAGCGCGCACATCCCGGCGCCCTGGCAACGGTCCCGGTCGATGACGACCCTCATGTCGCCTCGGACCACGTCACCGGCAGCGCCTCGACGCCGTAGATGAACATCTCGTCGCGCAGGCGCACCTGCTCCGGCGGCACCGCCAGCTGCAGTCCCGGCAGGGTGGCCAGCAGCCGGGTGAACCCGACCTGCATCTCCACTCGCGCGAGCTGCTGCCCCAGGCACTGGTGGACGCCGTGCCCGAAGGCCAGGTGCCCGACGTACTCCCGACCGAGGTCGAGCCGGTCGGGATCGGTGAAGTGGGCCGGGTCGCGGTTGGCTGCCGGCAGCGAGAGCACCACGGCGTCCCCCTGGTGGAGGGTGCGGCCACCGACGACGACGTCCTCGGTGGCCACCCGGACCAGCCCGAACTGGACGATGGTCAGGTAGCGCAGCAGCTCCTCGACGGCGCCGTTGACCGACGCCGGGTCCGCGCGCAGCCGCTCGAGCTCGGCCGGGTGCTGCAGCAGCGCGAACGTCCCGAGCCCCAACATGTTGGCGGTCGTCTCGTGGCCGGCGATGAGCAGCAACAGGCCGATGTTGATGAGCTCCTCGTCGTCGAGGCTGTCCGGGCCCTCGAGGTGCACCAACCCGCTGAGCAGGTCCTCGCCCGGCGTCGAACGCTTGGCCCGGACCAGCCCGAGCATGTAGGCGCGGAACTCGCCCCGGGCGCGCAGCAGCTCAGGCCCCTCCGACGTCAACGACAACAGCAGCCGCGAGCGCTGCTGGAACTCCGCCCGGTCCACGTAGGGCACGCCCAGGAGCTCGCAGATCACCATGGAGGGCACCGGGAGCGCGAACGCGCTGACGAGGTCCGCCGGCGCCCCGGCCGCCCTCATAGCCCGCAGGTGCTCGTCGACGATCTCGGTGACCCGCGGCTGCAGCGCGTTCATCCGCCGCACCGTGAACTGACCCGTCAGCAGCCGCCGGTAGCGCGTGTGCTCGGGCGGGTCCAGCCCGATGAACTGGCCCCGCCGGGGCTGCAGGAAGGGCTTCAGCTCCTCGGGCACCAGCCGGATCGGGTTCGCGCCGAGGCTGCGGCGCGAGCTCATCCGCGGGTCGGCCAGCAGGGCGCGCACGTCGTCGTAGCGGGTCACCAGCCACCCGGCGCGGCCGTCGGGGAACGTCAACGGGCTGACGGGCTCGGTCGCCTGCAGCCGACGGTAGGCCGGAGGCGGGTCGAACACCGAGGCCCGCTCGCGGGGCAGACCGGCAAGGGGGGCGTACGAGGTGCTCATCGGCACCACCTCCGCTGGATGCGGTGGAGCGGGCATGACGCGCCGCTCACCTCGAGCGTATGCCTGCGCGAGCCGCCCGGGGAGGGCGCGCACACCGCGTTCCGGCGTGATGCGTCCCCGCCGTCAGCGGGTCATCTGTCGCGTCCCACCGCGGACCGGCAATCGACTGTGCTCGCTCAGCAAAGCTCATTGTGCGGCATCGGCATTACTTACATGGATGTACTAGGCCCATCTACGTAGGTGGCGGTCTCCCGCCACCTCCCGCGCGCGACAGCCCGATGTTCGTCAGGCTGCATTGGGTAGTACCCGGGGTCAAGCTAGTGCGGACGCCATCCTTGCGCGCGGCTTTCGAGTTAGTAACCGCGCGCCGGGGCGGAGCCTCTGGCCCGCTCCTGGGAGGTAAACTAGCAGGTCAGCGGAGCCGCCCCCGCAGGTCGAGCGCGTAGGCCAGGCCGCCACGGCGACCCCAGCGTGACTGCTCAAGGCCACTGATCGCCCCGGACAGAAGGAACCGTGTGGCGCATGACTGGGCCTTGCCCGACGTGGGGTGGTTCCAGCTGGCCTACGCTCGCGCCGTGTCCGGCGCCGCTTCGGCGTCCTCGACTGGGCGGTCAGCGCCGGTCACGGA
>NZ_DASVZH010000103.1:0-1847 GCF_036391795.1 Oryzihumus sp.
GATCCTCGGCCTGCCCGGCCCCGCCGGGCTGCCGACGTGGCTGGCGTGGCTGACACCGCTCGCCGCCGTGTGGGTGTGGGGGCTCGCCGCGCTGCTGTGGCGATGGGGCACCAGGCACTACCAGGGAGGCGGCGGATGACCGACGCGATCGTGAGCCTGCAGGACCTGACCCGCGTCTTCCGGCGCCGCGGCAAGCCCTGGCGGGCCGGGAGCACCCAGCTCATCGCGGTCGACTCGATGACGTTCGACATCGAGGCCGGCGCCGCGGTCGGCTACATCGGCGCCAACGGTGCCGGGAAGTCCACCACGATCAAGATGCTCACCGGCATCCTCGTGCCATCCTCGGGCTCGGTCCGCACCTGCGGCCTGGACCCGGTGCGCGAGCGCCGTGCCCTGGCCCGCCGGATCGGCGTCGTCTTCGGCCAGCGCTCCCAGCTGTGGTGGGACCTGCCCCTGCGGGAGTCCTTCGCCATCCTGGCCGCCATCCACCGGCTCGGCGCCGGGGAGGCCGGCACGCGCACCCGCGAGCTGGTCGAGCAGCTGGAGATGGACGACACCCTCGACACCCCGGTGCGCCAGCTCTCCCTCGGCCAGCGGATGCGCGCCGAGATCGCCGCCGCCCTGCTCCACTCCCCCGAGCTGCTGATCCTCGACGAGCCGACCATCGGTCTGGACGTGCTGAGCAAGCAGCGGCTGCGCGAGTTCCTGCGCCACGAGCGCGCCAGCCGCGGCACGACGTTGCTGCTCACCACCCACGACATGGGCGACGTCGAGCGCCTGTGCGACCGGGTCCTGGTCGTCGACCGCGGCCGGCTCGCCTACGACGGCACACTTCCGGGACTGGCGGCAACCGTCGGCGCGCAGCGCGTCCTCGTCGTCGACCTGGCCGACCCCACACCCGAGCTGCACGGCATACCGGGGGCGACGCTGATCGGCAGCGAGGGCGAGGGGATGCGCCAGCGGCTGTCCTTCGACGCGGAGGTGACCACCGCGGCCGAGGTGCTGACGGCCGTCTCGGCCCGGGCGGCGGTGCGCGACCTGTCCGTCGAGGAGCCGGACATCGAGGACGTGGTGCGCCGGATCTACCAGACCACCCGCTGACCGCCCTACAGTCGAATCGTGGTCTTCGAGGGCATCCCGCGCGACGCCGTGCGGTTCTACGGCGAGCTCGAGCAGGACAACAGCCGGGAGTTCTGGGCCCGCCAGCAGCAGCGGTATGCCGTGAGCGTGCGGGAGCCGCTCACCCTCCTCGTCGAGGCGCTCGCCGGGGAGTTCGGGGAGCCCCACGTCTACCGGCCGCAGCGCGACCTGCGGTTCTCCCACGACAAGCGGCCGTACAAGGACCACCAGGGCGCCGTGGTGCGGGTCGCCGACGGGATGGGCTGGTACGTCGAGGTGGGCGCCGGTGGTCTGGCCACCGCGGGGGGTGTCTTCCGGCCGACGCCGGACCAGGTCGAGCGGCTGCGCCGGGGGGTTGACGACGACCACACCGGTGAGCGGCTGCGCGGGATCGTCGAGTCCCTGGCCGCCGACGGCTTCGACATCGGCGGCGAACAGCTGCGGACCCGCCCGCGCGGCGTGGCCGCGGACCACCCGCGGCTGGACCTCATGCGGCACAAGAGCCTCACCGCCCGGCGCCGTCACGGTGACCCGGTGTGGCTGTGCTCGGTCACCACGCTGGACCGGGTCCGCGCGGACTGGCGAGTCCTGGCTCCCCTCGTCGCCTGGCTGGCGGAACACGTCGGTCCGTCGACCGCGCCTGCCACCTCCCGCCGGCCCCACTGAACGCCGATCTTCACCTCCTCGAGCTGGACGTTGCTGCCCCTTCAGCGTCGGCGCTGAAGGGG
>NZ_DASVZH010000104.1:0-14831 GCF_036391795.1 Oryzihumus sp.
GGCAGCGCCAACAAGTCCTTCCTCTACCAGGAGACCAAGGCCGTCCTGAACCCCGAGCGGATGCTGGCGTTCCTCGACGAGAAGCTCCGCTCGCTGGGCACCTCGGCGTGCCCGCCCTACCACCTGGCCATCGTCATCGGCGGCACCAGCGCCGAGTTCGCGCTCAAGACGGCCAAGTACGCCAGCGCCAAGTACCTCGACGAGCTGCCGCGCGAGGGCACCATCGCCGGGCACGGGTTCCGCGACACCGCCCTCGAGGAGCAGGTGCTCGAGCTGACCCGCAGCTTCGGCATCGGCGCCCAGTTCGGCGGCAAGTACTTCTGCCACGACGTGCGCGTCATCCGGCTGCCGCGCCACGGCGCCTCGCTGCCGATCGCGATCGCGGTGTCCTGCTCGGCCGACCGCCAGGCGCTGGGCAAGATCACCCCCGAGGGCGTGTTCATCGAGGCCCTCGAGACCGACCCGGCGCGGTTCCTGCCCGAGACGACCGACGAGCACCTCGAGGACGAGTCCGCGACCGACGTCGTGCGCATCGACCTCAACCGGCCGATGGACGAGATCCGCGCCGAGCTGACCCGCCACCCGGTCAAGACCCGGTTGTCCCTGACCGGCCCGCTCGTCGTGGCCCGCGACATCGCCCACGCCAAGATCAAGGAGCGCCTCGACGCCGGCGAGGAGATGCCGCAGTACCTCAAGGACCACGCGGTCTACTACGCCGGGCCGGCCAAGACCCCCGAGGGCTACGCCAGCGGCTCGTTCGGCCCGACCACGGCCGGGCGCATGGACTCCTACGTCGAGCAGTTCCAGGCCGCCGGTGGCTCGATGGTGATGCTGGCCAAGGGCAACCGATCGGGCCAGGTCACCAGCGCCTGCCAGAGCCACGGCGGCTTCTACCTCGGCTCGATCGGCGGGCCTGCCGCACGCCTGGCGCAGGACTGCATCAAGAGCGTGGAGGTGCTGGAGTACCCCGAGCTCGGCATGGAGGCGGTGTGGAGGATCGAGGTGGAGGACTTCCCGGCGTTCATCGTCGTGGACGACAAGGGCAACGACTTCTTCGCCTCGGTCACCAAGCCGATGGCGATGAGCATCCAGAAGCGGCCGGGCCTGTGAGCGCGCACGTGGACCGCCCCAGCACTCCGACGCAGGCCTGGGTCGAGCTGGAGCGCGGCAACGCCCGCTTCGTCTCCGGGCGTCACGAGCACCCCAACCAGGACGTCGAGCGCCGGCACAGCCTGGCCGCGGCCCAGAAGCCGTTCGCCCTGGTGTTCGGCTGCGGCGACTCGCGGGTCGCCGCCGAGATCATCTTCGACCAGGGCCTGGGCGACCTGTTCGTCGTCCGCACCGCCGGACACGTCATCGACCCCGGCGTGCTCGGGTCGATCGAGTTCGGCGTCGAGGTGCTCGAGATCCCGCTCGTGGTCATCCTCGGCCATGACAGCTGCGGCGCCGTGGGCGCGACGATGAGCGCCGTCGAGCACGGCGTCCTGCCCGGTGGCTACATCCGCGACATCGTCGAGCGGGTCACCCCCAGCGTGCTCACGGCACACCGCAAGGGCCTCACCACCCCCGACGAGATCGAGGCCGAGCACGTGCGCCAGACGATCCGGCTCCTCGTTGAACGCTCCTCGTTCGTCGGGCAGCGCGTCGGTGACGGCCGACTGGCCGTGGTGGGTGCGACCTACGCCCTCGACGAGGGGCGAGCCCAGCTCGTGGAGGCCATCGGCGACCTCGACTGGGACATCGAGCCGGAGTAGCCGGCAGGACGACGCACGGCCCGCCCGGGTGCTCCCGGGCGGGCCGTGTCCTGTGGCGTGGCTCAGGCCAGGCGCGCGGTGACGTCGATGTTGCCGCGGGTCGCCTTGGAGTAGGGGCAGAACTCGTGGGCGAGGTCGACCAGCTTGGCGGCCAGGGCGGGCTCGACCCCGGGGACATCGGCGACGAGCTCGACCGCCAGGCCGAAGCCGGTGTCGGTCTTGCCGAAGGACACGGTCGCGGTGACCGTGGAGGCACTGACGTCCACACCTTCCTTGCCGGCCATGAACGCCAGGGCGCCGGAGAAGCAGGACGCGTAGCCGGCGGCGAACAGCGTCTCCGGGTTGGCCTTCGGCTCGTTGAAGCTGCCGGGACGGGCCAGCTCGAAGTCGACCACGCCGTCCGCGCTGGTGACGCGGCCGCTGCGCCCGCCGGTGGCGGTGGCGGCAGTGGTGTAGGCGACCTCGGTGACTTCCTCGAACGGCATGCGTGACTCCCTGATCTGGGTGGGGTGGACCCCGCCAGTATGCCGACCGGTCGCCTCCCAGCCGGGGGCCGCCCTCCCTGCGGACAGCCCCGCTCCGGCACCTCGACGTGGGACGATGCGCGAATGCGCCTGAGCCAGCTGCACATCCACCCGCTCAAGAGCGGGGCGATCCTGCCGGTCGAGCAGGTCGGGGTCGAGCCCTGGGGGCTGGCGGGCGATCGCCGGTGGATGGTCGTCGATGCCGAGGGGGTGCTGCTGTCGGCCCGGGAGGAGCGCGACCTGTTCACGGTGCGCGCCAGCACGCCGGACTCCGCCGACACGCTCGTCCTCGAGGCTCCTGGCGCGCCCCGGCTCGCGGTGGGCCGCCCCGAGGCCGCGCATGCCCCGGTCCGCCTGCACCGGCACGAGCTGCTGGCCCGGCCCGCGGGTGCCGAGGCGGACGAGTGGCTGGTCCGGGTGCTCGGACGCCCGGGGGTGCGCCTGGTGTGGTGCGACGACCCGACCCGCCGCTCCCCGAACCCGGCCTACGGCCGTCCGGGTGACAGCGTCGCCCTCGCCGACGGCTACCCGGTCACGCTCGCCACCACCGCCTCGCTGCGCCAGCTCAACGACTGGATCGCCGAGGCTGCGCTCGAGCGTGGTGAACCGGCGCCCGATCCCCTTCCCGTGCAACGGTTCCGGCCCAACCTGGTCATCGACGGGGTGGACCGGGCGTTCGCCGAGGACGACTGGAAACGGGTGCGCATCGGCGAGGTGGAGCTGCGCGTGGTCAAGGACATCGACCGCTGCGTGATGACCACGATCGACCCCGACGAGCCCCAGCGCCGCGACAAGGAGCCGATCCGCACCCTGTCCCGGCACCGCAGGAGGGACGGGCTCACCTGGTTCGGCCGCCAGCTCATCCCCGACACCCTGGGCACGCTGCGGGTGGGCGACGAGCTGACCGTCCTGGACTGAGGCCAGGACGGCAGAAGGCCCGGCCCCTGAGGGAGCCGGACCTTCGTCGAGACCCTGGGTCAGAGCGCCAGGTGCTTCTCCACCACGGCGGCGAGGCGCTCGGCGGCCTCGGTCGCGCGGACCTCGTTGTCGGCCTCGACCATGACGCGGACCACCGGCTCGGTGCCGGACTTGCGCAGCAGCACCCGGCCGGCGCCGGCCAGCTCGCTCTCCACGGCCCGCACCTCGGCCTGCACGTCCTCGTGGTCGTCGACCCGGTTCTTGTCGACGCCCTTGACGTTGATCATGACCTGCGGGAGGCGGGTCATCACCGAGGCGAGGTCCTGCAGGCTGCGGCCGGTCTCGGCGACGCGGGAGGCCAGCAGCAGGCCGGTGAGCACCCCGTCGCCGGTGGTGCCGTGGTCCAGGGCGATGACGTGCCCGGACTGCTCGCCGCCGAGGGAGAGCCGGGAGGCCTTCATCTCCTCCAGCACGTAGCGGTCGCCGACGGCGGTCTGCTTGACCGTGATGCCCTCGCGCTCGAGCGCCTGGAACATGCCCAGGTTGCTCATGACCGTGGCCACGAGGGTGTCCTGGGCCAGGGTGCCGTGCTCGCGCATCGCCAGGGACAGGATCGCCATGATCTGGTCGCCGTCCACGACCTCCCCGCGGGCGTCGACCGCCAGGCAGCGGTCGGCGTCGCCGTCGTGGGCGACGCCGAGGTCGGCGCCGTGCTCGACGACTGCCTTGCGCAGGTTGTCCAGGTGGGTCGAGCCGTAGCCGTCGTTGATGTTGAGCCCGTCCGGCTCGCCGCCGATGACCACGATGTCGGCCCCGGCCCGGCGGAACGCTTCGGGGGAGACCTCGCTGGCCGCACCATGGGCCGCGTCGATGACCACGCGAAGGCCGTCGAGGCGGTGCGGCAGGGCCGAGACCAGGTGCTCGACGTAGCGCTCGGCCCCGCCCTCGAAGCTGCGCAGGCGGCCGACGCGCTCGCCGGTGGGGCGGTCCCACGGCTCGCGCATCCGCGCCTCGATGGTGTCCTCGACGTCATCCGGGAGCTTGTGCCCGCCACGGGCGAAGAACTTGATCCCGTTGTCGGGCATGGCGTTGTGCGACGCCGACAGCATCACGCCGAGGTCGGCGTCGGAGTCGGCGGTGAGGAACGCGATCGCCGGGGTCGGCAGCACGCCGGCGTCCAGCACGTCCACGCCGGCGGACAGCAGGCCGGCGGTCACGGCGGCCGCGAGGAACTCCCCGGATGCCCGTGGGTCGCGCCCGAGGACGGCGCGGGGGCGGTGCCCCTCGAACGCGCCGGCCTCGCCCAGCACGTGGGCGGCCGCGACGGACAGGTCCAGGGCGAGCTCGGCGGTGACGTCACGGTTCGCGAGCCCGCGAACGCCGTCGGTGCCAAAGAGTCGAGCCACGAGTTCAGCCTCTCGGTGGAGTCATCCCCCGCACCGGGCCACCCGCCATACGGCAGGGGCGGGCGGTGCGGGGCATCTGTGGAAACGTACCCCCAAAACCGCAGTGGCGGCTCCGAAGGCCTGCACGCATGCAGGGTCCGAAGCCGCCACTGGCGGGACTGCGATGGATCAGCGCTTGCTGTACTGAGGCGCCTTGCGGGCCTTCTTCAGACCAGCCTTCTTGCGCTCCGGGACGCGGGCGTCGCGGGTCAGGAAGCCGGCCTTCTTCAGCGTCGGGCGGTTCGCCTCGGCGTCGACCTCGTTCAGCGAACGGGCCACACCCAGGCGCACGGCGCCGGCCTGGCCGGAGGGGCCACCACCGTGGACGCGCACGAGCACGTCGTAGGAGCCGTCGAGCTCGAGCACCTTCAGGGGCTCGTTGACGATCTGCTGGTGGACCTTGTTCGGGAAGTACTCGTCCAGCGTGCGGCCGTTGATCTTCCACTCGCCGGTGCCGGGGACGATGCGCACGCGGGCGATGGCCTGCTTGCGACGACCGGTGCCGGCACCCGGGGCGGTGACGACCGGGCGGCGCGCCTCGGCCGCGGCCGGGGCCTCGGACTCGCTGGTGTAGTTGGAAAGCTCCTGCTCGTCGCCCGCGATGTCAGCGGTGTCGACGGGGGTGGTGTCAGCCACGATTCTCCTCGTTCGTTTTCTGCACAGGTCAGGCGGGAGCCGGACTTACTGCGCGACCTGTGAGATCTCGAAGGGCACCGGCTTCTGGGCCTGGTGCGGGTGGGTGCTGCCGGCGTAGACCTTCAGCTTGGACAGCTGCTGGCGGCCGAGGGAGTTCCTGGGGATCATGCCGCGGATGGCCTTCTCCACAGCCTTCTCGGGGCTCTTGGCGAGCAGCTCCTGGTAGGTCGTGGCCTTGAGGCCGCCCGGGAAGCCGGAGTGGCGGTACGCCTTCTTCTTCTCCAGCTTGGCGCCGGTGAGGGCGACCTTGTCGGCGTTGATGATGATGACGAAGTCACCGGTGTCGACGTGCGGGGCGAAGGTCGGCTTGTGCTTGCCCCGCAGGAGGATCGCGGTCTGGCTCGCGAGGCGGCCAAGGACGACGTCAGTCGCGTCGATGACGTGCCAGGCGCGGGTGACCTCGCTGGCCTTGGGGGTGTACGTACGCACGGTTATGCCTTCGTTCTCTCGTGATGACTCAACGACGTGGAGTGCGCTCCGCCCGGCGGGCCGGGGGCCTGCGACCCACGGGCCGCCAGTTGCACAACGAGAGACGAGTTTACCGACGCCGCGAAGAGGGCTCCAAATCCTCGTCCTCACCCCGGGCCTGAGCACGAATCCGCCGGTCAGCGGGCTCCTGGAGGGATCCCGACGTCGTTTGTGCAAACAGTTTGTGCACAACTATTGTGCATCCATGACCGCCTCCTCCGCCCCCTTCCACGTCGACGGACCGGGCCTGCGGGTGCTCGCCCACCCGGTCCGCGCGCGGGTCATGGCCGAGCTGCGCGGCGCCGGCCCCGCCACGGCGACCGCCCTGGCGGCCCGGCTGCGCACCAACACCGGTGCGACGAGCTACCACCTGCGCAAGCTGGCCGAGGTCGGCCTCGTGGTCGACACCGGCGAGGGCACGGGACGGCGGCGCCTGTGGGCGGCCAGTCCCGGCGGCAGCCCCCGCCCCGAGCCCGCCGACGACGGCGACGACGACGCCGCCCTCGACTGGCTGGCCCGCGACTACGTCCAGCACTTCGCGGAGAAGGCCCAGGACTGGCTGGACACCCGCGGGGAGTGGCCCGGGGACTGGCAGGAGCAGGTCGGGCTGGAGGACCACCTCGTGCTCGTCACCCCGGCCCAGCTCGCGGCCCTGCGCGGCGAGCTGCAGGACCTGCTCGAGCGCTACCGCCGCGTCGGCGCCGGCAACCCGCAGGCCAAGCGGGTCAGCGTCTACACCTGTCCCCTGCCGGTCGACCCGCCCCGCCGCGCCTGAGGCCCCTTTGCTCACCCCAGGCCGGTTTGCTCACCCCGGGCCGCTCGACGGGCCCGAGCCGCGCCCCGAAAGCGGCCTCGGCTGAGCAAAGGCACCTGGGCTGAGCACAGTCGCTCAGGCGGGGGTCGGTGCGCCGGCCTGGGCCCGCCGGATCGGCAACATGGTGGGGACGGGCTCCTTGAGCAGGAAGTCGAGCAGGATCCTGTCGAACAGCTCCGGCTTGTCCAGGTGCGCGGCGTGCGAGGCCCCCGGCAGCACCGCGAGCTCGCAGTCCGGGATCGCCTCGTACATCGCGACGACGTGCTCCAGCCGCACCAGGTCGTCGTCCCCGGCCATGACCAGGGTGTGCGCCCGCACCCGGTGCAGCTCGGTGAGCGCGATGTGCGGCTCGGTCTTCCACAGGTGGGCCACCTTGCCCCACACCGTCGGCCAGTGTTCAGCCCCGTCCGGCGACTGCGCGGCATACCGGGTCCGGAACTCCTCCAGGGCCGGGCTGTCCGGAGGCTCGGCGACGAGGTACCCCATGGCCGGGAGGTTGGCCGACACGTCCACCAGCCCGCCGTAGACCACCAGCTGGCGCACCAGGTCCGGCCGCCGCAAGGCGACGAGGAGGGCCACCACCGCGCCGTCGCTCCATCCGACGAGGTCGGCCGGGCCGCACTCGATGCTCTCCATGAAGCCGATCGTGTCCTCGGCCATCGCGTCGTACGTGATCGGCCCGGGCACGTCGGGGGTGTGCCCGTGCGCGCGCCGCTCCGGCGCCAGGACATGGAAGTGCCGGCCGAGGGCCACCGTGACCTCGCCCCACATGGTGTTGGACACCAGTCCGCCGTGCAGCAGCAGGAGCGGCTGCCCGGCGCCCACGGAGTCGTACCACGTGTGCACCCCACCGACGTCGACGTACTCGCCCATGCGTTCACGCTTCACCTGTCCGTAGACGGCCCGCAGGGCCGGAGGTCCCTGCCACAGGACGGCGAGGGCCCCGGTATGCCGTGTGGCCGGGCACACCGGGGCCCTCACCGGGACACCCCGGGCGTCAGTGCTGGACGAACACCGCCACGGTCCGGGCAGGCACCGTCAGCGTGCCGGTGCCCGCGTCCCACCGCGAGGTCTTGACCACCGGGTCCGCTCCCCCGGCCTGCACCGGGGACAGCGCGAGGTCGGCACCCGTCATACCGGGCAGCTGCTGGGCCACGGCGGACGGCGAGGCGTTGAAGACCACGACCAGGCCCTTCAGGGCCGGGTCGGCGTCGGTCCCGACCGTGTCGTCGATGCGCATCACGACCACACCGTCGTGCGCCCGGGCGGTGCCCGAGACCGGGAAGGTGACCTTGGCGCGGATCGCGTCGGCCGAGCCGAGGCGGAACAGCGGCGAGGAGAAGCGCAGGCGCAGCAGGTCCTCGGCCTGGGCCGAGGCGGTGGCCACGTCGGCCGCCGAGGGCTTGAGCGCCGGGTTGGCCAGCAGCGGCTTCATGTACGACCACTTGTTGCCGTTGTCGCCCTCGCGGGGCAGGCCGTGGCCGAAGCCGTTGTCCGCCCCCGTCCAGTCGAGGGTGTTGAACCAGTCGCCGCTGTCGTAGCTGTTGCGGTCGAAGCTCTTGCTGCGCAACAGGTCTGCACCCGCGTGCCAGAACGACGGGGTCTGGGACAGCGCGGTTGTCGCCAGCGACAGGGTGTTCATGCGCACCCGGTCGGCCATCGACGTGGCCACCGGCAGCTTGTAGGTCAGCGAGTCCCACAGCGTCTCGTTGTCGTGGGCGTCGACGTAGCTGACCACCTCGTCGGGCTGGTCGGCATAGCCGGCCGGTGAGCCGTTGTAGTCGACCTGGTCCCCGCGCACCACCTTCCCCTCGGTGTCGGTGAAGGTGAATGCCCGCAGGTTGCCGGCCAGTCCGAGCTCGACGAGGTCGGTGTCGTGCTGCAGCGACGAGGCCGCCCCGCTGTTGACGGCGGCACCGTTGGGGTCGGTCGACTCGCCGCTGCCGAAGCCCTGCTTGCGCGGGTCCTCGTCGAACGGGCCCCCGCCGCGGACCGCGTCACGCAGCCGGTCGGAGAACGTGCCGATGTGCGTGCCACCGAGCTGGCCCTGGGTGGCCTGGGTGAACAGCGCGTTGTTGGCCACCTCGCCGAAGTTCCAGCCCTCGCCGTAGAGGTAGATGGAGCGGCCGTCCACGCCGTCGTGCTGCAGTGTCAGCGCGTCGAGGGCGTGCCGCACCGCCAGCATCGTGTCGCGGCTGTGGTGCCCCATGAGGTCGAAGCGGAACCCGTCGACGTGGTAGCTGCGGGCCCACGACACGACCGCGTCCACCATGACCTTCTGCGCCATCGCGTGCTCGGTGGCGACGTCCTGGCAGCAGGTCGAGGTCTCCACGGCACCGGTGGCGTTCAGCCGCTGGTAGTAGCCGGGCACGACCTGGTCGAGCACCGAGGTCGGCGCCTCGCCGCTGGCCGGCGTGTGGTTGAACACCTGGTCCAGGACGACCCGCAGGCCGTCCCGGTGCAGGCCGCCGACCATGGTGCGGAACTGCGCGACCCGCTGCCCGCCGTCGGCTGCCGCTGCGCTGGAGGCGTAGGAACCCTCCGGTGCCATCCAGTGCCACGGGTCGTAGCCCCAGTTGAACGCGTCCTTGCCGGCGACGGCGGTGACGCACTTCTGCTGCTCCTCGCTGGCCGGTCCGTAGGAGGCCAGGTCACAGGCCGGCCTGGCCTGCTTGGCCGGGTCCTCCTCGATCGAGGCGATGTCGAACGTCGGCAGCAGGTGCACCGTGTTGAGCCCCGCGGCCGCGAGCGCCTTGAGGTGCTTGGTGCCGTTGCCGTTGTCGGCGAACGCCAGGTACGAACCCCGGTGGTCCGCGGGCACGGTGGTGTCGCCGACGGAGAAGTCCCGCACGTGCAGCTCGTAGATCGTGGAGTCCACGTCCTGCTTGAGCTTCGGCGCCGGCGCCCCCGACCACAGGGCCGGGCGGTAGGCCGGGTCGGCCAGGTCCACCGCCACCGAGCGGGTCGAGTCCAGCGTCAGCGCCACCGAGTAGGGGTCGGTGACCTGGTTGTGCTCGACCCGGCCGGTGGTGGGGGCGAACACCGCCACGTCATAGAGGTATCGCGCGCCGCGCCACTGCGGGCGGCCCGCCACCGTCCACGAGCCGTCACCCTGGCGACGCATGGCGGTCCTCGTGGCGGCGGACACCGGCGCGTCGGCGGCCGAGCCGGCCGGCCACGTCAGCAGGTCGACCGACTGGGCGGTCGGCGCCCACAGCGCGAACGACGGGTCGCGCCCGTCCCACGTGACGCCCAGGCTGCGCCGGGAGGCCGCCGCCGCGTACAGGTCGTCGAGCACCCCTGGGGTCTGCACCCCGGTGGCGTCGAGCAGCCGGCCGAGGTCGTCGTAGAGCCCGACGGCCACCTGGCCGCGCAGGATGTCCTCCGCCTGCCTGGCCACCTTCGGGTCGAGCCGCAGCGCGAGGTAGCCCTTGAGCTCGGGGTGCGCGGCGGTGACGGAGGCCGGGAGCCCCGACGCGTCATACGTCAGGTCGGCGGTGGAGCCGCCGGTGACCGCCTCGGCGTCCACGCCGAGGCCGCCGGTCGGCGACCAGTGCAGCCGCCAGTGCAGCAGCGCCGGGTCGGTGCCGGCGGGCACGCCGGTGGCCGGCCAGGCGAGCAGGTCGCGGCTGACCCAGTAGGCCTTGGCCTTCTTCAGGTCCGGGGCGGCCCCGGCCCGCGAGGTCTTGACGCTGGCCTGGTGCGTGGCCAGCACGTAGGAGAAGGTCACGACGGTGCCGTCCGAGGGCACCGAGAAGCCGATGTTGGCTCCGCCGGGCGCACCTCCGGCGCCGTAGTTCTCGTCCCAGGTCAGGTTGTGGGCCACCTTGAACTCGTAGCTGCCCGCGGGGATCTGGTCGGTCGACCACGTGTAGGTCCCGTCACCGTCGGGGTCCTGCAGCCACGGGCGCATGCAGTCCGGGCTCCAGTCGGCCGGGCATCCCAGCTTGCTCTGGAACGAGCCGGGCGCGGTGATGATCGGGCCCTGCGCGGTGCTGGTCGCGTAGTGCGTCGCGTGGTCGTAGTAGAACGTCACCGGCCCGCCGGGGGCGTGGAAGGCGATGTTGCTGCCGCCCTTGACCCCGCCGGCGCCGTAGTTCTCGTCCCAGCTCTTGTTGATCGCGGCCTTGTACTCGTAGTCCCCGGCCGGGATCGCGCTGGTCGTGCCCTTCCAGACCTGGTCCTTGGCGTCCAGCGAGAGCTGGGCCTGGGCACAGTCGGGCTGCCAGTCGCCGGGGCAGCCCATCTCGGAGTTGTCGCTGCCGGGCACGCTGACGTTGTCGGGCTGGGTGACCGGGCCGACCCCGCCCGAGCCGCCGGTGCTCCCCGCCGCCTGGGCGTCACCGACGACCCCGTAGGACGAGCTCGCCGAGATGTTGCCGCTGCTGTCCCGCGCCACCGCGCGGTACTCCAGCAGGGTGCCCTTGGCCAGGCCGCTGACGTCGTGGAAGACGCGGTAGGGCGCGTTGTCGTCGGTGCCGAGCGGGTGCCACTGGCTCGTGCCGGCCGCACGCCAGGCGAAGCTCACCTGGGCGAACGCGTTCTCCGGGATCGCGGCGCCGACCTCGGCCCGGCCGCCGACCACTCCCCCTGCCTGGGGCGAGGTGAGGTAGACGGCGGGAGCGGTGCGCCGGTGGGCCAGACCGCTGCGGGCCTTCCACACCGACACCGACAGCGGCGGGACGCTGACGCTGACCCGGTCGTCCGCACCGGAGACCAGGTCGCGCGTGGCGCCGAGCAGCGGGGCGAAGTGCATCCGGTCGCTGTAGGTGCTGAACGTCGCCGACTTCGCGGTGGTGGCGTTGTTGGCGGCCACGACGTACTCCGTGCCGGTCGCGGCGTCGACCCGGCTGAAGGCGTAGATGCCGGCACCGTCGGAGGCGTAGCGGTGGACCTGCGCGCCGTCGGCGAGCCCGGGGTTGGCGGCCCGCAACCGCTCCAGGGACTGGAGCTGGCGGTACAGCGGGGCGGACTCGTCATAACGGTCCTTGCTGCCGGACGGGCCGCCGAGCACCTCCTGCGAGGCGAAGTCGGGCACCTTCGTGGCGAACATATCCTGCCGGGCGTCCTTGTCGCCGCCGCTGCCGATGAAGCCCTGCTCGTCGCCGTAGTAGACGACCGGCTGCCCCCGGGTGAGGAACATCAGCTCGTTGGCGAGCTTCGTGCGCGCCATCAGGTCGTCGCCGGAGGAGCCAGACCCCTTGAGCATCATGGCGATCCGGCCCATGTCGTGGTTGCCCAGGAAGGTCGGCAGCTCGTAGGCGTTGGAGTCGGTGTCGGTGTAGTAGTCGTCGTTCGCGTAGAAGTCGCGCAGCCCCGTGGTCGCCTTGCCCTGGGCGAAGGCGAGCGCGTTGGACTGGAAGCCGAAGTCCAGGGTGGCGGGCAGCTTGCCGGCCGTGGTGAACCGGCTCATGACCTTGGGGTCGGCGTCGTAGACCTCGCCGAACTGGAAGAACTTGTCGTTGCCGTCAGCCTTGGCGCGGGCCTGGATCGCCGGCACGAACTGCTGCCAGAACTCCATGTTGACGTGCTTGACGGTGTCGATCCGGAAGCCGTCGACGCCGAAGTCGACCCACTGCTTGTAGATGTCGGTCATGCCGCCCACGACCTTGGGCTGCTCGGTCCACAGGTCGTCCAGCCCGACGAAGTCGCCGTACTCCGCGGACTCGCCGGCAAAGGTCGAGTCACCGCGGTTGTGGTAGACCGTGGGGTCGTTCAACCAGGCGGGCACCTTGACGGTCTTGTCCGCCTCGGTGCGGAAGACCGGCACGTAGGGGAAGGACGTCGCCGGGTCCAGCGCCGGGAAGGTGCTGCCGCCGGCGTACGCCTTGTCGTCGAAGGCCTTCCCGCTGGCGTCGGTGTAGGGGCGCTGGGCCTTCGAGATGTAGCCGTGCTGGCCGCCCTGGTAGTCGATGACGTCGGCGGTGTGGTTGGTGATGATGTCGAAGAAGACCTTCATCCCCTTGGCGTGCGCGGCGGCGATGAGGCGCTTCATGTCCCCGTTGCTGCCCAGGTGCGGGTCGATCTTCGTGAAGTCGGTGATCCAGTAGCCGTGGTAGCCGGCGCTGGCGTCGGCCCCGCTGCCCTGCACCGGGCGGTTCTTGAACGCCGGCGTCAGCCAGATCGAGGTGGTGCCCAGGGACTTGATGTAGTCCAGCTTCTGGGTCAGGCCGACCAGGTCACCGCCGTGGTAGAAGCCCTTGTCCGTCGGGTCGAAGCCGGTCTCCATCCGGGTGCCGGTCAGCCCGCCGGTGTCGTTGCCGGGGTCGCCGTTGGCGAACCGGTCGGCCATGACGAAGTAGAACCGCTCGCGGGTCAGCGGCCCTCGCAGGCTCGTGCCGGCGAGCGCGGTGTCCGCCGCGGTCGCCGGACCGGGCAGGTCGGTCGGGGTCACGCCGATCCGGTGCGTCTGGTCGTCGTAGGACACGTGCAGGGTGGCCGGCCCCTGCAGCACCAGCGGGATGTTGGCCCCGCCCTTGGCGCCGTCGGCGCCGTAGCTCTCGTCCCAGCTGTGGTTGATGGCCACCTTGAGCTCGTAGCTGCCCGCCGGCACCCGGAAGTCCCTGCCGTATGCCGTGCCGTCACCGTCGCGGGTCAGGTCGGTGGCCGTGCAGTCCGGCTGCCAGTCGCCGGAGCAGCCGAGCTCGGACTGCAGCGAGCCGACCAGCGTGGCGGTGCGGTCGGCCGCCGCCGCGGTGCGCGCCAGCCCCGGCACGAGGCCGACGGTGGCGAGCGTGGATGCTGCGACGGCAGCGACGACGGTGGACCAGCGACCGGCCACGGGCACTCCTGGACGTCAGCGAGCGCCCCCTGAGGCCGCCCGTCGGTGAGTCGCGGCCCCCACCCCGGCGGGCCGCCCCGCGAACGTTAGGCCCCAGCCCAGCCGCGACACCAGAGGTGAAGTGCAAAGTTTCTGCAAGTTCTTGCAGCAGCGGGCCGACTCCTCACGGCATTGGCGACCGAACGCACCAATTCCGTCGTCTCACCCGCTCTCGGGCGGTGATTCGACGGAATTGGTGCGTTCGGTGGGCTGTCGACGCGGTCTCAGCGGGCCCGGCGGACCCGGCCCTCGTCCCAGACCGGCTCGTTCGCCTCGTAGACCCCGCCGTCCTCGCCGAAGACGAGGAACCGGTCGAAGCCCCGGGCGAACCACCGGTCGTGGGTGACCGCGAGCACCGTGCCGTCGAAGGCCGCCAGGCCCTCCTCCAGCGCCTCAGCCGAGTGCAGGTCGAGGTTGTCCGTGGGCTCGTCCAGCAGCAGCATCGTCGCCCCGCTCAGCTCCAGCAGCAGGATCTGGAACCGCGCCTGCTGCCCGCCCGAGAGCGAGGCGAAGGTCTGCTCCGAGGAGCGGGCCAGGCCGTAGCGGTCCAGGGCCCGCGCCGCCTCGTCGCGGGGCTTGCCGGCCCGGTGCTCGTCACCCCGGTGCAGGATCTCCAGCAGCGTGCGGGTCATCAGCTCCGGGTGCTCGTGCGTCTGGGCGAACCAGCCGGGGCGGACCCGGGAGCCCAGGCGCGCGATACCGGTGTGCTCGACCGCGGCGGGGACGACGTCCCCGACCGGGCGGTGCTCGACGTCGGGGTCGCTGCCGCCGCGGGCGAGCAGCCGGAGGAAGTGGGACTTGCCCGACCCGTTGCTGCCCAGGACCGCGACCCGCTCGCCGTACCAGACCTCGAGGTCGAACGGCGCCATGAGGCCGGTCAGCTCCAGCCCCTCGATGATCACCGCGCGCTTGGCCGTGCGGCCTCCGGTCAGGCGCATCCGCACGTTCTGCTCGCCCGCGACCGCCTCGGGCGGGCCGGCCTCCTCGAACTTGGCCAGACGCGTCTTGGCGGCCTGGTAGCGGCTGGCCAGGCCGTCGTTGTAGGCGGCCTTGGTCTTGTACATGAGCACCAGCGCCTTGAGCTTGGCGTGCTCCTCGTCCCAGCGGCGGCGCAGCTCCTCGAGCCTGGCGTTCCGGTCGATGCGCGCCTGCTGGTAGGTCGCGAAGCCGGCCGGGTGCACCCACAGCGTGCTGCCGGCCGCGCCGGGCTCGAGCGTGGCCACGCGGGTCGCGACGCGGTCGAGCAGCTCCCGGTCGTGGCTGACGAACAGGACGGTCTTGGGCGAGCCGATGAGCTGCTCCTCCAGCCACCGCTTGGTCGGCACGTCGAGGTAGTTGTCCGGCTCGTCCAGGAGCAGGACCTCCTCGGGTCCGCGCAGCAACGCCTCGAGG